>CAJVXH010000001.1 GCA_913009835.1 uncultured bacterium
GAGGTTTTGAACAGGAACTCCGAAAATATGCACATGTTAGCCCAGCTTCTTCTATGAATGTTTCTCAAACGCAGCACGGGCGATGGTGATGACCCAACGCAGACATCACGTTCTCCCTTGTTGAAGATGCGTCATCCGATCCGCACTGTTCATTTGCTACCTGGACGGGTGCGTTTCAATGCGCCAATACTGGTCGGACGTGCGAGTGATGCTGAGCGAGTTCGTGGAGCGTTGATCCGTATTCAGGGTGTGAACCGTGTGGAGGTGGATGGTCGCACTGGCAGTGTGCTTATCCTGTTTGACGATACGCGTTTGGAGGCGGAAATCCTCTTTGCGGCGCTGATTCGGTTGCTCGGTCTCGAGAAGGAGTTGAATAGAACGCCGAAATCGTTGCTGAGAAGGGAAGGATGGGAAGCATTGCAGGCCATGAACCGTGGAGTTTATGACACGACCAATGGCTTGATCGACTTGTATTCTGCTGCTGGTATTCTGGCGGGGGCGGCGGCGTTGAATCACCTGGTGATTCGTCACATTTCGTTGCCGGGAATGCTGTTATCAGCCTGGCTGGTGCTGAACACTCGCGGGAAACATTGATCTGCCCGTGTTCCTCCCCCATCTTCATACACGACAAGAATCGCCTTGAACGAGAGGCTTGGTATGACCATCAGTAACGATCATCTTTCTGGATTTGTGATTGGCGCGGGAGCGGCTGCGGCGGCCTATTACTATTACCGCAAGAACCAACCGCAGGTTGACGAGTTCCTGCGCAAGCAGGGAATCGAACTGCCGAGTTTGCAGGTGGAACGTGACTTGGGTGACTGGAGCATTGAGGATCTGGTGCGTGAGAAAGAGCGTCTGGAAGATTTGATCTCTGAGCGTGAATACTCAGATCAACAATCTCCACCTTCTGACCGGCCTGCCGAACCCCAACCGGCCTCCGCTCCTGAAATGGCGTAGTATCCGCCTTGCTAATGCGCAGAATTTGTCTTGTAATGCTCGCGAGTTCACTGTGACGGACAATTACGAACGCGACAGCCGCCTGGTGAAGAGAGTCAGCTTGACCGGTGCGGCAATCAATCTTACCCTCGCGGTTGTGAAGGCGACTGGTGGGTTCTTGTTTCACAGTCATGCGTTGCTCGCGGATGCTGTTGATTCCACCAGCGATTTATTCACTGACGCTGTCACCATCGCCGCCATCCGTTTCAGCCGCCGTCCCGTCGATCACAATCACCCCTATGGTCATGGCCGATTTGAATCACTCGCTTCTCTCGTTGTCGCGCTGGTCTTGTTTATTGCCGCCGTTATCCTCGTCCGAAACGCTGTACTGCACCTCATGGGTGAGCCGGGACCGGCAATCGGCTGGCCGGCGGCGTTGATTGCTGGTGTATCAGTTGTTACCAAGGAATGGTTGTTCCGCTGGACAAGAGCAGCCGCTCAGAAGACTCATTCCCCGGCGTTACTCTCGAATGCCTACCACCATCGCAGCGACGCATTTTCATCAATCACAGTGGTGATCGGTGTAACTGGCGCGGTGTTGATCCCCGGTGCCTGGTTCCTTGATTCTGTGGCCAGCCTGGCGGTGAGCGGATTTATCGTGAGTATGGGAATTCGGATCGCGGTGAGAGCTGTGCATGAGCTCACCGACATGGAACAGAATCCGGAATTGGTAGCTGAAATCGAAGTCTTGGCGCTGACTGTAAGCGAGGTTCAGGATGCCCACCGAATCCGCACCCGTCGCTATGGTTCGTTGATCTACGTTGATCTTGATATTGAAGTATCACCTGAGATGACAGTACAACAGGGTCATGACGTTGCTCACCGGGTGAAAGATCTGATTCTCGAACGATACGATTATGTCGCGGATGCGTTGATCCACTTGGAACCAACAGGTTCCCGACAGGGTGGTGAGGGACCAGTTCGTGGCGCAGCAGACTGAGGAGTTCTTGATGTCAACTGACGGTTTTGCCGCCGAATCGCACCCAAATCATCAACCCGGATCTGATTCTATGCAATTACCCGCAGATGTACTCGGCGATGGTAGCGTCGGCGGCGAAATGGAAGCCCTGGCAGCCGTGATGAGGCGATTGCGTGCTGAAAATGGATGCCCCTGGGATCGCGCCCAAACGCACGAGACCCTCCGTCCCTATTTGCTGGAAGAGACCTACGAAGTCCTCGCCGCTATTGACTCTGGCGACTTGAACGAACTCCGTGATGAACTTGGCGATCTGTTGCTACAGGTGGTGTTCCATTCCCAGATCGCGTCTGAATCAGGAACGTTCGACGTTGCCGATTCGATCCGGGCCATCCGGGAGAAGCTGATACGACGTCATCCGCATATCTTCGGCGACCGCAAGCTGGAAACACCTGAGCAGGTACGTGACATGTGGGAGAGGATCAAGCTGGAGGATAAGGGCGAAGGTGACGAGCTGAACAGTGTCCTCTCAGGTGTTCCGAAGGTACTGCCTTCACTAACCCGCGCCTTCCGTGTCCAGGAGAAGATGGCCGGAGTTGGCTTTGACTGGCCCGATGCATCCGGAGCTCTCGAGAAGCTGGCTGAAGAGATGAATGAGCTGTCCGAAGCTGTTATGTCGGGTGACCGTGCCCACGCCGAAGAGGAGCTGGGTGACCTGCTTTTCAGCGCCGTAAATGCCGCCCGGCTGGCTGGATTTTCAGCCGAAGATGCATTGCGTATGAGCACCGAAAAAGTCATCAGCCGTTTTCAAACTATCGAAACTTTGACCGCCGCAGACGGTCACTCAGTACATGAACTGAATCTCGAAGAACTCGACGTTTACTGGGATAAGGCAAAAGAGCTCGAGCGTCAGGTGAGGCGTCCCTGATGGCTTTGGTCTGGATATTTCTTGATGGCGTCGGCCTCGGATTATGACCTGGTACTGTTCGAATACATCAAGACGGATCTCGCCGGACATGCCCGGGACCCGGTATGGGCTTCCAGGGTTATAGCCGAAGTCACGCGTTTCCTCCGCACCCTGCTGACTCAGCTCGATCCTGAACGTGATACCCTTCTAATCGCCAGCGATCATGGTAACAGCGAGGATTTGAGTGTCCGCACCCACACCCGCGCGCCGGTTCCAGCAGTCGCGGTTGGTCCACTGGCGGAGGACATCCTGTCCGGTTGCACCTCGATCACTGACCTGGTTCCTGCCATTCTCGCCGCATTTTCTGCCTGACTACTGGCTGCGGGCTGCTTGTTGTGAGCTGTGAGAATACAGGCCCGTGTTTGGAGTGCATCCGGTTATCCAGTTAACTCAGCCAGGAGATATGCCCCTGTGACCCGCCGTTTTTTTGGCGGTTCGCAGGGATCATTTAACGACTGTCCTGAGTCCTGATAAATCAAACAGGCACCTTGTAACTTGTGGATCAACCCTGCTATCGCCTGTGGCGGTAACAGGGGCATATTCATCGTCGGATAATCCACGACATAAATATCGTGGGCATAATGCAACCCCAGCTGAAGCAACTGGATAACCGGATGCTCGCAAACACGGACAACCGTCACCATTAGACACTTGTCTCATCCTTCATCGTTCATCGTTCATCCAAATCCGAGGATAAGCCGCGCTTGACGAGCAAGCACGGGCCTGTCTTTTCCTCCAGACTCCCGACTCAAACCCTCAAACAAAACAACCCGAACCAGAATTGGCTCGGGCTGTTGATAATCAATTTGTAGATGGGTCGTTACCGCATCAGAACGACCTTCTGCGTCGTAGTCATCGGACCGGCAGTTACCTGCAGGAAGTAGACGCCTGAAGCGACACCTTCCGCCGTCCAGTTTAACGTGTGCGAACCGGCGGACATGTCATGGTTGGCCACTTCGACTACCTTCCGTCCAAGGATGTCAAAGACACGAAGCTGCACATCCGCAGCTGAAGCCAGGGTAATCGGCACTGCCACTGACGGGTTGAATGGGTTCGGATATGCATCACCAATGGCGAATTCAGATGGCAGGGCTACATCATCATCCACGCCCAATGAGCTGGCGTCAATGGTCAATGTCTCCGAGAAAGCATTTCCCTGGAGATACACTGACTCGATGACGTATTCGAAAATATCATCAGACGGCAGCGTCTCAGCCAAGGTTGTTTCCGTAATCCCGGTGGCGAGATCGTTGCCATCGCGGGTGACATTGAATTCTGTCATGCCGTTTGTGCCTGCAGATTCCATATGTCCAAAGACACCGCGAAGCATCAGATTACCTGTGTAGGTACCTGGGGCGGGGAATTGATTGAGAGGTACCCAATTCCAGGTGACTCCATCAACGCTGATGTATAGTGACGCTCGATCAGCGGGATAGGTGGTAACATTATCCACATTCATCGAGGTCATACCATTTTCGAGCCATTCCAGACCAATCCAGACTTTGTCCCCTGACTGGAATTCAAATCTGAACGGCATGTCGAAATCAAACCAACCCGCTTCCGTCGCCAACAGGGTTTCAGATGACCAGAAGACATCTCCCGGGACGGTCGGATTATCCTCATACTCCAGAAGGACGAATCGGAAATCTCCAAAGCCCGCAGTCGAATTCAGCTCGACCCGAATGCCGCGCAATGAGGAGAAATCATCAACATCGAACAGCTGTGCCGCTATGATACCGAGTGGCAATGATTCAACGAAGGACAACCCTGGCTGCTCTGCTTCACCGTCATCGTAGATAGTTTCCTGGGCACGAGTTTGTTCCCACATCAATTCAATCTGCCGGGAAGGTTCGTCAATCACCCGGTAGCTGAAGAAACTCGCCGGTACTGGTTCGGCGAACAATACATCTACCGTTGGGTTCTGTAGCGATTCACCCTCATTATATACAGGCACGACTTCGTATACGAAGGTACCAAATCCAGCTACATCATCACTGTAGGTCGTTTCTGTTGTCGTACCGATTTCACTGCCATCACGGACTACGCGGTAATGCTGGAACGTGTCTCCGCCCGGATGATCCCAATCCAGTTGGATGGTCTGATCACCATAATTCGATTCACCGGTGAGATTTGTGACGGGTTCACGTGGATCAGCGGAATCAATCAAACCAGAGATCAGAAGGGTGTAGCTGACAGTCTCGGAAAGAGTGCCTTTGTGCGACACTGTCAGCTGGTAGTTTTCACCTGCTGGAGCCTCAATCCAAATCTGTTCTACGTTATCAACGATGTTATCACCAGTGGTAGCTGGAGTATCTGGATTGTCTATCCCTCCCAGGACCCACGGATAATAGATGGTTCCGTTATCAGCATCTTCGAGACGGATATCGAGGTCGTTAACCAGAACCGGTGTCTGATCTCCGGGAATCGCGTGATTCGGACCCATCGGTTCGTTCCAGATGATGGTCACCCGGATATCTTCATCCTGAAACCTGGCCAGATCCTGAACATAAGTGGAGCCGTCCTCAAGTTCACGTTCCTGAATCGCCGGCGAGTTCACGGATGCCCAAGTGATATGGTCAGCGGCAGCCAACGCGTTCATCAATCCCCAGCCATATCGATAATCCGGTCCATCCCAGCTTCCGCACTCATCAGCAGTGTGCAACACAAGACCGCGGAGTGTCGTCGACAACGGTTCTTCTCCGAAAACATTGTCATAGTGAATAAACAGCAGGTTCAATGTTCCCGCAGCTGAGGGACTCGACATCGAGGTGCCACTCATGGTGGCATAATCCGTGTTGTTAGCTTCACCGGTTGAACGAAGGTTGACACCATTTGCAACGATGTCCGGCTTGATTCGACCGTCATCCGTCGGGCCATAGCTGCTAAAACTGGACATCAATACTGAACCCGGTCCTGTGTAATTCAAGACGTCATTCACTGCACCGACTGTCAGGATATTTTTTGCTACCCCACGATATCCGATAGTATCGTAGCCAAGATCACCGCCATCTGGTTCTCGGGTCATCGTGCTCGTGCTACCGTTAGGGAGGCGGTGCAACCCTCCAGGTCCCGGACCTGTATCAGATCGATCGTTACCAGCCGATGCGCAAATCGACAGGTAAGGATTGGCATGTGCTAAATTGTCCCAGACACGGCTGGTCTGGCTATTGTATTCGCCGAAATTGCGGTCGTAGGTCATGGTTGACAAACCATACCAAACCCACGGTATCGCCCCGCCATCATATTCCCATCCCATCGGGGTGCCATATGAATGGTTTGTAATGTAAGTCCCACTAGCTGCAGCTGAAGCCATTTCGGCCGTATCCTGATTCCAATCATAAGAATCAAGATATGCTTCATAGCTCATTCCCCGTGCGGATGCGCTGACACCGCCAGCGATCATGGTGCCGCCGACGTGTTGCGAGTGGAAATGAACTGCAGAGTTATCTCGATTATTAGCTCTCGGATAGCCGAGATTAACAAACTCCTGGTGGGTGGTCAGAAGAACTCCTGCATCCCACATAGCCATGTGCGCGGTGAAAGCACCGGTAATCGCATAACCGTTACCCGCTCCGGGATACAGCTGATCAGCACGGGAAGTAGCCGCGGCGTTTACGTTATCGATCTTGTAAAAAATCGGTTCTCCTTCAAGAGTAACACCCATCAATTCCATGCCGTTGTGCACATTATCAACGTAGATCTCTAGATTATTGTTCTTGACAAATTCCCAGAACTGTGGGCCACGCTGGATTTCGTAGGTTCTCTCAGCTTCCGCCTGAATCTCCCTCAATCCCTCATAATCGATTTCCGGTCGTGCAAAAGCGGATCCGGCGATCCAAGTCATCGCCAGCACTATAACCAGAATTCCAAATCCGGATCGCTGGATAATATTCTTGTACTTTGTCCAAATGTTCATGACTTCTCCACCATGGCTCGTTAGCTCGTTTTAGACCCGCGCGATTGGGGCTATTGTTGTTTGTAATGTGTGGAATAGTAACTCTTACAGCTACCAAGATACTCCCAAGAGGTTGCTTGAGACAATCCACTGTGGACGAGTATTAAAAATCCACTCGGATGTGAATGTCCCGGTATATACCTCTATAACATGCGAGTAAAAAGTCGCCGCTCCAAATGCATAAAGCGTCCGGACTCTGTCCGGACGCTCGTTATCAGGATGAAATGTCTCTTGCTGAATCAGGGCCGAGGACGTCTATGGCTGCGTCCGTTATCCAGATTGATCATGAACTGATCACCATTATCCATCACCACCAGCGCCCAATTGGTCCCATCAAAGGTCGTGGTAGAACCTACTTCCAAGGTGAATGTGCGTGTCGTATGACCATTGGTCATCGTTTTCTCAAGCAAGGTGTGATGGTACACTGATCCGGAGAGGGGATATGGATGGTTTTCGTGGTCAACGTGGATGTTGATGTCAGTCGATTCCCAGTCGTGTAACGCATCCCAAGTCTGGAAATGATCTCTCCATCGTCCCTGCATCTCGCCAATTTCACTTCTTGATCCTGTGTCGTTTATGACATGGACAGTGTCTGTGGCAAGGATGTTGTCCATGGTCAGGAACGAGTACAATTCCACCTCTACCTGGCGAAAATCGTTATAGTGTCCACCTTCCATCGTCAACTCTCTACTCATCCGGACACTGGTCTCGGGATCATAAACTTCGTATGTGTTGTCTTCCGCATCGAAGAATGTCACGTCAATCGTTGTCGTAAACCCGCGGTGGGTGAAAGTAGTGTCACGCAGTTGCGAAAAATCGCGATGATCGATTTGCGGATCGCCAGGATCGCCTGGAAAATCCTGTGGCGGATTAGGTGCCCACATTGCGATCAAACCATCCACCGGATCCGTTATGGCGTAGGCAATGTCCTCGGCGATCATGGCATAATCGTCATCATCTGGAATGTTGTTACTAAAATCAGATCCGGCAGGCGAACTGGTATCGGAACAACCTGCAACCAGTGCAAGTGCCATCATGATGACCAGTATGCTGAGAATTCCTCTGCTCTTCATCTTCAATATCCTCCACTTTGTCTTTTAATCACGGCAATCTACTGATATTCTTTTAACCTCGCAAGCGCAGGTTATTGGTTCATGACACACGGCAGGAAAAACCTCATCCTGCCGCACAACTATTCTGCATCATCGACCCAGAGGGCAGAATCCGGAATTCATTCCTCTCCCCTGGCCTACGCCATGGGGTCCGAATCCACCAGATTGGTAACGGTTGCCATAACCCATCCCGGGTCCCTGGCCTGTTCCTCGTCCCCGGCCAGTGCGATTAAGATTGCCCTCACTTCTTTCTTTTGCCGCCTGGGCGTGACGAATGCCGAGTTCTTCCCACTGTTCGTCCGTAAGAATCTCTTGCATCTGTTCTTGTTGTGAGAGGTGGTTCCGTCCCATCTCCAGCCTCATTTCATCCATCCTCTTTTGAATTACTCCGAGACGTTCCCGGTTTGCATCAGTGTCTTCCGCCAGCTTTATGAACTCCTCACGCAACTCATTTTGCTCTCTCTGCATCTTGATCTGCTTCAGCTCAATGTCCTTCTGCATGTCAAGAATTCGTTCGAGTTGACTGTCAGTCAAATCTGGCAGGTTGGCGATGCCTTGCCCCATACCGAATCCTGGACCGTTGCCAAATCCTCCGCCGTTTCCGTGTCCTCCTCCGTTCATGGGCTGGGCGTCGGCAGTCGCTGCAAACATGAATCCCGCCATGATTACCGCTATAATCATGAGTTTTGAAACGTCTTTCATCTTCCCATCTCCTTCAGTTCAGCTTCTATGTGCTGTGGTTGAATGTATGTGCGCGTATCACGCTTCAGATAATGGACGCGCAAAGTGGAGATGGGTTTAATCGAGGGGAGAGTTCAGGGGGAGACTACTCTGAATCGAACAGTTTTTTCATCCTGAATGACATGCAAGTCATCGCTGAACGAAGTGAAGGATCTCGTCTTTGACCTGCATTTCATCCCAGACATAAATGTCTGGGGCACGAAATCGCGTCATCCTGAACGAAGTGAAGGATCTCGTCTTTGACCTGCATTTCATCTCAGACATAAATGTCTGGGGCACGAAATCGCGTCATCCTGAACGAAGTGAAGGATCTCGTCTTTGACCTTCATTTCATCCCAGACATAAATGTCTGGGGCACGAAATCGCGTCATCCTGAACGAAGCGAAGGATCTCGTCTTTGACCTGCATTTCATCCCAGACATAAATGTCTGGGGCACGAAATCGCGTCATCCTGAACGAAGTGAAGGATCTCGTCTTTGACCTGCATTTCATCCCAGACATAAATGTCTGGGGCACGAAATCGCGTCATCCTGAACGAAGTGAAGGATCTCGTCTTTGACCTTCATTTCATCCCAGACATAAATGTCTGGGGCACGAAATCGCGTCATCCTGAACGAAGTGAAGGATCTCGCCTTTAACATTTTGAGAAAAAATGGATTGTCTGAGGAAATACCACGATTACTTGATGTGTTGAGTGAAGCTCTACCTAGTCCTCAGCATTAGGATCGCCATCGAGGAACCAGGACAAGGCTTTGAAGAGGCTATCATAGTTGGAAAAGACTTGCGGCTTGACCGGCAACGAATCAACCATGATGCGTCCCCAGCGCGATTGAACCAGCCGCGGATCGCATAGGATAGCTACTCCATAATCATCAGTTCGTCGTATCAGGCGTCCCAATCCCTGCCGCAAACGGAGTATCGCCTCAGGAACAGTGTACTCGATGAACGGATTCCCACCCTCGGCCTTGATCTTCTCTGAACGTGCTTCGACCAGCGGATCATTGGGAACGTGGAATGGCAGCTTGGCAATTATCAGAAGCTCGAGCGATTCACCGGGAACGTCTATCCCTTCCCAGAAGGAGTCCACTCCAAAGAGAACGGACTTTCGTTCCTCCCGGAAGCGGTCCAGCATTTCAGCCTGAGAGGCGCCCACTCCCTGCGCAAACGTGCTCCATCCCTGCCGTTCGAGCATTGGGGAAGCCTGATCGTATGCGTCTCCCAGCATTTTCTGGCTGGTAAACAGGATCAGCGAACCGGCATCCAAGTCAATGGGCAGATTCTGGGCGAGCCGGGCAACGCCTTCGACGTATTCGTCGAGATTTCCCTTTGGCACACCCAGATAATCGACCACCGCGATAAACATCTGGTCGGCCATCTTAAACGGTGTCTGGTAGATAACTCCCTTGGCATCTGACAGTCCCAGCCTTTTCCGCATGAAATCAAATTTCTGCTTGACGGTGAGGGTGGCTGAGGTCAATACGATCGACTCAACTTTGGGGTATAGCAGCTTTTGCAGGACAACACTCACATCCAGTGGTGCGGAGTTAAGGGTAACACCGGCCCGTGCATCTCTGCCGATACTATACCATAACACCGTGTTTTCCGGTTCAGAGCCAGTCAACAGTATGAAGGCATCCGCAATAGCTTTCAGCTCCACGCGAATGGATTTGAGCCTGCCGATAACATCATCACCTTCGATGAGCGGATCTTCTGCTTCCGAAAGAATTTCAAGCAGTTTGTCCAGTTCACGGAGTACACTCGAGAACGCTCGTTGATGGGCGAGGATGGCATCCTTAATCGGCTCAAATACTGATTCGCCGCTGATATACCGAACAGAGCGTCCGTAGTAGCGGTTCTTACTTTTTGATTCGGCCTCTTGTTTTATCGAAAGCAGTCCGTACAATTCGCCATGAAAATGATCGCCGGTGCGATGAATGGTGGTGATTGCGTCAACCAGACGATCAATCGGACCGGGCTCATCGACGTTTTTACGTTCGAGCGGCGTTTCGAGCAGAGGTTGCAACGCTCTCAGGGCCATCAACAAACCGGGCCGTTTGGCTGAAGCATCGTGCATCTGGGTGAGCAGATTGCGCAACGGTACATAGTGGTAGTTCAATCCCAAGTGTTTCGCAGCGATGTCCTCGATGTGATGGGCTTCGTCAATTATCAGACGGTCGTATTCGCCCAGCACCGCTCCATCACTGGCCAGATCGCTGAACAGCAGGGCATGGTTGATCAACACCACGTCCGCGCCGAGTGCTGACATCCTGATACGATGCAGGAAGCATCCTTCGCTAGCACGACAAACTCGATTGGAGCAGAATCCGGAATCGGCGGACAATCGCGGCCACAAACCGCGCACCAGCGACTGACGCACTCCCGGTGCTTCGTTCACATCACCTGTTTTGGTACGATTCAGCCAGCGCACGATTGGTAACAACGCCAATCGGTCTGTAGGTTCGAGCGCCTCCGGTTCATTGACCAGAGAGTCATAGCGCCTTTTGCAGATGTAATTGCCACGTCCCTTAAGCAGGACTGCACGAACATCTCCACTGAAAGCCGCCTCGAGATACGGCAGATCCTTCTCGAAGAGTTGATTTTGCAGGTGACGAGTGTTGGTTGAGATGACAACTCGTCCGCCTCCGGCGCGAGCGTGCATCAGGGCGGGAAGCAGGTAGGCTAGGCTTTTCCCGGTACCGGTACCCGCTTCACAGATTAACTGTCCACCGTTTTCAATGGTTTCGTGGACATCCCAGGCCATGTCAGCCTGGCCATGTCGCATCTCGTAACCGGGCACCTGCTTGGCGATGAGACCATTCTCATCGAAGAACGCGGCATAAGTGTCAGCATCAATCTGTTCCGGCTTGTCAATAGCTTCACGTGTCTGACCGAGCGTGGAAAAATCTCCGATGCGATTGTCAGGCAAATTATTGGGGGTCCACACGCCTTCGGGGCCGGGTCCGATGGTAAGCAGTCCATCAATGATGGAACCGAGGGCGAAATTGGTCTGTCCCAGAATCCTCAGCATCTCGCGCAATTCGCCGGGTGGCAGACGGCGAGCTCGTGCCAGCAACTCGAGCAGGACTTTTCCTGTGGCGTCAGCATCATCGGTTGCACGGTGGGCGTTTGACAGAGCAACACCCAATTGACGCGCCATCGCCCCCAGCCCGAATCGACTGAATTCTATGGGAAAGAGGCTGCGTGCAACGTTCAAAGTGTCATAGACTTCGCCCGGTGGGGCCATCGGCGCGTCTTCCGGAATTCGCAATAATTCAGCATCGAGGAAATCCAGGTCAAACTTTACACTCTGCCCGAGGATGGGGGATTCACCGAAGAAGGCAATAATCTCCTCAGCGAGATCCTCGAAGCGTTTTTCATTCTCCAGGTCGCTGTCGGTGATACCGGTGAGGCGGGTAATAAATGCGGTCAGCTTTTCGTCCACATGGAGCAATTTGCTGCAACGTTCGGTCTCTTCCCCACCCACAAACCTGACCGCACCGAATTCAATCATGCGGCAGGATTTGGCGTCGAGCCCTGTTGTCTCAGTGTCGAAGGCAACGAAGTCTGCCAGCCCGAGTCGGGCGAGCTCCTCAGGTGTCAGTGGCGCAGGTTCGGGCAGGCTCAGTGTCAACTCCCAGGGATGCAAAACGTTGATATAAATAACCCGGTCTCAGTTTGAATCAGTAGCCAAGAGACCGGGTTTCAAAGTTCAAGTTAGCTATTACTCACTGTTCAGCAGTCCATCTCACGTTCGGTTTTCGTGAGGCCAGCGCTTCGTCGAGACGTCAGATCGGAGTAGTATAAGGTGCATCGTGAAGAAATTCAGGCTTCTCTTCCGCTTCCTTCGCGATCTGACGCATGATGTCTACGAACCGATCCAAAGTTTCCTTTGTCTCGGTCTCAGTTGGTTCTATCATCATGGCTTCGTGCACGATCTGCGGGAAATAAATGGTTGGTGCGTGTATCCCGAAGTCGAGCAGACGTTTGGCGATATCTAATGCGCGAGCACCCTGCTTCGCTTGTTTGTCAGCGCTCAATACCACCTCATGCAGGCAACGATCAGGAAATGGTATATCGTAATCACTCTGTAGCAGGATTCTGAGATAATTGGCATTGATGATCGCGGCTTGGGACACTTCCTGCAGCCCATCCTTACCATTGGCCAATATGTATGCGTAAGCTCGTGCCAAGATCAGAAAGTTACCGAAATATCCTTGCATTTTTCCGATGGATTTGGGACGCGCCCAGTCGTGGAAAAAGATATTCTCTTCTTTACGTACCACAGGCGTTGGCAGATACGGTTCCAGTTTTTCGACGCAGCAAACTGGACCAGCTCCCGGACCTCCACCTCCATGTGGTGTGGAAAAAGTTTTGTGGACGTTAATGTGCATCACATCGAAGCCCATCTTTGCCGGGGTGGTTATACCGAGCAGTGCGTTGAGGTTGGCACCATCCATATACATGAAGCCGCCAGCACGATGCACGATCTTCGAAATCTCCCTGATGTTGCTCTCAAAAATGCCGAGGGTATTGGGATTGGTGATCATCATTCCGACGAGCCTTTCGTCGGCCACCTTGCGAACTTCTTCCGTGTCGACGGTGCCGTCTGGACCAGATTTCAATTCGATAACTTCGCAACCGGCAGCGTGAATCGTGGCTGGATTGGTGCCATGGGCAGAATCAGGGATGATGACTCGTTTCCTGATGTTATCATTCTGGCTCGTATGATACTTCCGCATCATCAGCAGACCTGTCAGTTCTCCTGATGCGCCAGCTGGTGGTTGCAGGGTTACCCCAGCGAATCCGGTGATCGCCTTCAACTGTTCGCCGAGTTCATAGAGCACCTCGAGCGCTCCCTGGCAGAAGCGAGTCGGGGTGAAAGGGTGCAATTCCGACAGGTGGGGATCGTTGACGATCTTCTCGTTCACCTTCGGATTGTATTTCATCGTGCATGAACCGAGTGGGTAAAAGTCGCGGTCCACATGGTGGTTTAGATTCGAGAGCCTGTGAAAATGGCGAATGATTTCGTTCTCGCTGACTTCGGACAGCGGTGCATCCTCCGCGCGCCGCAAGCCTATCGGTAAGGGCTCAGCGAGCGGAACATCGGACTTAGGCAAGCGCACACCGCGCTGATCTGGAACAGACAACTCGTAGAGTAGTTTCTCCGGCATTGCATTTTGCATCTGTGGAAAGTCCTTCACCCAATGGTATTGAAGATGGACGCTCGTCCCGTCCTGTTCAGACTCGTGCTTCAATCGAACTCGGAATATACGTCTCTTTACCCTGCCTCGTAGAGGGAGAGGGTGCATCTTCATACATCTTCTCTTATAATCCTTCTCAGCAAATAATTATTGCGAGGCCGCTTCAATTCTTCGTTGACTCACCGGATGCATCCCTGTATATTCAGGGGTTCATTTTTAACCGGTCCACGTAGGGCCGGTTTCGTTTGCGGGGAAGGTAACGGAGATTACAGGGAGAGGTGTCGTGGGGGCAAGCTGTTGTAGTAGTGGCCAGTATTTGCTTCTTCCGGTATCCTATCTAAACCTGTCTGGTCTGCATTCTTCCTCTTACACGTTGTAATCGCACAACAGTCAACGCCAGCCCTTGCGAAAAGATTTTCGGGTTTGGTCAAAGAGCGCCTGTACGGCGCCGAACAGACGCAATGGTTCGAATGAAAGGTTCCCATCTCTTCCGCACCCTGCTGATTCTCGTGCTTGTGGTACTCGCAGTGGTTAATTTGTATCCAACCTTCCGAGGCACTCAGCTCGAAGACATTTTGCAGGCCAAACTACAGCGGATCAGCGACGCTACAGGCACTCCCGTCAACATCCTGCGTGAAGACATTTTCCGCTTCGATGTCGACCTCGCTTATCGTATTCGTCATCAGGATGGAATTTCCGATGCTGACAAGGATGAGCTAGTCGATCTCGTGGAAGAACTTCGCACAGGGTTTTTCGAGGAGTTTGACCGGGTCAGTAGTAAATCGATCAAGCTCGGCTTGGATTTGCAAGGTGGTATGCACCTGATTCTCGAGGTGAGCCTTGTCGATCTGATGGATCGTCTTGCGAAAAACACTGATGCGACTTACGAGGAGATCTCGCAAGCCATCAGGGTTATTCTGGATGAAGATCCTGCCTCGGAATTTGACCAGGTTGTGATGCAACAGTTCTCTGATCACAACATACCGATGGCGCGCTATTTCGGCGATCCTCGGCAGAGTGACCGTGAGATCGTCCGGATGTTGCAACAGCAAGCTGAGGAAGCTGTCGATCTTACTCTGACTAAGCTGCGCAACCGTATTGATGAGTTCGGCGTCAGTGAACCATCAATCACACGGCAGGGCGCCCGTCGAATTGTTGTGGAGTTGCCGGGTGTGCAAGACCCAACCCGTGCCCGCAATCTGATTGGACGGACAGCGTTGCTGGAGTTCCAGCTAGTTGCAGACGCCGAAATTACCGCACGTGTCGTCCGCGACCTTGACAATTTCCTTCTTGAGAGCGACGGTAATGTCGACCTCCTGACCGATGATGCCAGTACCGAAGAGGAACTGGTGGCTGAAGATGCCGCCGGAGTTGTTGAGGATGACGGCGCCTTGGCCACTGACAGCCTTGCCGATGGCGAGGACATCACAGGTACTGAACGTCTCTTCGGTGAAGACGTCGAGGGCATTGGAGATACGGCCAGCCGTTTCGATGCCAGCCGTCCCTTCAGCAGTCTGCTGAGCCTCTTTGGTCGACAGATGGTAGTGCTCAAGGTTGATCGCGATCGCGTCGAGCGCATTCTCGGACGCCAGGAAGTCCAGGCGGTGATACCCCCCGACTACGAATTTCTCTGGGGACACAGCGAACAGACGGATCAACAGGGACGCGCGTTCTATTACTTGTTCCTGCTCAAGGAACGTGCAGAGCTGACCGGTAACGAACTATCTGATGCTCAAGTAACTATTGGCAGCGGCTCCGCCGATCCGACAACTGCTGGTCAGGCAATTGTCACTTTAACCATGAAGCGTGAAGGTGCGCGCCTGTTCGCCCGAGTTACTGAGAACAACATCGGCGAACAATTGGCAATCGTTCTGGACGACAAAGTCCACATGGCACCCAACATCCGTTCGCGTATTCCAGATGGTCGCGCTATCATCGAAGGTCTTGACAGCGTTGAAGAAGCAGACGACCTGGCGATTGTTCTTCGTGCTGGTGCGTTACCCGCCCCGGTAAATATCATTGAAGAACGGACCGTCGGCCCGAGCCTTGGTAAAGATTCAATCCAGGCTGGAATGTTGAGCGCCATCTCAGGATTGCTTCTGGTCATGATCTTCATGGTCATATATTATCGCGGCAGCGGTTTGATCGCCGACATCGTCCTTATGCTGAACATCATTTTCCTGATGGCGGTGCTTGCCGGGTTCGGATTCACCTTGACATTGCCGGGTATTGCGGGCATCATTCTTACGATCGGTATGGCGGTGGATGCCAACGTGCTGATCTATGAACGAATCCGTGAAGAACTTCGAGCTGGCAAGACAGTGTGGAACGCTGTGAGGAATGGTTATGACCGAGCGCTGGTCACCATTCTGGACGCGAACATTACGACCATGATCGCAGGTATCATCCTCTACCAGTTTGGTACAGGTCCGATCCGTGGTTTCGCATTAACCCTGATGATTGGTATCGCCGCGTCGGTGTTCACCGCACTTGTTGTCAGCCGTGCGATTTTCGACTACATCACCGCCCACTGGTCGGTGAAAAAGCTGAGTATCTAAGCCATGCTTGAGATCTTTCGTGACGCATCCTACGACTTCCAAGGCAAGCGCCGTGTCGCATTTATAATCAGCGCTATTCTGATCGTTATTGGAATTATTGCCACTGTTGTCCGTGGCGGCCCGAACTATTCGATTGACTTCACTGGCGGTTTGCAGTCAGTGCTCCGCTTCGAAACCCCGGTTGATCAAAGCGATGTTCGTGATGCCGTTCACGATCTGGGTTACACCGATGCCGAAGTCAAGACGATCACCGGTCGTGGCCAGCAGGATGTGATGATTCGAATTCCGATTCTCACTGGTCATGAGAGTGTCAGTGATGAGCTCCAAGCCGGATTACAAGCGCACTTCGCGGACAATCCAATCACGGTTCGGAGCGTTGAAACAGTCGGCCCAAAGATTGGGCGCGAGTTGCGTAACTCAGCTATTCTCGCGATTGTTGCGTCCATGTTCTTTATCGTCATCTACATCAGCTGGCGGTTTAAGTATCGTTACGCTATAGCTGCCCTGGCGGCGCTGATACATGACGTTCTGATCGTATTCGGGCTGTTCTCGATTCTCAACCTCCAGATCAGTCTCGCTGTGATCGCCGCGTTCCTGACAATCGTCGGTTACTCGCTGAACGATACCATCGTGGTGTTTGACCGCGTCCGTGAGAACGTTAGAAAATTACGTACCAAGGGATTCCAGGATCAGATTAACATCTCGATCAACGAGACTTTGTCGCGTACCGTGTTGACTTCGGGTACAACGTTTATCGTTGTGTTTATCCTGTATTTGTTCGGTGGCGCTGTTCTCCATGATTTTGCTTTCGCACTGATGGCTGGTGTGATCGTGGGTACCTATTCTTCGATTTTCGTTGCGAGCCCAATTCTCATTGAGTGGGCTAATGCTCGTCCGGAAAAACGTTCGAAGAAACAGTTCTAAGTGTGTTGATGGTTTCCGTCTGCCCGGGGAACCTCCCGGGCATTTTTTTGCTTTGCATGTACGTACATTCAGTGAGCGAGAAAACAGGCCCGTGTTTGCTCGCATCCGGTTATCCAGTTGCTTCAGCTGGGGTTGCTTCTTGCCCCAGACATTTATGTCTGGGATGATCCGACGATGAATATGCCCCTGTTACCGCCGCAGGCGATAGCAGGGTTGATCCGCAAGTTACAAGGTAGGTGTTTGTTTTCTCAGGACTAAGGACCACAGTTGAATAATCCCTGCGAACCGCCAAAAAGACGGCGGGTCACAGGGGCATGTCAAATAGCTGAGTTATCTGGATAACCGGATGCTCGCAAACGCAGATGATCCGCAGATTTGATCGACCTGATGCTTGTTCAGGGTTTCCGTGTTTTACAGCAGCTAGCATTCCGTAGTCAACAGCCAGATGCAGATATGTACATCACGTCGAAGGGGGCAGTCCCATGGCAGTTACCGCCATTGTAGGATGTCAGTGGGGTGACGAAGGCAAGGGTAAGATCGTCGACCTGCTCAGCGAGCCAGCGGATATCGTTGCACGTTACCAGGGTGGTCCGAACGCCGGCCATACGGTTGTACACGAAGGTGAAGAGACTATTCTTCACCAGATTCCTTCCGGTATTCTGCATCCCAATGTGATCTGTCTTCTGGGTAGTGGATCTGTAATAGACCCACGCATCCTTTTCGAGGAGATTGAACAACTCGAAAGCCGGGGTGTGAAGGTCAAAGGGCGTTTGTTCATCAGCCATAAAGCCCACTTGATCATGCCCTACCATCGTGCCATCGATGAAGCCGCTGAACATGCTGCTGGCAAGTCCAGGATTGGAACAACCGGCAGAGGTATCGGTCCAGCTTATACGGACAAGTATCAACGTTGCGGTATTCGAATCGTAGATCTGCTCGACCGCGATCACCTCGAGAAGAAGTTGCGGGCAAATCTCGCCGACAAGAATAAACTGCTGCGTGACTATTACAAGAGCAGCGAACTCGATGTTAACCGTATCGTTGATGAGTACATCGACTTCGACAGAAAAGCCGATCCCTACATCAAGGATGTATCCGTATTTCTGGACGACGCAATTGCTGAAGGCAAGAATGTACTTCTTGAGGGCGCTCAAGGCACTCTGCTGGATGTTGATCACGGTACCTACCCATTCGTCACCAGCTCAAATCCGAGCGCTGGTGCAGCCGCGACAGGACTTGGTATTGGTCCACGTCGAATCACGCACGTTGTGGGCGTATTGAAGGCCTATACAACTCGCGTTGGTAACGGTCCCTTCCCCACCGAACTGGACGAACCATTGCAATCTCAGTTCCGCAAATGGGGCGGCGAATATGGTGCGACTACGGGCCGTGCACGTCGATGTGGCTGGCTGGATCTGGTGATCGGACGCTATTCAGCACGTATCAATGGTCTGGATTCATGGGCGATTACCAAGCTGGATGTACTGAGCCAGCTGGACGAGATCCATGTGTGTACCTCTTACAAGTATAAGGGACGTGAGGTCAGACATTTCCCGGCGGAGCCTTGGGTTTTGGACGAAGTACAGCCGGTGTATGAAACCTTGCCTGGTTGGAAGGAAGACATCAGCGATGTGCGTCATTATGACGATCTGCCAGCATCATGCCGTTCCTATCTCGATTTCATTAAAGATCAGACTGGAGTACCAATAGGTCTGATCAGTGTCGGCGCGGAACGTGGCGCCTATATACCGCTTTCGGACGAGGTCTTGGGGTTGGCATAGACATTGTGTCATCCTGAACGAAGTGAAGGATCTCATAGTTGACCTTACTATCAGCCCAAGAAAATATGTCTCGGAGCACTTTGAACGGACTCAATTGTTTGTGATATTCGCAGCCGTTTGGTAGAGACAAGATGTTGTCCAGGTACGTTGAGTTGTGTTGATTCTCCAGATTTGACATGTGTGAGACATTTGTAGTTTGAGGATGTAGCTCAGTTGGTAGAGCAGGGGCCTTTTAAGCCCAAGGCCGAGGGTTCGAGTCCCTCCATCCTCACTTGAATATTAAGGACTTACGGTTACTCCGTGAGTCCTTTTTCTTTTCATGGCACACTAGTGGCACACTCAGCTTTTTTATTGTATATTGTTGGGAGTGATTGTTACATGAGGTGACCATGGCAACGATACGCAAACGTACTACCAGAGACGGGTCTGTTTCCTACCACGTTCAGATTCGGAAAAAGGGATTCCCCACCGAAACCACGTCCTTCTCCAATTTGACTCATGCCAAACGCTGGGCAAACCAAACTGAAACTGATATGGATGAAGGGCGTTACTTCAGAAACACTGAGGCGAAACGTCACACGGTCGAAGAAGCAATTGACCGATATCTGAAAGAAGTCCTTCCAAGGTATAAGGACCAAGCAAAACCATTGGTCCATTTGCGATTCTGGAAAGAGCGGATCGGGCACATGCTGCTGTCCGAACTGAAGACCGCAAAGGTTGTTCAGGAACGTGATCGTCTTCTTCGTGATGACAACCATCCAGGTGCAAAGATGAATCGTTCCTTCGGTCCTGCTACAGCGAACAGATACACCACCTCCCTCTCCCGTGTGCTGTCAGTATGTGCTCGTGACTGGGGCTGGCTCGAGCAATCCCCGATGCGAGGCTTCAGGAAGCTGAAGGAAACACGTGGTCGTGTTCGCTATCTGTCCGATGATGAACGAGCTCGCATTCTGGCAGTTTGCCAAAGCAGTTCAAATCCCGACCTTTACCTTGCAGTCATACTCGCACTTTCAACCGGAGCTCGAAGAAGCGAACTGTGGAATCTCCGCTGGTCACAGATCGACTTGGCTGGTCAAAAAATCATCTTGGACGAAACAAAGAACGATGAGCGTCGCGTGCTTCCTATTTTTGGCAAGGCTCATGAACTCCTGACCGAACGATCCATTACGCAACGCCGTCTTGATACCGATCTCCTCTTCCCTGGTCGAACAAATCCCAAGATTCCACAAGACCTCACTCATCCATGGCAACGCGCTATCCAGGAAGCGAAAATCGTGGACTTTCGCTGGCACGACCTCCGCCACAGTGCAGCAAGCTACCTCGCCATGTCTGGAGCAACACCTACTGATATCGCGGCAATCCTTGGTCACAAAACCTTGCAGATGGTCAAACGGTATGCACACCTCAGTGAACCACATACTGCAAGTGTGGTAGAGCGGATGAACAAAAAATTTATGGGTGAATCGTGAACGAAAAAGACACGGCAAGGCTCAAGGAAATTGAGAACAGCATCAATGAGCTCAAAAAACAACATTTAGAAACAACCGATCCCAAAGAGAAATCAGATCTCGACTACGACATTTATCACCTTGATGTCGACAAACGTGCAATTCTAAGGGAACAGCCGAGAGATCTTGATTATTGGCTTAATATGGATTCCTGGAAGCTGTGGGAAGCGCTTGAGTTGTTAATCGGAAGAACGCCAACATCAGAACAGAGAAGTAGTTTCAGAGAGAATTATGATGAAGCAGAAGATCACTGGGTTATAGATTATGTGTATTTCACAAAAACAGATGGAATGTTCACAGAAGATATCTTGGATTTACTACATCGCGTTAAAATAAGTAAATCAATTAAACTGATCGAAGAAAAGAAAGAGGAATCTCTATTAAGTGTTGTCAAACCGGTTGATTTTGTATTATGGGCATCAAGAAAGAAGATACCAATCCCAGAGAAAATGATAGAAATAATGAGCGTAGACAAAGACGGGAATGAGCCAGAACCGCTCTCCGCAAAGGAAAAACGAGATCTAGGAACACTGAGACAGTTCAAAGAAAACAGGAAGGATATGATAAAAGCTGCTGTTCTAGCTACTCTTCTATGTATGGAGAAACCACAGGAGATTCCAAAGAATGATCTCAAACATATGCTTCAAGAAGAAGGATTAGATTTTACAAATGATGACTTTAATGAGATATGCAAATGTATTCCTAACAAGTTTAGAAAGGGTCCTGGTGCTCCGAAAAAGAAGTAAGTAAAACCCACCTAAACATTACCAATCCCAAGCCCAATAAGGTTTGGGATCTTTTTTTGCCATTTCCCACATCGTACAATTTCCAGCAAGATTCGACGGCACTCATCAACGAAAGAGGAGTTCAAAATGGAAAGATCAAGGTTTTTGACCGTCAAGCAGGTTGTTGCTGAGGGATTATATCCCAACGAAGGGGGATTGCGGTGGTTGGTTTTCAACAGTCGCAAGAACGGAATTGGTAAGGCGATTCGCAGAGTTGGTTCGCGAGTCCTGATCGATGAACTCGAGTTCCATCGATGGATGGCTAAACAAGCTGAGGAGCAGAACCATGAGAGTTGATCCATACAGCAGATTTGTTCAAGCACTTAAATCGAGAGGTTTGCTCGTCTCAGAGAGAGATGGGAAGGGAACTGCTCGTTGTCCAGCACATGATGATCGGCATGCATCGCTTTCATTCTGTCGTGGTGATGACGGAAAACTACTCGTCAAATGTCATGCTGGATGTGAGTTTGGAGACATCATGCACGCGTTAGGACTAGAACAAACTGATGCATTTATTGAGAACCTCAATGGAAATGCCCATCATAATAGTACCGTGAATATCAAGAACAAGACCAAGCGCAAGAAAGTTGCGGAATACATCTATCGGGACGAACATGGCATAGAACAGGCACGGAAGGTCAGATTTTCCGATAAGTCATTCTCTTGGATACGAAACGGCAAGTGGGGCTTGAACGACTGGAAGCCACCGCTCTACAACCTTCACCTGTTGTACCAAGACAAAGACAGTCCCGTGTTGATGGTGGAAGGGGAAAAGGATGCCGACACACTCACACGTCTTGGATTCCTTGCTGTTTCGCCGCCAAACGGTGCGAGTATTAACCAGGTGTTAATAAAATGAAAGATGAGCATACAGCAGCGCTGAAAGGTCGAGAAGTATACGTCCTATGCGATAATGACGAGGCTGGATTCGCTCACCAGCTCTTGGTTGCTCATGCGCTTCATGGCAAGGCTGCACGAGTCTACACTGTGGAGCCGTTCGACACCCTTAAGGGCGAGGGTGGTGACGTAACTGACTGGGTTAATGATCACGAACGAGAGGGGCGTGCGCAGAACGAGATCGCTGAGCTAATTGCCGAAACGTGTTCCCCACTCCACCGAGCTATCTTATTCGATCTGGAGAGCCCTCCACCATGGAGTATTGGATTGGATCAAAACACTCCGAAAACGTGTGACTTGTATGACAGTTCTTCTTGGGAGGAGCCGTTACCCCTGGACACCTTTGATCTCCGGGAATTGCCCGAAGACTTGCTCCCTCCTCCCCTTGGCCCAATGGTGTCAGCAGTCGCTCGATTCATAGAGGTTCCACCTGAGATACCCGCATTGACGATATTTGCTATTGTCGCAACAGCGGTCCAAGGAAAGTATCGCGTTCAAATTCGCGAGGGACATCATGAAGAGCTGTCGATCTGGACAATGTCTCTCGCTGAATCAGGTGAACGAAAAACCCCAACTCTGGACCGACTTCGTATTCCATTGGATAAGTGGAAACACGATAGAGCGGCTAGTATTGCATCGACAATCCGGGAAGCAAAAGCCAAACGGGAATTGCAGGAACGTGCGATAAAGATCCTGAAGGAGCAAATTGAGATTGATGATCCTGATGAGCTTCAAGACGCAGCGTATAGGGTTGCAGATATGGAGGGTGCTCTCTCCACTATTCCGGTTCCACCTGAAATCTATTCGAACGACATTACTCCTGAGGAGTTGGTAGTCCGTATGGCGGAAAACCATGGATGCATGGCCATAATCTCCGACGAGGCGGGCATGTTTGACACTTTGTCCGGACGATATGCTCAAAAAGGCGGTGTGAACCTTGATGCTGTGAACTCGGGATGGAATGGCGGTAGAGTATCCAGTCATCGAAGATCTCGCGAGGCAATCCACATTGAACGTGCATACTTGTCATTTGCCCTGACCGTACAGCCTGATGCGGTTTCCGCAATGGCGGAAAAGGAACGTATGCGGTATCGAGGTTTCCTTCCCCGGTTCCTCTTTGTCATTCCACGGTCGAGAGTAGGATATCGAACGAATACTGGACCAGCTATTCCATATTCCGTGCAATTAGAATATGAATCGACCATTCAGGCTCTGTTGGATATTGAACATTGCGATAGTGAGTCCGATGAAGATTATTCTGAATCCACTCCAAGAGAGTTGACCTTGTCGAAGCAGGCTTTCGCACTATTCCATGAGTTTTGGACGGAAATTGAAAAACAACTGCGAGATGGCAACACCTTGGAAGGGATTCGGGAATGGGGAAACAAGTTCCCTGGCAACATTGCCCGGATAGCGGGTCTTCTCCATCTCTCTATATACGCCAAGAGCACAATTCCATCCGAGATTGCTGCGTCCGAAATGAAGACCGCCATCAAATTCGGCAGCCTCCTCATCCCACACGCTTTAGCTGCCTTCAATCTTCTGGACGAACCGGCACTTTATAAGAATGCCCGTTATCTACTCGGATGGATCAAACGCGAACGGTTAACCACATTCAAGACTCGAGATGCACAAAGGCGAAACCAGAGACGATTTCGTCAGGCAACGCTTCAACCAGTTCTGAAAGAACTTGAGGAGCGAGGATACATCCGTAGTGGTGAAGCCGATGATCCCCGCGTCAAAATATGGGAGGTCAATCCTTGTTTGTTTTCCTGATAGAAAACGATCCGTCACACAAGTCACACGTTTTACAGTGTTTTACAATTATTCAAGCTGAATAAGGAGATCGCATTAGTAGTGACACATTCACAAAGATTATTGGAGGATGTCATGCCAACCAGCAAGCGTCAGATCAAAGCAAACCGCGAGAACGCAAAGCGTTCCACCGGGCCAAGAACACCCAAAGGTAAGGCGGTAGTTCGGTTCAATGCAGTCACTCACGCCTTGACGGCGCTTTCTCCGTTTTTACCTGGGGAAAACGAGGAAGAGTTTCAACGCATACAGGATACGCTGATGAAGGAACACCAACCTGTTGGAGAATATGAAACACTTTTGGTTGAACGGTTTGCCCATAATATGTGGCGGCTTAGACGAGTGCCTGTCATGACGGCTGCTGTGTTAGAGTATCAGCGGCTGAAAATTGAAGCTCAGGACTGGTATGAGGAGTCGCGGAAGTATGTCTGCGATACCTTAGGAGATCTTACAAAGGGGTTCAGTGAACATGTGACAAATCAACATGCCTACGACCATGCCATGCGAAAACATGAATCATGTCTTAAGCAGGCGCGGGAGGGAATTGCTGACATAGGTCGTCGAATCAGCTTGATCGTGAATGAAGGCGCATGTGACAAGCTGCAACGATATGAGGGTTGGCTAGAAAGAAGGGTCATTAAATTGCGACATGAGCTGGATGACGTACAGACTCGCAGGAAAGAAACGGGGAAATATCAGGGTATGACTGGAGAAAACTGAAAATGGGTTTGTTTCGCAAAAGATGATTGTTGTCGTCCCTGATTTATCCAGCCAGCCTCAGAATGGAATCCGATTGAAGTAAGATTCTTACTCTGACCATCATGAGAAAAGATGATCGGGATTCGAGGTCGAAATGATTTGTGTCGCACCCACAATGAAATAAACGGATTCTATCTTGGGATTCTCATAGCTGTGTTCCCGGGTGAACCATTTCAGTTCGCATATCCAGCAGAGTTTTGCATGATGCTGCTCTACGAACTTGTCTATCACATCTCGATTCAGTGTTAGAACACTCCCATGACGAAATGGCATGTCGGCAATCTGCTTATCTTCCAACCCTTCTGTCCAGTCATACCATTGCGCTAATGCGGAATCCTCAACTTTGTAGATGATTTGATCCTGTTGAACATCAATTTGAACTGTAGATTCTGCCAGCTGAGGATGCAGACCTCGGATTCTATCATCTAGTCGCCATGCTTGCCACCTGGGAGATGTATTTGGCCATAGCTCCGCTGAAATTGGGAGAAGACTCCATCCGCCAAGTTGGAGTAATCCCTTTGGCGAGATTGAATCATCATAGCTGCCTGCGAACCTGCAATCACCAACGGTTGGTCTCTGTAGACCATAGCGTTCCATCGCCCCGAAGATGGCTTCATCAGAAATCCTATCTGAATCTGTACACCATTGAAGAGCACCCATGATTGTTACCTGAAATATCGTTCCAGATTTTTCACCGAGCCTCCCCTTCGCATAGCCCAAATAACCTTGCTTGGTTTCTAGTTTTAGTTCGTCCAACGTTCTCGATATATCCCCCGGCAGAGTATCAACAATCACCCCGGAGTCTTTATCAACACTGGGCCACCAAGCTGGAGAGCGACGAGGTTCGAGGGAGATTAAACTCAGATCGGTAGGTAGAGTTTCAATCGCGAAATTTCGTGCAGTTTCATCATCTATTTGCTTTGACGTTCTGAGCCACGTCAATAATCGGAGATACCCACTGATTGCACTCTCGTTAATTTTGATCTCAAAAGAAACGATATGTTCTGAATCTTTCCGCCCGTAGTGGCTACTAGCACTAAAATCAACATCTGTACGTTCTACTACCTTATTTGTTTCGTATGCCCATCTCTGGAATAGATCAGTTGGGATGTTTTTCATCATATGTCTTAGGTGTCCCCGGATGAATCCCGGGACGATTGGGTAATGCCGCTCCCAGGATTTCGGAGGACTGAACCTCATAACCGTAGAATCATCATGTTCTATGGAAGCAAGCCTAGTTTTCTGACCATACAATTCAAACAGCAGGTAGTCAGACAACACGCTGTGATATTGAATAGCTGCAACCAAAGCATCATAGTCGGGTAGCTGCGCGCCGTACTTCTCTTTTGCAACCAGCAACGTAAACAAACCGGTCGCAACCCTGGTTTCCATATCTTGCTCTGAAAACCAGCTAATGAAAAAGTTTATCACTGTTCCGTTCTGTTGCTCATCGCCCAGTAGTTTGGCGATCTCAACGACAGCTCTTTCTCGAACCATACCTGAGGGAGCTATCAGTCTGGAAAACAGCACACTCAGCGCTGTATTGTCGCCTTGGACCGGATCGATGATCCATACAGATGGAGGAAGTTTAAAGGGTGATACCAAACCATGAAGAGTTATCATAACTCCAGAAATAAAGTCAGATGCGCTTCTACTTTGGTTCATTTTACATAAAAAACCTACTATGTACCGTATCTCTCTATGTATCCCAAAATATCTATAATAGTATGGCATATGATAAACTAGTTCCCTTAAAATATCTCTCCAATTATTGTTGTAGTGATTCTTAATGATATCGAGTACATTTAATATCTCTTCTAATCTTGTATTCCAAGAACTCAATATTTGTTCTTCTTTACAGCATTCAATGAATATGGGTAACGCTTGTTTACGACCATATTTGCGGACCTCAAGATCATATCGAATGAAACCTGGTTTAAAATACGATTTCGTCTTGGAATAGTTGTCAATTGCTTCGATGATTTGCTCTGGATCGATTTGCGTTTCCCAATGGGAAACCCACGGTTTAAGCCTGTCTGCATCATTGTAGATATCAGCATCAGAGCATGCTTGAAAGTATTCATTCAGTTTGAGTGGAGGAAAGTTCGCTGGATCGGGTGGTGACTTAGATGCTGAGCTGGATCGTTTTTCCTGCAACTCTTCATCACTCTTCTTGCTTACCCTTACGCCATAGTATTCTTCCAACTGTTCCATGATGTGAGCGGCAGCTGTGTCACCTGAACTTGCTCGTTCCCTAAGCCAGTTCCAAGAATCCTCATCTACGCATGTACAGCCGATGGCAGCATAGATTGGATCGCTGAAGTCAGCCATTTCAAGGATGTTCAGAAAGTGTCGTTCAGCCCTGTAATACTCTTCACCTTCGATGAAATACAGATAGTACGGTGCGACGAGTTCGGGGTACAACCTGCGCAGGCTTGATCCGTAGTTTAGGGGAAAGTGCCTGGTCTCTTTACCATCCGTGTACTCGTCTATGCTGTCGAGTACTGGTGCAAGCTCAACCAAAGTTGATCTAATGAACTGTGCGTCGAGTGTATTGCGGTTTTCCTCCAAGGACTCAAGAATGTCATGGATCAATATGTCCTTTCTGTGACCATGAACGATGCAGAAGTCGATGAATGACCTTAATGCGCTGGATGCATATTCGGTCTTCCCGTTGATGGCGAACACTGATGATATTGTTGCGTAGTTATATGCACCATCTGTCGAAGCAAATTCCACATCAGTCGCGCAGAATTGATCTCTGTTCTCATACAACCAATCGAGAGCTCTTTCGGAAAGCCAAGTGAGTCTCCTGTCTTGCAAAAGCACAAGAATATCAGTGATGAAGGAGTGGGGGGAATTTGTCAATTCTATCAGGTCTTGATCTGAAATCGTCAGTCTAGTACCAACGGTAGTTGAAATGAGCATGGAATCAAGAACGATACGTAGGAAGACTTTGCGGAATGATTTCCCGTACTCAAAGCCTTCACGATCAATTGAGAAGTCGGGCGGCTCCAGTTCCGATAGTTGTTCATAATACCAAGCCACACCAGTATCCTCTCGCTGACCTAGCCTGTCTGCAAGAGTTTTTGCAAGGATGTCAATCCTGTACAGAGCATATTTTATCCACTTTTTAGATTTGGCCGAAGAGAAAAGTTCATCTCGTTTATCCACCATACCTAACATATTTGTTAGGAGTAGATAAAAATAGCTATTGTAGAAAAAGTCATCAAGCTGAGGACCAAATTCATACAACTGGTACTCTTTGACTGAAAATATCGAGGTATCAACAGCGATAATATCATTGATATCTGGGACAGTTCCATTTACCAGATAGCTTAAAATATGATACAAGTTTGAGTTACCATAATTAAAAATAGCCCAGGCAGTATCATTCTCAAGTGCACTAAGTATACCATCATCTATTAGAGTATTCTTCTCATCTTCAGTTAGATTTTCATTAACAAGATCACCAATGACATTTGAATACCCGAGTTTGCGAAGAGCTTTCACATATGAAATAGGTAAATCTTTGAAAGTTCTATTATTAATAATATGTTCTGCTATATTCTTAGCATCACAATCGTAAATACATATTACTTCTGTAAGAGGCATCAACAGAGATTTCTTATCTGTATGGTTATGGTTTGTACTAATCATATCATACATAATACCCTTACATTTTAATACAATTTCTTCATTTCCATATTCATTCGCATAATATGCTATATAAGGCAATTCTTCTGCTCCATACGTATCTAAATTATAATCAATAAGCATTATTAGATGATCATCTTCTCGAAGGATGAGTTGAGCTTCCAGAGCTCGTGAAAACGCTTCGTCATGGACTCCTAGATAATCAGGAGCTAAGTAGTCACATAGAAGACCTCGTTCTGCAAACGATTTGAAATCATCCGACAGAAATGCATGTTTGGAGCTGAGTTCAACAATTCTTCTAACATTCCAGTCCGAATAACCCTTGGCAAAAGAGTCGATAGCCCATTCTCTGGTAGCTCCTTTGATGAGGTTTTCAGGATTTCCCTGCTTTGCCTGTACGATCCATAAATACGCCCAGCGCAGGTATTCAGGAGCATGGTTACTCAACCAGGATAACATTGCTTCGAGTAACCTAGACTTTCTTTCGGAATACTCGTTTGTCTCAGAGACAAAGACCTTTAGACTACCGTGTACAGGCTTCCATCCCAACTCTGACGAAACAAGCAAATGCCTAACAGCAGACCATTCCGTTTGCGCTACTTCACGAGAAAACTCTGCCAGAACAAGTACATCAGGAATAGACCCGGTCGGCCATGCAAAGTCAGCTAGCGTGAGCAGAATCAATGAAGACCGGCTAGCATCGCTAATTGCCAGCCATAGGTTGTTGTAGTAGCTCGTTATATTTTCATGGGGACAAACAGGTAGCGCTAAAACGTTTTTCTGGGTAATGGCTAGTTCCTGCTCGTAGAGGTTCTGAAGCGAGTATCGTAAATGCAACGGATGGCCATTGCTTATTTCTAGAAACGCATCAACGATATCTACTATTTCCTGTGGGTGACATTCCTCTCTTACTTGCCGCGATGGTGGCGGGTGATTCAGATGGTAATCGACCCATCTTCCAACTGTATCTCGACCAAAGTGAGGTAACGTTAACCACGTATCAGTAGGAGCGTTCTTCAGGAAGCCGTATGGCAGTTGGGATTCCGATAAGGACTGAGTTCCAATTAGAAGAACGATATTAGAGGGAATAGGGAATAAATTCTTAAATAAATCAGAAAGTTCTGTTATGTTATGGTCTAATTCGCGCCACACATGATCAAGACCGTCAAGTACAATCACAAATGGATGTTCTCGTCTTTCAAAAGAAATGTTTAATTGTTCAATCCATAATCTGAAGTCAGAAAAGGACGGGTTACGATTCTCATGGGAACCTAGACTCGAAGCATATTTCATTTGAATATCATGCATCAACGACTCAAGAACTCGTTGAAATTCAAATCGGTCGTACGGTAGTGAATCATTGAGGCTCAAGAAATAGTGATGCCTCACAAACGAGATTTCGTCCTTTTTAAATTCGCTACACAGGTTGCTTATGTATGTGCTCTTTCCAACCCCTGGGGGGCCAGATATCACATAGGTTGAACCGCCCCCAGATGCGAGTCGTGACTTTAGCTCCTCATGCCATCTCTCCGAAGGTAACATGAAGTCGTCAGGTATATTGAATCCCTGCTCAAACCCCCGAAGTCTATGCCATAGGGCTGCTTCACGAATCTCCAGGACAGTGATTTCGCGATTCTGATTTGGGATATCTTTCCGGAGTGCCCATTGCGTGATAGCTTGACGAAGCGAGTGCCATCCATCATTCGATCCACCCAACTGATCAAAACGATCACGGAGTCTTTCACACAGCACATTTAGATCTGTTTGGTCAAACTTGAATTGGAAGTTTTCTAGGAACGTCTTGATAGAATCAGCGTTGCCAAGCTGAGTAAGAAATTTGGCTTGAATAGATGCAGGGATTTTATCCCACTGCATGTATTGATCTTTCAGCGTTTCATCAATCTCGTCCACTGCCAATCGATTCGTAACCAGGTTTCCGGATGGTGTCCCTTGCTGTTCGGATATGCGCTCAAAACTCTTGAACCACTTCTGCAATAGAGAGGTCTTCGGCTTGGATTTGTCTGTTCCCTGATCTAGTAGTTTTTTGAAGGTGAATGCGTCATCAAGTGGGTCGGGGTTTGTTGAAAACTTTGCCTGGTAGACCTCAATGGAACTATCCGCTCGCTTGAGTATCACATCATCCAGCGAGCCAAAGGAAGATTCTTCCACCTTCATCCACTGGTATCGATCCGGGTGTTCGAGCATGTAAATGGCAAACTGCAGGGCTATAGCATCTTGGTATTCATCACCAATGCGGCGTGGTCCTGATCGGGTGTAGGAAAGTTGTGGAGTTTGGTTTGCGGCTTCACTCATTACAAGGTTCCGAAAATTGTCGGTTCCGGCCAATGATCAATGAAGTTAACGGATTCTCGTTTGTACTCCAATTCTTAGCAGGACGGGAATCTCGCAGAACTGTAGGTACGAATTACTTAATAGAGGGCTTTCTTCAAAGAAGACCAGGAATGAGGTGGATTGTCAACTAGCGATTTAGGTGGGCATCAACTCGACGAAAGAATGCTTCAAGGCTTACATCCAGCTTCGACACAAATCGGCAGATCACTTGATACGTAGGATTTCGTACACCCCGTTCAACACCAGAAATGTACGTCCGATCCAAGCCGCAGCGGAACGCATACTCTTCCTGCGACAGCCCGAGTTCTTTCCTGAACTCACGCAGTGTATCTCCGAGCGCCTTAGCCTTAGCGGTGTCTACTGGGATCTTGAGTCTTGACATAGACCCATATCTATGCTATCTATGACTATAAGTCTACGGACTATAAGTCACACACTCCGTTGGATTGAATGCTATTGAAAGGGAACAACGACCATGCTGGGAGGGCTACTGGAAGAAGCATCGATCATCCAATCTGAGTATGGGCATGAACTTATGGCGGATTAGAGACAACCCAGAATCGGTCACTCAGTTCGAGGTGGCTAGATCCTGTGTGAAACACATGCATCCAAAAGGGATGAGTAAAGGGGGTTCCATGTTCAGGAATATTGTAATGGCAGTTCTGTTGTTGCTGGTGGTATATAGCTTAAGCCATGCTGCCAGTCCACCAGTTTTGCTGGCTTCTCTTGACGCCGGTTATATGCTGAAAGGGGACGATAGCAGGGTTACCAGATACCGCTATCTTGTGTCACTGCTGGATGACAAGTACACAGAAACGCCTACCCAAATCGGCGATATGACGGTGACCGCACAAAAACAACTCAAAGACAAGTACGGAATCCGTACCAACCTCCTTACGATTCTTGAAGATACGAATCGAATTATTCTGTCTACAATTAATAATCCAAAGCCGAAGTATGCGGAATGGGCGGCCGCCTACGTTGTACTCGTCGGGGGTGGACAGGATCACAAAGAGGCCGCATTGGACTTGCAGGCATTAGCTCAGGTGTATGGATTGCTCTAGCTTTTTTTGTAGGGAGAATACATGGCGCAGACAGGTGATTTAGAAGACAGCGACTTCCTGATTGAAGGGAAGAATCCGTATTCCGGCAAGCACGATTGGGATCAGCTGGTTTGGGTCGTCTGATCAGTCTGATCGAAAAGCAGGGCATATTCAGCAAGATGATGGGTTATGAAACTACGCTAGAAAGGTCACTGATCCGCTTACTTCGATACTTGGAGACAATCTAATGCCCAGAAATGAAAAGGAGAATCCATCCTGACATTGGGTTTGTTCCGTAAACACTAACTGTTTCCAGACTCTCACCTCTTCCTCTGAAGCTAGACTTAAGTTAAATCAAACGTAAACTATTGATCGGATGACTTGTAGACTAATCGATATTTTGCTGGATATATGAGTAGCTTACCTTTCTCACGCATATCCATCAACCTGAGACCTGTTACCTCCAGTGGTTCGTCATCATCATCTTGCAATAAGAGGGAATATTTGTTTGGATATTTATAACATAATCTCCATACGTCAGCATCTAGTTGAAGAGGCCCTCTTTCAAGGCAATGTTCCTTGATACAATAACACTTAAGTAGTTCTCCAAGCGAGGATCTTCTTTCCCACGGGAAACTTTGAACAACGCTCTCTCTTGCAATCCAGCTGCCATCTTCGTGAATGAATCGGTCTTTCCCATCATTGAAATACCCTTGAGCTTTTGCGAATCGTTCAATGAAGGAAATCATGCCTTTCGCCGATTTCTGCAGTCGTTGTGGTAAGCGAACATTTCCTGAATCTATCCCATCCTGTTCATCTCCAGCGTCTTTGCCCACAATAACTTCTTCAACTTCTCCTTTGTTTTCTGATGATACGGGGGTTCCATCTTCTCCGGTTTTTCTATTACTGGATTCCACTTCTGTTGCTTTCCCGTTTTCAATCGTATTATGACCAACAGCGATTTTTTCTTCGGATTTGATATTATTAACTCTTTGATCAACATCCACTCCCGGTACTAGTTCAAAATTCTCTTCCATGTACTCAGAAATAAATTCTGGAGAACGGTCATAGCAAAGCTTGATCGCGTCATTAATTTCAGATTGTGCGAATACACGGCCCAATTCTCTAGCGACTGCCATTGCCATCCTAGGTGCTGACAGATCTTCAACAAATAGTCGCCTATCTTTCCAGAAAGCTGTTATTCGTCGTTGTGTTCCTACAGGTGTTCCGTCTATGTAAGGGATTGTCTCCAGGCCGGATATAACTAACAACTCCGATTCTCTAAGCTGGTCAGCGAGATTATGTATTCGCAGTGTATCTTCCTCGCTATTGAGATTGACACGACAAAGCTCTGCCCCAATTGCAGTTAACCAAGGTAGTTTTTCAGGAGCCTGAGAAACTGAGGGTTCTTCCAGAATGCGTTCTTCAATTGAATCTCCCAAACTGTCAAGTTCTGAAAACGGGTACTGAGTATAAATTTCTGAAGGCAGCACTTGGAGATCAGCCGTTATCTGCTTAATAGAATCAAAAAGATGCTTTCGTGGAATTAACGTTTGCATTGTTAATGAATAGACCAACTGTTCAGTAGGCACCCATTCATTATTAATATTAAACCAATATTTGCATTCTTTCCAAATTCGAATTGGATATAGTGATAACAAAGATTTAATACGGCGTATTTCATCACCAGAAGGAATTTGTCCTGATGGAAGCTGCTTCAACCATTCGAGTGTTAGATCAACAGTTGGATGATCTTTGATCCCCAATCTTCGCCATAAGCTTAGGTTTTGAAACGACGAATTAACAATTGCTGCACCAAGTATACTCTCTTCATCAGCAGCTAAGAATACTTCTTCGATACTAGCCCATTTACCATCATCAGTTAATATTAGTTTTTCCGTCTTGAACAAATTCTTTATTTCCTCAAACTCATCTGTGTCGCACCTGCAAACCAGTTGATCTACGTATTGATACCATTTTACTAGTTCGAATAATGGCGGATTGTTCATCTCTGATAGATTTCGAATCCTCTCAATTAATCGATTTGATCCTGTAGGTGTATCTCGCACACCGAGTCTAGCCAGCAGAGGTCGTAAGGCTTCGGTATCATACTCAGCCTTTATAAACGGTTCCACTTCAAGAAGTGGCTCTGTTTCTGGTGTACGACGGAGAAGCTCAGCTGGTTGCCGCATTTTCCCTCTGGTGTCTTCTATACAGGGAAGACCTCTGAGTTTCACTATCCAGCTTGGAAGAAGAGTATTTGAAGTTACCGGCCTTTCTGTCCAATCGCGGCTTTCCTGGGTAGCTTTTGCATTCAAGGCTTTTGCCCAGTGTCTTGGATCCTGTTCTAGGATTTGATTGCCAAGTTTGCCCCAAAAACTCGGATCTGATTCATAATTATTCTCCCAGTATTTCCAGTGCTTGCTATCGAAATCCCATCCATCAATCAGGTAGCGGTCAGTCTTATATGGGAAGGATGGTACGGACTCCAATCCCAGTGATTTCATTAATTCTATAAACTTATTTCGATTATAATAGACATCTCTTCTTTTGTCCAATGACACAAAGTCATTCAGTTTGCTCCTGGCTGATTTGATCCATTCTTCCCACTCTTCTTTTGAGCAAGAAGTGTAGTTACCAAAATATTCATCATGAATAACATGTTCTTCACACCATTCTTTTGAGACAAATTTATTTAGATTACCATATGAATCAATGTGTATAGCGCTATCAACAGCTTTCAGCATTCCATCTCTTGTAACGTACTTAAATTTCTCAGATGCTGTGGCCTTCAGCGCTGCAGCTATATGAGCGATCCGTATATAGTCTTTAATATTACTGTCATCTTGTGAGAAGATATAGTCTGCCACTAATTCAATGATCTTACTAGTATCTGATGATTCTGCCATCTTTACTGAGGATAAAACTGAATATGCAACCTCTACTTGTTTCGCAAATCTCAGATCTTCGCATTCTGTAGCTAGTCTTCTTTGTTTTGCCAGATAACGAGTCCAACTTTGATTTAATACGAGTATACGTCTTGACAAGAATTTCCAATCGTCATTAGATCTCAATAATTTTCTTTCACCAAACCTAATAACTTCGTATGCTGCGTAGAGATTGCTCTTTCCACGAACAGGAAGGATCCTAACTCCTTTATGATCAGGATAATAACTAGTTACTTCTTCAGAAAGATATTCCCATAGGATCAAGAGCTGTTTCCAACTTCCAGGTTTTGGTAGGCGTCTTCGTTTAAGAGTATCAATGATTTCCGACTTTTGAAGTTCATTGACACAGCTCCAACGAACAAGCTTCTTTCTATTTGTATCACTCACGCTCCTTGAGAGGATTGCTTTATCATCGGAACAAAGGAATTTGGAAATATGATTTGTATCCCAGATTTCTAGTAACTCAGGTGGTACAGAGACACACCCTTTCCATCGCTGAAGATTTCCATCCTCGTCGAGAAGAAATGGAATCTCTTTTATCCATTCCTCGAAAGCCAATTCAACAATTGTTCCACACGACCCCTCAATCGAGTTATCCTCTCTGTCGACATCAGGAAAGATCGAGTAAGCATGGCAACGACTTTCGATTGATTCGGTTGTGGTGTTTAACCAAGCACGCATTGCAGCTGAAGCGATCTTCCCTGACCGCTCGAGCAACCAACGATTAGTAGGAGAAATCTCGGGGCTCTTTATTTTAACGCGGGCTGGATCTTGTATGAAAGGAGCGTTACAAGCGAATGGTAGTGTCGTCTTGACACCAGTCGGTAGAATTACAAACAATCTACCTTGAAGTCCAAGGACAATTTCAACCCGGGCAGGAGGGAACTCGGTTTCCTCAGAATTTGTTACCCTTCTCTCTTCCTTAATTTCTTCTAATGCATCTGCAGGAAATTCCTCAGGGTCAGATTTGATCAGCAAATATTTCTTGTCAGGTGCAGTGGAAAGATACATCCACTCGGAATTTTCAATGGGGCCTATTGCTGACGCTACCCAGCTTACATCTTGATCTTCTATCCTGAGACTTCGGAGATGCCTGAAAAACAAAAGCGAAGTAGGGCTACTAACCCATTCAGCAAAATTTTTCTTCAGTTCAGCAATACAATGCTCGTTTTCAATCTTCACTCGTATTTCAGTTGCATCCAGTACATTTTCTCTTTCTATCCAAATAGGCTCCGTAAATCTGGTCTTATTGAAGCGGATGGACAGGGTAGGAGTAAGCAACACAACATCTTTTCCAAGACTGAACGTGCTCTTGAAACCGATACCTCGAAATCCAATCGTATGAAGGGTACGCTTGTTTGAATAACCAAAACGGCAAAGCGAAGTAAGATGCTCTTCAGAAAAATCATCTCCATCATGACGAAAAATAAATTCATTATCAACAATATCGACACTTGCACAAGTTGCATGAGCATCATCTGCGTTCTGGAGTAATTCTGATATTACGTGTCTTGGACTTTGAACTTGGTTAAAGAGTTGGTGCCAAGGCCCAGCCAAATCCGGGTCGTTCTCAAGCTGATCCCACCGTTTGGAAGCCTGAGAACGAATTGACTCGAAATATGTGGGCTTATGGCACATGCAGATCAGATCCTCTTGGGACCAATGTTTTCTCTACGCTGTCGCATTTTCATCCTGGAATAACCTCTGGAAGATACCTATCAATCACGCTCGAAATTGTTGATGTCAAAACCTAGCGTGTTGCTGTTTTCTGCAACGATTCTAACTAGATCATCGCCAATTCCGTTTGAGACGGTAATCCGAATTTCCAAGCTTACTTCTATATCTGCACCAGGAAGAGTTGATAGATGTTGGATCACTTCTTCAGCTACTTGGCCAGCATCGCGACCTATCCTGTCACTGTTGAGCTTCACAGATCCAATGAATGTTGTTGGCTTCCGCTGTCGATCCTCTTGATCGTTTTTACCATCATCCTTTCTATCTCCCCCACCAATTTCCTTATCACCATTGCCATTGTCACCACCGTTCTTTTGCTCTTTTTCTTTCCTCTCACGGTCCAGCTGAACTGTTGCCACGTCCGGCTTGACAATCAGAGTTCCATTTTCAAGGACAACTTCTTGACCGTAACGCAGTCCAACATATTTGTCTTTTACTTCATCATATCCATCGGCAACAGCAAAGGTCTCCTCGATAACCGTTCGGTTAATTCCATCCTGGATAGCTCTATCCAACGTTGCACGATCACGGATGCGTGACAAATAGATATAGCGTGAGAAGTAGTCCAGCAGATCTTTGAAAGCGATGTGGTTTCGGTCATTCCAGAGATATCGATCGATTTCCATTCGCAGCCGTGCGCCACCCATCACAGGCATGAGTAATTCTTCGTGAACAAGTTTTGCAGCTGTACGTTTTGCAAGTGGATTGTTCCCATTGGCTCGAATTACCTGCCATTCTATTTCTTTGGCAGGGTCAGGTTGGATGGGGACAATCGCATGAACCCAGGTTTCTAGAATACGAAGATCAACCGTTTCGTTTGAGCTTGACAAATTGGCACTAGCTTGACGACGGCCATAAGCGTCAAGGTTCAATTCTTCCTTTTCTTCGTTTATCGACTTCCATGCCAAGTATTGCGCTGTCGCTTGCAGAAGATCATCGAGGGTCTTCTTGTCTGCGGTTAGGAATACAACCATGTTCCGCAACAAACGTGGTGAATTTCCTCGAGTTTCAAGGATCAGCTTTGCCTGCTTAATTGCGTCAGTATCGACCTTTCCCTTCCGGTGGGCGTGTTCAGGTCCGAGAATAACGAGTCGTGCCTCAGGTTCATCCGATACTTCATTCGTAGCGATTGGGCAGCGATGCACCGCTGCAAATTCGCCCCGAGTCTGGTCATTCCGTATTCGCTGGACGATTTCTGCATAAAGACCTTCGACCTGCCGCGAATGTTCATTCGTGCGATCATCGGCCAGTCTGTTCAGATTCGCCTTGGTTGAAATCCAGTATCTGTTGCCATCATGATGAATATGAGCGGCTCTATCAGTGATTCGTCGCAACGCATCCCCAAAGGTCGCTGTCGCTTCTCCAGGTTGAACGCATCCGAGCCGAATCGCACGATCATTAATGCCCGGGTTGCTACCTTTCGATCCCGGAGCCGTTCCTACATACAGTGTTCTTGCAACACGTCGACAAGCAGAATAACGCCCAAGGGTGCTTGCGTTCTCACCATCCAATTTATATGGCAAGGAACTTGGACCATCAACATCTGCGCTGATGATGGGTTCCCAAACATCTTCAAGGAACTGCGTCAGCTCAGACTTCACTGCATTGTCATCCATTGGAATGGTCGCGGGCATAATCAGCAGGCTACCATCTTGTGAACTCCACATTCGATGAATCACCTTTGCTAGAAGACGCAACACGCCACGAGTCCGTTGGAACTTATCAAGCGTTGACCATTCACCATAAAGCTTATCGAATAATTCTGGGTGAAAAGGATAGGCGAGCTCTAGTCTTCTACGATATGCACCTTCTTTGCATTCATTTGGGAAATCGTTTTGAGACGATTGGTACATTTGCGAAAAAGCACCAACAACAGCATCTCGAGCAACAAAGTCATCGCGGTCAGTGATTGGTTCAAATAAACGTCGACGAACGATTTCAAAGCCTTCTTCAGCTGTTGCAGGACGCCAGGGCTTGCCTAATCGCTTGAACACTCCTTTTAATGATTCGAGTGCAAACTCGCCATTCTCCCCACCGATCTCGATCCTCGATGCTGGCAGGGTCGCCACGACTAATGTATTTTCTGCTGCTCGAGCTGCTTCAGTAAGGGCTTGGGCGAAGGATGCCTGAGACTCAAAATCTCCACTTGCAAGATCATGTTTCCCGACCGTCTGGCGAGCATATGCGACCCATTCGTCGATCAGGATGATACACGGAGCTGCCGCATTGAATAATTCTGACAGAATCTCAGATCCGGGACTTATCCCGTTTCTGTCGGAATCTGCAACCATGTCATAGCCATCTTTACCTGCAAGCTGCCATGCCATTTCTCCCCAAAGCGTTCGGATCTCGGTGCCATCATGTTTAGTGACGACCTCACCGGGTGAAAGCGCTGTGCCAACCAATACTGCTCGACTAGCCGCAGGAGCATGGTCAAGCTCCAACTCCTTCAGGATGTCTTCCATTCCAGGGAGGGCTGTAGATCTTTCCTCACTGAACAGGTGAAAGAGTGCCAGCATGGAGTGTGTCTTCCCGCCACCAAAATTGGTCTGCAGTTCAACTACTGGCTCGCCACCTTTGCCGGACAATCTGAGAAGGGCATCTTTCAAGAGATCTTTTATACCAGCAGTGATGAAAGTGCGCCTATAAAACTCAACCGCGTCCTGGTATTCTGAAGTGGCTTCGCCTCTAGCAACTTGAGATAGATCTGCAGCAAACTCAGCTTGTTGGTATTGACCGGACGCAACATCAGGATGAGGAACGATGACTTCACGCCATGGCTTAAGGCTGGCGGTTGGAGAACCTTCTACTGCGACAGTGTACCTTGTCTTGTTTCTTGACTGCTCAGCGTATACGGTACGCTGGAGCGCTATTTTCATTTTACCGATTTCTTCAGCTTGTTTGCTGGCTGATATGGCTTGAAGAAGTCGTTGGATTGAATCAAGGGCTCTGTAAGTATCGTCAGAGTTAAACGGCTCTTCATGGGCATGGCGGTTTCGAACATCCATCAGCTCGCTGACAAGGGAGCGCTCAAAGTGTCCAAGTACCTCCCGAAATACTTCATTCCATACGTCCCACATCACTTTGAGGAGGGCTTGGCTGTCCCATCGAATATTCCCATCACTGTTCCGGTCAAGAGGGAACCGCCGCCGACCATCGATGGTGATGTCCCAGTCGTTTCCGAAATGGTTCTTCAGGTGGCGTTCGATGAAGGGAATCAAGCCATCACGCAGAAGATTCAAACCACTGTCAACACGCTCTCTATTCGAGATAGCCACACTCAACCTCACATCGTTAAATGTTGTAACCCGTCTGAATCAATCTTCATCGTTACTATTTAAATCGCCCTCAAGGGTCTCAAGCTTTGATACATCTATGAAACATTTTATAGGATTCATAATATTTTCAAATGCTTCTTGCTGACTTTCAATTCGAAGACGCTGTATTGAACCCGATGCCTCCGCTGGAAGCTCAGATAACGGGTAATAGTCCTGGATGCCACTACTCGATATATAGGATTCAAACCCAGATGGATATGGTGTTGTACGACCATCCCAGTCGCCATGGTGCATTAAACAACCGCTGGGAGCTGGTGACTCTCCAATAAACGCCAGTCCAAATGGCTGTTGGTCAATCGCGTAAGCTCTTTCATCAATTCTATTTGCGTTAGCCATGCAGTAAGCCACGCCTTCATCTGAGCCTGAGGTCATCACGAAAACCGAATCACATTTATCCAGCAAAGGCTGCGGAAAACTTCCTGTCGGCAGTTGATCTGGTGATACAATTTTCCATGTATTCAATGGGCATAGATCGAGCCATTTCTCTTTAGATTGGTTCTCTACGTTGAACCAAGATAGTTTTTTCTTTGACTTCTTTTTAGCCATATCAATCTCCACGATCCGCAAAAATGGATGCTTTGCGCACTCCCTCGCTGCGAACTTTTTCAACAATCAGTTAATCAAGACGGACGACTAAATATGGTCTTTTCCAACCTTCACGTTTGCTCGAGTCGACAATCCCATCTATCTCTTGGTCAGAAAGATGGAGCCTATTTCGTAGAGTTATACGGAGTTCACGTTCATTAAGCCTTGAATAATCAGAACCATCATTATAAACCACACGACCACCTGTGCATTGAATGCCTCCAGTAGCATCATCCCATATTTGAAATTTCAGATCCTCTGCTTGTTCTTTCAACTGTTGAATCTGGATCGAGACATCGACTAGTTGTTGGGCAAGTTGCTCAGGTGTATTTGAGCTCATTTTTGATCCTTTCTATGAATCCAATTCAAGTGTTAACTCGTCTTCACCTGAGGATTTTCTTTTCGATGTGAGCTTCTCCAGTTCGGGCCAAGCTATAACAAGACCGTTGTATGCACGTGCTTCCTCTGCCCAACCTTTACGCTCACATATCTGGTACAAACGGTAGGCGAGATCGCGTGCTTGATTCGCGGTTGATCCAAGTCGAGTTAGTAAATCAGCTGCAGCGGTTTCGCCATGCTCGGTTTGACGCTTTATCAAGTGCTGGGTGGCTTCCCAAACAGTTAGCCTTGTATCTTTTGCAGGGTCCCAGCCATCGGGTAGTTCACTTCTTTTCAGCAGCCGCACTTTGCCTGCCATTGCTTGAATTACACCGGCTTCAACAATGCCTTGCACAGATACGTTGCGTGCGTTTGCAAGAACTTCCGCTTCACCATAAGCATCCGACTCGTATTTGTGGTTTTCAAACCAAGTGGTTGCAAAGCGAGTATCTGAGTCAAAAGCACCTTCTCGTTCAGACAGATAATCATCAAGAACTTCGTTTATTAGCTGCAATGCAGTTCGCACTGTCATAGTGGAATCGTCTGCTTCAAGGATTTTGCTATATCTGGTGAAGATCGACATTCCCGGACCAATAGAGGATTGAGCCAAATCTACAGGTGCGATGTTGCCAACCTGCAATTGGGTAATAGCTTTCGGAAGTTCAATCTTTAACGTGGAGACAAAATCACGTCGAGTAACCGTTTGGGAATCAAGTTTTTGTTTACGACATACTAGTACAATGCTGGAAGCAAGCGCATTGGTGCCAGCACTAATCATTCTGTTTTTTAATTCTGTTCTCATAGGCCATGTGCCACAGATCGAAAATCCCGCTTGTATTACTGCTTCAAGAAATGTTTCCCACCCTGTGCTAGCAGTTCCTGAATTACCCTTTCTTTCAGATTGTTTAAACGCATAGTAAATTGTAACCGGGTAAGCCATCTGAGCTTGATCAGCTAGACGATGCATTGCTTGAGTCATACCATCAAGGAAAAATTCTTCTGCCGGACCCTTACCACCATGTCTGTAAGCTGCGGCTACTAATTCCTCATTCTTTGGCACAGCAAGCGTTGCGAGAAGCTCAGGATAAATTGGTTTCAGCGACACCCTTAACCATACATAGAAAAAGTCCGAAAGGTCTGCATATCCAATATTATCATAGTATGGTGGGTCCGTGGATACTACTTTGTTCCTACTCTTACTCTGAGTTTGTGCATCAGCTTGAAATGCTCTATTATCACCTTGTGATGGCGAGGTAACCAAAAACCGGCATATTTGAGCACACGCGTTGATTATACTCCCTGTTGATCCTGAAAAAGGATTGGATTCTGCATAATCCCATGTCATTGGAATTGCCTGTCTACCAAACGTATTTCTAATACTATCTCTCGTATTATCCCACGTACATATCGTAGAATTTCTATCTGCAGTCTTATTAATGGCTATTGCAAGGTAAGTGTTTACTGCATTAGAATATTCTGTCACACTATTAGTTTCATTATCTATTATATTATGAGAATCATTTGAATTATTTGCAACAGCATCCTTATGGATTCTCTCTTCTACTTGTCTTAATATATCCGAAAAGGTTGTCAATGCCACTAGTTGACGAGATGAAAAGAGGTTTTCCCACTTTGTAAGGCCATATGGCACGCACGTACCACCTGTAAGGCGTTTGGGAACATCTCCTTCTGGTAGCCAGTCTGGTTTTGCCTTATGGATTACCATTTCATGATTATGTAGCGGTGATAAATAGACTCGTCCTTTATCTCCCTTTGCGATTACAGCCATAAGTCGTGCATTTAAACCACCAGTTTTGCCCTCTTCCTTTAAATAGTCAGCGGAAATTGGTGAACCTGAAATCAAACATTTAAAATTCGCACCTAACAATTTAGTTCCACTTCCCACTTCTTCTAGATTGTGTGGAACACCTTTCTTCACTACAAAACTATACCTATCGCCTTCAATTACTGGTTTGACGTATACTTCTTTACCCTTCTTGTTCGAGAGAATGAAGGTCGAAGCAAGAGGAACATACTGGTTGCAGTAAACTGGATTTGGGCTTTTAACGGTTCGAACCCAAATCCATGCGATTATTTCTAGTTCGCGATTTAGATATGGAAGCAGATCCGAACGATTTCTGGTAATCTCCTCAGTTATACGTATCTTGGGGTAGAGATGACCAATCCGTTTCTCTGCTTCGTCGCGCATCCAATTCCCGTAATAACGAACATCTTCAGCAAGACCCTCAGCACCTTTCCATTTTCTACCATATAAATCAGGGTTACTACTTGCCTCGGGATTAACAGGTGGCTGTCCGGCAAACTTGGGGGGTATCTCGATCATCGCCTTGTTGATCAAGACGGCCACGGGATTTAGATCGCTCGCATACGATTCAAGACCGAGACGTTGCGCCTCAAGAGGTAGAGCACCACCACCAGCAAAGGGGTCATGGAAGGCTGGGAGCTTCTCTGGATTGAAGAGTTCTTCAGCTTGGGGATGGTCTCTGTTATCGTCACATGCAACTCGCCAGCTTTTCCAAATCTCTTTTCGTGCTTTCTCCAAAACAACTTCGTTTGTCGTATTTTCCCATTTGACCAAGTCCTCGATCAGATCGAACAACCGCTGACGTTCCTTGTCCTGCTCTTCCTTTGTTGGAAACTGCTCTGGAAGACTGGAAGGATCATCCACCATCTGGGAGAAGATCACCGCTCTCGCCGTAGCCAAGGGCCTTCTTGCCCACCATAGATGTAGCGTACTCGGATGACCATGCCTGATAGATTTTTCTTTTGCAGATGCTTCATTTATCGCAACGAGTGGAAGCGCTACTTCGATCAACTTCTTTCTTGTTTTAATCACGACGGTTGACCTCCGTGGCGCATTAGGCTGCTAATGGGAAATGTGGAACTGGTCTGTTCAAAACCTGGCTGACCATAATCATAATTCTTCACATACACAGGATCATCAGCTTTACCATCGTTAATCCTTACAAATGCCAAATGGAATTTCTCTGGTTCATTCAAGGCACAGAGAATCTCAGTACGAGTTAATGACACCTGGTCAGCGTGAGCAGCTCGTCCTTTAACCTCAATAAATCGTAATTCACCAGTCTGAGGATGCTTTGACTCAATGTCGTAGCCTATACCACGCTGAGTATGTACGTCCATGGTTTCACGACCAAGCGCATGTTCTGCAGCGAAAACAGCTTCCATAGCTAAGCGCTCGACAACATCCCTTCCCTCATTACCATAGTCGTTCAATATGGCTGGTTGATCTCCCTTGAGTTTGTGAAACAGACCTGCTGGAATGATCAATGCTCCACCAGTAATGATTGGCGGTTTTGCTGTGATTTTTCTTTCACGATCAAGTTCAGCCAGTCGGGATTTTAACCGCTCTTCCAATCGGTTAGCCCGGTCGCGGGCTTTTTGAGCCGGTCCACTTGTTTGGTGGCCAGCTGCTTCTCTCGCTTTCAAATCTTCAGCGCGTCGATCCCAATAGTTGATTTCTCGTTTCAATCGAGCTTGGACTTCTTGTTCCACTTTATCAATCAATGGAAGTCGCTGGTCCTTAACCGCTTCAACATGTTTGGGTACTACCTCGGAAATAGCATATGACTTGACCTTTTCCTCCCAATTCTGCTTAAGCCAATCTCCATCTAATACAGGTTTCAGCAGTTCCAATTCATCTTCTTGCAACGCTTGATAATCAAGGTACGGAGCAACACCGCCATCCTGTATCGGACCATCTTCAGTAACCTCGACGAACTGCATCTGTGTAGAAATTTCAAGTTGCTTCTTGTTACGGGTCTGTCGTCCATCATGAACCGTATGCTGCAAGTAGAAGAGTAAACGTGGTTCCAAGCCTGGGTCACTCTCATCGATGAGAACAGCTCCACGCTTCATGACTTCACGGTATTTTTCGAGTATCAAATCGATGGTAGCATCCAGCAGGGGTGTCCCCGGGCAGATCAGGTATGCCCGTGGTTGAGCATCCACCTTTGATTTTTCAAAGCATACCCGTTCATATCTAGAAAGGACAGGTGCACCTACACCGATCTGGCGATCTCGATCACGAATCTCTTTTGGAACATGAGTAATTTCGAAGCGTTCCTTCTCGCGAGGTTTGATTCGCCCACCTAGTTTCCTGAATGACTGCATGAAGAATGCCTGGATATAGTTTGGCTGTAATCGTCGAGCATGGGCGCGTTCCATCTCTTCACGGATTGTTTCTATTTGTGATGTGTCCATAGAATCTCGAACCAGCGACCGTTTCTCCAGCAACTGACGTAAATGATCACGGTCTACTGCGTTATCAAGAACTTGATCGAGACGTGCTTTGATTTCTGGATCGTTACCATATCGAATTGCTTCCATGAGCAACTCGCGCAAAGGTCGTTGATCGAACAATTGTCCAAGCACATCAAAAACCTTACCACCCAGTGCCTCACGTTCAATCTCAAGTTTTTTCAAAAGCTTGTAATAGACATCACCCTCACGTGTGTCTTTGGCAAGCAAATTCCATAGGTGACAAACCTCGTTCTGGCCGATACGATGGATACGACCAAAGCGTTGTTCCAATCGATTCGGATTCCAAGGCAGATCATAATTCACCATCAGGTGTGCACGCTGAAGGTTCACACCTTCACCAGCGGCATCGTTCGCAACAAGGATAAGAACATCCGGGTCATTCATGAAAGCATTGACGATTTTTCGCCGATCTTCCCGCTTTACACCTCCATGGATTTCAACCACACTCTCATTCTTGCCAAGGAACACTCGAATAAGGGTGGCCAGAGAAAAGAGAGTATCTTTAAATTCCGTAAAGATGACAAGCTTCCGACGGTTACCATCGTCATCTTTCATCAATGGATGATCGAGGATAGATTTTAATTCACTCCATTTCGCGTCAGTTTTTGCATTGCGCACAGTTTCTGCAAGCTTCACAAGTTCTTTCAGCCGCTCGATCTCTTTTTCGAGTTCCTCGATTGTCTGAGCGGCTGTCGAGCGATCCATGAAAGTCTGTTCCATCTCTTCCCGCTCATCCTGCGGAGCCTCTTCGTACATCTCCTCCCACTCTTCTTCACTCATATCAGGTTCAACTTGCTCAGCTAGCTTCGCACCGCGATACTCGAGACGTTCAGAGCGAAGACGGGATTCGAGACGATCACGACGCCTTACGAGTGATTGGTAAATGGCCTCTGGCGAGGAGGCAAGCCGACGTTGAAGTGTCAGCAAGGCAAACGTGACATTAATTCGCTTCTTCTTTTCAATTCCTTCAACAAATCTATCTGCCCGGTTCATCTCATCTCGGACATAGTCCGTGACAGCCTTGTATAGCCAGGCTTCTGGATCACTTAGCTCATATTGAACAGTGTAAGATTTCCTTTCAGGAAACAACGGTCGACCATCAAACCTTAGTAGATCCTCCTTCACAAGACGTCGCATTAAATCAGATGGATCTGTTACATGGACTCCATCCCGAAATCGACCTTCATACCGATCTCCATCCAGCAAGGCCAAGAATAGTTGGAAGTCTTCTTCAACCCCGTTGTGAGGTGTGGCTGTCATAAGCAGGAAGTTTCGGCACAAGTGAGATAATTTGTCACCAAGCTTGCGGCGCTTCGTATGACGTACTTCCCCACCGGTAAAATGAGCACTCATTTTGTGGGCTTCATCCACTACAACTAAGTCCCATTCAGGTGATACTTGCAGCTTCTCCTGCAGCTCATCATTTCGACTTAACTGATCCATTCGTGCGATCAATAGGTTCCGCTTGTCGAATGGGTTACCATCCCTGGCCGATTCAATCATGTCATGCGTCAGAGGTTCAAACTCCAGACCAAATTTTTCTGCCAGCTCGTCTTGCCATTGATCTGTCAAACTTCCAGGGGCTATGATCAAACACCTTTCCAGATCACCTCGAACAATCAATTCTCGAATTAAAAGCCCAGCCATGATCGTCTTACCAGCACCAGGATCATCAGCCAGCAAGAATCGCATTGGTTGGCGAGGGAGCATTTCTTCATAGACTGCACTGATCTGGTGCGGTAGCGGTTCGATGAGCGATGTTGTGATTGCTAAGTAGGGATCAAACAACCATGCGAGGCTGATGCGATATGCTTCAGAAACAAGTCGGAGCAATTGTCCGTCTGCATCAAAAGACCAGGGTCGGCCCATTTCTACCAGATCGAGGGAATCTTCGTCGCTACGATAAACAAGTCTGTTTGCAATCTCCCCTGAACTATCCTCATATATCACATCTACTACCGAAGTTCCATGCCACGAGACGCTCTTTATGACGACAATTCCATCAGCTGAAAGACCGCGAACATATGCGCCTGTCTGAAGCTTCTCTAACACCAGCATCGTTTTGATCCCCTTCTAGGATTTCTCGAAGCATGTTCTTTGTTTTCGATTGTCATTCACCAAATTCTTATCCACTCGTCTCTTCGATCCTTTCAGATTTCCAAAAGTAACTGAGTCCAAGAATAAAGGCTGACCTAGCAGTCCAAGACGATGTTCGAAATCATATAGAACATAGATGTACTTCGATTAGCAAAGAGATCTACGTCAGGAACAAACTCTAGTATGCCGTTATCCCATATTTGAGTAGCAGCTTTGGCAAAACATCATCAAGATTTTGGACGTGTTTATCTTCAAGCTGGATCAAATTAAAGCCATATTTCTCATATAGTGCGATTTTTGCCTTTTTCCTGGCTAAGTACTTTTGATCATTATCGTATCCCCAATACTCGATATACACCTTTTTTGTGGGAAGGTAGAAATCACAGTATGCATCTTCCTCAATCGGTAATTTTCGTTCATATGCGTGCACAATCTCTGCCATGTACAAGTAGTTATCAATCAGCATTTCCGCCTTGGATCGAACAAAGTGGCCATCGGTTGCTCTGTGCTTCGCTTCATATTTGTGCCTGAAATCCGTCTCCTTGGATTCTGAACTCGACTTGATATCCTCTTCATTTGTGTCGCCATAGCCTGAAACACTGTTCATCGTTTGAATTAGAACCTTGGAGCTCGTGATTGACTCAGGCCATCTCACGTATGGAATGCCTGAGTTTCGATCCTCAGCCTGTACTGCACCCAACCTTAAGCCCTGTGCGGTGGCAATCCAACCCTTAACATCTTTCTTTAACCACCCTAGCTCAGACAAAATGAAATTAGTCTTGTTCGCGGAAATACTGAAACGTTTGCCAATTGCTGTGGCCGTTATTGTCTGGTTGCTGCTCTGATCACTGAATTTCAAGTTGGATGGCCAGACAATAAATCTTCCGTATTCCTTACTGTCGCGGTACTCACCCCCTGCAGAACTACCGATATCGGTTAGTTTCCAGGTTTTACCAGCTTTATGTATGTAATTCAACTTCATGAGTTTTGCAAATAGATCCTTCGTTGGAATGTCAAGCTGCTTCGCTAGAGCTGTCGTCGATAGCTTCTTCATGTAGATGCACCTTGGTTTCTGGCTCAATACACAGTTCAAGGGAAGGGTTTCTAAAAACTTAACCACTCATCACAGATCTGAAGATAAGACGTTCGCTTGGCGGAACATAGAGCTCAGTTGATCCGATTTCTTCAAGTCTGGCTAATATCGAACAATCCTCTGATTCCGTTCAATACTCTTAACTTAGATATCCCGTGGTTACTTTATGGCCAACACAATCCTTATTCTCGGGTGTTTTCTATAGTTCACTGGTGCACATTGAGGGTAACAACTGCTAACAAATCCCAAACAACTGAATGCGTAGTTTCTTGAGGAAACGCCTTTTATTGCTGGTGTTAGTGATCCTCTAGTGTCGAAGATTATTTTTGAGGGGGGGGGAGGGTTTGTCAGCTATTGGAAACTATATCGTACTAGAACTGATTATTAAATGACTAGTTAGATGTGTCCATAAAACAGTTCTCCAGCAGCTTGTGTTACCAATCTAGGGGTCCGCGGTACAAGCCAAAAGACAGCTTTTCTCAGTATCCTCCTAGTCCAAGCGCGTAAGCAAGGATCCGTCCCAGCGTAAATTTGCTGAAGCTGGATCTCCTCAGATCCCCAGCCCATCTTAAATTTACGCAATCCTTCGTTGATTGATCCCATACCAGTTCGCCCGAAGTCGAACGTTTCAAGTCCCATCGAACATCCGGTCTGCATCGCGTTCCAGAGCATCAGGTGATTTGGATGATACTTCCACAAATCTTTGTCTGACCCTGAATGCTTATAGCTCATTGTGCGATACGCTGTGAGTAAAACGCTCCCCGCCGCAAGCCGTCCACGATAATAAACTAGTTCAATAAAACCAGTTCGAGCTCCTTCTATCAAGCGAGTGTGAAGCTGCTCAAAATAGCGGCGTGGTGCGGGAACCGTGCCAAGTCGTTGGCGAGTCTCTATGTGCAGTCTATAATATTCCCTCATTGCTGCTGCATCAGTCCGATACTCAACTCGCAATTTCCGATTAGCTTGGGCTTTTTGAATGCGTCTCTGAACACTTTGCTTGTCGAATCTGGCGAAGACCTTGGCTTCGTCAGCCGAAAGGGAAGTGCGGTGCAAATAACCAGATGGTACGCAAGCTATGCCGGGCAGTGCCTGATAGCCTCCCCGAAGTTCTAACAAAGCAGGAGTCGCCAATTCCCGCGAGTTCAAGATTCCTTTGAGCAGTACTGTGGAGTCTTGACGGCTCAAACATAGAGGTAGGCAATGGTCGCTGAACGGAAGCGAGACGACACGATTGCCGAAAACAGGATTTCTCAGTTCCAATATTGGAGCGACCGCGGAAAGAGCCCTTTGTCGCCAAACCGTGGCTAAAAATAGACGTCCACCATACACAGCACGGAGCAGTTCGCTCCAAACAGGATGGTGATAAATTGATGCTTCAGGGAAACCTGCTGCGAAACGGTTTAATTTCTCGGCCACGGCGGAGGTCCAGGGTAACAGATCGAACTCTGCGTCCATCATTAAGTTCCTCAGTAGGCAATATGCGCAGGAAAAACTTGGAGCAGCTTGTCTGAGTCGATTTTATTGAACTTACGTGCATTCTTGGCATACCATTTCCGCGCTTCGTCAAGCTCAGTCACTGTGAAACAACGGCCCTCTACACCGATACTTGAGAACCAGTCAAACCACTTGATCATCCCGCGCGTGTGCTTGTTCAGTATCCAAGCCCACGGCACTCCGTAAGCAAATGCAAGAATTGCGACATGCAAGGCTTCGGTGAACACAAAGTCTGTAGCCGAAATGTAGTCAATGACTTGAAAGGGATCTTGGCGCGTAGTCACAATCTCAAGCCCATCTGAAAGAAGGGTAGGAGCGTTTTCATTCTCCCAATGGAGGAAATATCGGGACTTTTCCTGCGGAGCCTTTCTAGGGATATAGATCTTCGGCATGAGTACAGCCGGATCTCCTAAGGGAATGCCTTGAGGAAGCCCAAGTGCCACCCGTGTCACGTGTCCACGAACTGCGTAGACCGTCCAATCCATCCGGGTCCCAGGATTTGCCTTAGTGGCCGAATCCACATAACCTGGCTCGTAGCCCGTCCCCCAGATGTTCATACGCCAATCGCCATAGTAACCAAGAAAACTGCCAAGTCCGCCAAGTACAGGTTTACCTATATGTTCAGGAGGTAATTCTTTGAAAACCGGGACGACCTCTAAGTCAAAGAGCTTCTCAGTGATTATCGGAGCCAATAAATCGCCCACATTAGGGATTCCGTTAACTATTTGAAGTATTTTAGTCAAGATTCTATCCTACTGCTCGTATTCACACTGTATGCCGTTGATAGTCTTAAACCTCTCTGTCCTCGCACCAAACCTGCTAGATAGCAGCACCTCCTGAGAAGGTCCACGCATGGGAAAGCAAGTTTCTCAAACCATGATAGTCTACTATCATGCCAATAATCCCTACAACGAGCCATGAGACTTCGAGGTGACGACGGGGTCGGCAAGAATAAAAACTGAACAATATGAAATACAATTGGGAGTAGTCGTGGCTCCGGTAGGTCGAAGTCAGACAACTTTCGATCCCGTAAACGGGCATGAACCAACAGTCCTTCGCCGTTACGAGTCTGTTGAATGACAAATTCTTTGAAATTAATTCTATGGTTGTGGCTGGCGATAGCCTGTGGGCAGCTGCCGAGCATGAATCCCCTTTGCAACAACCGGTAGGATAGATCCGCATCCTCACCCCCACAACTATGAAAATAGTCGTCAAACAAAGTATCGAACAAGCCTACTAACTGGAGTGCGCTCTTACGGAAACATGCGTTAGCTGTGATTACGGACTGAATACTATTGCCTATGCGGATGGGCCCCGACAGAAGACCTCGCCGACCCGCGTAAGCGGATAGGAGCTTTTTGTCTCCAATGCTCACCACTGTTCCCCCGGCGCCAGCAATCGCAGTGTTATCAGCAAAGAACTTGACGTACCTCTGCAACAGAGTCTGAGAAGCCACACAATCATAATCGAACAGAACAATCAGCTCGCTTCTTGCTTGATTAATTCCCATGTTCCGCGTTCTGCAAACTCCTGTATGGGACTTTCTCATTATCCGCACTGGCCGCTGTCCCAGTTCGAGTATCGCCGCAGCTGATAAATACCCTCCGTCATCGACCACTATGACTTCATAGTCATCGGGATCAAGAGTCTGAATACAGAGTGACGCCAAACATAGCCTTAGGAAATCTTCACGGCCATGAAATGGCACAACGACAGATATCTTAAATTTAGGCTCCATTACAGCTCACTAAGCAGTCTTTGGAGCTTGGCAAAGGCATTGTGCCGTAACAAACAGGATAAAGTATCAGTACGATATTCAGGATCTTCAGCTAACGCCGCGAACTCGTGCAGCGTCATAGATACAACCCCCATAACTTCGCTGCTCTGGTATACCACGGAGGATGCTTGGGCTTCCGAAACAGGGACAACATAGTAAAATGTCCGCTCTTGATTGAAGAAGATTCTCTTTAGTTCCAGTCGGGGATGAATTGTTGCTGGTGGTAACCAGGGTAGTGCCAAATTCAACCGCTTGAGTGCTGTCTCTCTGGTTTTATTCGATAATACCTTCTCACGATCCAAGACTACAAACTCACCCCTCGGCCGATTCTGGTTGATCACTACAGTTCCTTCCGAACCCTCGTATGTCAGTGAATAGTAATAAAGAGGCCAGCCACGTAAGTTATCATGAAGGGCAACAAGCCTATCAGCGAGAATATTTACAGCTAGTTCTTCTACGCTCTCTCTCACCGCCGTCTGAAGTGGAAGCTCATCGATTCCAACATGCCCTCCAGCAGAGGGTCCATAGCGATTAGGGAAAGAGTGATCGCCCCCCGACCGGTGCTGGATGAGTAGGCGACCATCCGGCAACATCAGGAAAACATCAGCTGTTTTGTGTATTATACCATAATGGTGAGCCCTCCCGATCTCGGTTGCCGGTCCGCATGTTATTCCGTATGCATCACATGGGACTACCCATTCCTCTTCATCTTGTCTAGATAGGTTTTCAGCTCTGCTCGCAACTTGCACCCGCTCCCCATATTGGCGAATATCAAATTCATCTGTTTCAGATGTTTTGTCTAATCCAATTGAGATCAACTTAGTCCTCGCTATATGTACAATTGACACCCCGTCGGATCAGTTCCGCCCTCGCTCGCATACGGGTTACCTGCAGTCTATTAGTGGCTAGCATGCGTAGGGTTTCTTCACCAATAGCAGGATTCTTGATTACTTGGTCGCGAATGTTACGCCACTTATATCCGGGTAGTCGCGCCAATTCATCTAACAGGTTCGCTGACGCAAAGGGATTGGCGCTCAGTGCAAAGAGTCTAACTCCAACTGGCAAATCTATACTACCTGCTAGAGTATCAAGTGCCGCTGATTGTGTCATAGCCAAAGCCAGTGCCCGTAACCATTTTGTGCCCGGTAATCTCAGTATCTTGAGTAGTTCTTTTTCGCTTAGATAGCACTGTTTCTCAAGACGCACCCGAAGCTCCTCGAAAATAGCAACAGTATCCGAGACGCTTGAAGCCGTGATCATCGCTATCAGTTCGTACCTTGCCTCAAGCACTCTAGTGAGAGTTTCCTTATCTAGACCGTGAACTTGGTACTGCACCTCTGCCCCTTTGGAGACAGCCAGAATAGCAGCCAGGCGTACGTCGTGTGAATCGGATACACCACATCTGCGTAGCATTCGAACGCCATCGAATAGGCGTACTGCGTCTCTCTGCCCTCCTGCAATATACTTATACTCCAACGATGAGCCTGATGGCGTTCCCAAGTTACGGAAAACTTCATTCATCGCAGTCTCTTCAAGCACAAAGTCCCTAGTCCAACTTTGCCTGGCGGCGAAAATCTCGGCAAGTACCATTGAACCCGCAAGATATCGCCCGGTCGATGCAATGCGTTGGTCAATGACATCATCAGGTAGAAGAACTTTCCCATTGACATTGCATATCACGACATCGGAGTTACCGAATCCAAGCCAGTCTAATGAGTCAATAATGAATTGTTTTAGTTTCGTGACTTTGATCGAGCTTGATCCGTCTTCCAAGATAACTAAATCCAAATCACTACCAGGTTTAGCCGTGCCACGAGCCATAGAGCCGCTCATAAGCATTGCCACTGAGCCTTTCATCGCTGAAGTCGATGTGTACCATTCAAAGAGCGATATACTCACCCAACGCAAGAAATCTGTGTATACCTGAAGGTATCCGTAGCCATCAAACCGACCAGACTTGAGGCTCGCCATTAGTTCATCCTCAAGGCTTGATTTGACCTCCCATATCTCCGTAAGCAAGATATCATGGGTTTTTCTCATAAGCACTCACATAGTTTCAGTCGATACGTAGAGTTTTTTGGCTTATGGCTTTCGATCAACAATCGCAAAATTCATGACTATTTTGGACACGATGATGAGATGTAAGCATTACCTAAAACACTGCGACAAGCCTCCACAGACTCAAGAACCCTTACGGCTAGCCAACCATCTGATAACGGCTGTCGCCGCTCGCGAATGCATGACGCGAAATGCTCCAACTCCGTTGTCAGAGCGTCCGAATCCATCGGTATCGCTAACGACGATTGTCTATCCAAGACTTGCTTATTGTCATCATCTAATCCAATCAAGTATAATCCCTCATCCGAGCCTTCTGCCCGATAAACCAAAGTTCCTGCCGTACCACGTACCACCAATTCGCGAATTTTCTCCGCGCCGTAGCAATCCACATGATGGGTCGACAGCAAGTTCCCATTGAAACACAAAGACATTTTTGCCCTGGTACACCTATTCCATTCCGACGCAATTTCTCCAACTGCATTAATCCTTTCCGGCACCTTGCTACCTAACAGAAAATCAGAAATTGAAAAATCATGACTAACCAGATCTTGTAACACATCTACATTATGTCGAACTCCGCATGTGTTGATTCTAATATATTCCAAACTCCGAATCGAACCAATCTTCCCTGAATTTAGTATCGTACTAATTTCTAAGATGTAAGGGTTATAGAGATAGGTATAGTCAACACCCAATATTCGCCCATGAATCATTGCGTACTTCACTAACTCTAATGCGTCAGTGCGCCTCGTTGTAAAAGGCTTTTCAACCAGCACGTCCTTTCCTGCTTCCATTGCATCCATGGCTATTCTCCGGTGACTTGTTGGCGGAGTTGCAACAATAATGGCCTGAACCTCCTGCATTTCCAACAGTCTTCTGTAATCCATTTCTCCTACAGCACACGGATAGATTTCGCTAATCTCTTTCAGGTTATTGGAGTCTGCATCACTGAAGCCAACCAGAATAACTCCTTTTGCCTTTGTTAAGCTTCTAAGTATGATCCTCCCCCAGTAGCCAACCCCCACGATTGCAATTCCGATGGGTTTTATCTTTCCGAGTAACATCACCACCTCTTCGCTGTCCTTTAGCTGTCCTACAAAGGTAGAGGATCATCTTTTCCGTCCCGAGCTTGGTCAGACTCACAAAGACGTGACCTCTACACCGATCCAGGGACAATGTACCGCGACATCAATATTTGATTGTCTCGCGTCCAATCCCTTTTCGCCACGACAGCACTGTCATTATTTGATTTTGCTGTTTCTTTTTGCCAAGCTAATATCAGTCCTTAGCATCCTAGTAGGAACGCTTCTTCAGTCCGAAGTTGAAAATCTATGGTATAGGGAAATTATGCGGCGAACAGTTCCCCATGTGAGAAATGCTTCAAATGAATTATCCACAAGTGGAGGAGATCACTTCGCGAACTGTTGATATGATATTATCAATCTGTTTAGCGGTCAGTTCCGGAAAACAGGGCAATGAGAGAGTTTCTGCGGCATAGAGCTCCGCTTCGGGGAAATCGCCTTCTTTACCTTCTAAACAAGCGAAACCTGGATGTAAATGCATCGGTACCGGATAGTGTAGGTTGACATTGATGCCGAGTTGTTGCAACTCCGAAAATACACGGTCTCGTTGCTCGACCCGTATGGCGTAGACATGAAATATCGACTCTGACCCTGGGCCAGCTCCCAGTGAAGGCCGCTTAAGTTTGGGTACATTCGCAAAGCCTCCATCAAAAACCTTCGCGACTGAAATCCGTGCGTCATTCCATGTATCGAGATAAGGAAGTTTGACACGCAACAGAGCAGCTTGAACTTCGTCCATTCGGGCGTTGATGCCAATGCGTACGTGCCGGAATTTCTCGATACTCCCATTGTTACGGTATTCGTGGCATAGTTGGGCTAAGGTATGGTCATTAGTGGCAATCGCCCCCGCTTCGCCCAAAGCACCAATATTCTTTCCAGGATAGAAGCTGAACGCTGCGATGGTACCTAAACTCCCTATTCGGCAACCTTTGTAACACCCTCCCGGAGCATGAGCTCCATCTTCACAGATCCAAAGTCCGTGACGATCAGCAATTGAGTAGATGTTATCCATTTCCGCAGCATGACCTAGCATGTGCACCGGCAAAATCCCCCTAGTTGCCGGTGTGATTGCCCGTTCCACCTGTTCGGGAGCTAGACAATACGAAATTGGATCGATATCAGCAAACACCGGTTTTGCGCCGGTTATCGCTACTGCTTCAGCTGTCGCATAAAACGTCATTGCAGGAACGATCACCTCATCACCGGGCTCAATACCCAACGCCAGCATCGATACGTGAAGAGCAGCAGTTCCACTGCCGACGCCTATCACGTGATTCACCCCGAGGTAATTGGCAAATTCTTTCTCAAAAGCGGCCACCTCGGGCCCGAGGACAAAAGACGATCTTTCCAAGACGCGTTGGAACGCGGCAGTAAGTTCCTCTTTCAGCAAATCATGCTGGGCTCGGAGATTCAGAAATGGGATCTTCAACATTGCTCCTTGTCTATTTTAAATGTGATCTAACAGAGTCTCCAGCGATTCATCGAAAATCGAGACTTGAAATGATTCAGGCTCATTCGATCCAATTCTCAACAGAAATTACAACAACCGAAAATTACTGCAATTGTGACTAGATCCATACCCTGGCGACTTGTTTTTACTTCAATAAGATAATCCATTAGGGTCATTCTATTTCGAGTCACACTTTACTATAACCTCGGACACGAGTGAAAAGAGCTGTCTTCACACGCAGCGTTTGCTTCTATTGTTTCTCATTGAATGCTGAATAGCCTCGAGGCTAACGTCGCTTACGATCTAAAGCAGTTCCCATGGCACACTGGTGGCACACTCAGTGCAATATATGGCAACAATTCCCAAACAACCAAAGGGCTTGGAAGACAGGAATATCATTGTTATTATTATAGTTAGCTACTGTGACCTGTTGTCCACTATTGCCTATTCGGGTCTTTTAAGCCCAAGGCCGAGGGTTCAAGTCCCTCCATCCTCACCATAAATAGACAAGGGTTACGGAATCTCCGTAGCCCATTTTTTGTGCTATAGTCATTCTCAAAAGTACAGCACGCTGTCAGTCATTCTGAAAACGTGGACGGAGTTTTTTTACCGCCAACGTTTGAAGCACAGCCTGGGATGAAATCCTGGGTGTCAATGGGCTTACGTGTGTCATCCTGAGCGCAGCGAAGGATCTCTCGTTTGACGTTTTCATTCTTCATTGCCGAATGGCAATGGATAAGGCCGCTGCTGGAAAACAAAAGTCAAACGAGAGATACTTCATTACATTCAGGATGATGGCAACTGAGACAGAGAAACATCAAGCAAGAGATTCTTCCATCCTGCGCCAAGGCTTCGGCTTGTAGTACGCCGTCGACCGACTGACATCAAGAAGCCGACATTGACGCGTCACCGTCAAGATGTTGTCACGGTCGATCAGCGCCTTGCGCGCATCTGATCCAGCTGACCGACCGCTTGTGTTAAAAATCATTTTCCAGCGTCAACTGACTGATTTTCGCGTGAAGATCCTTCAACAACGCGTCACCTACATCTGGAGTGCGCGAAGTGTTTTTGCCCGCGAAAACGCCGACAGCCTGGTCGGCAAGCTGCTTCTTCCACTGGGTGATCTGGTTGGGATGCACGTCGAACTGTGCGGACAGCTCGGACAACGTTCGGTCGCCTTTCAGCGCCGCCAACGCCACGGTCGCCTTGAACTGAGGGGTCAACTTCCTGCGAGGTCGCTTCATCTTCCGTTCCTGTTTCTGAGGGCAATTTACCCCCATCCGAAGGGCGAATCCATCACTTAAACCACTGTCCTAATTTCGGGGTCCTCTTCTGTTATTGACGGGTCAGAGTTGACCAGTGGAGTGTATTTCGTTCGAGCATTCGTGCCCGGCAAGATGAATTCGACGCAAAAGGTTTTATTGGTCGAGTGAAAATCTCTGATTATATCCAACAAAAAACGCAGCTTGGAATCGGCTGCGTTTTGTTCGGTAGTCTTTATCTTTTATGTCACGTCGCTACATACACAATTAGTGGCATACGTATACCCTGAGATGAATGAAACGCTATAATTCGTTTTATCATGTTTTGTGTTATCTCAAGTCCCTGGGCCACCACCAATACACCTTTCTCTGTCCGTACATTTTCAGCAAGAGTCATTCCCGGAACAAGATCCTCCAAATTGACTCTCTGCCGCTTACCACCTATTTGACCTACAAAAGTCGTATCAAGTGATTTAACAAACGGTGTGTAAAACTGAAGTGGGTCGTTAAGCATGGCATCAATAATGGATTTGTGATTCTCATTATTTAGTCGTTCTACATCATAATAATAGGATAGGTGTAATAAATGAGTGCCTATCTTCTTAATCGACGATTGATCGTCAACAAAGTCATTTTCATCAATATAAGGTGCGTCAAATTGACACCTGATGATTTCTGAGATTGATTCAAGTTTTGGGACATTTTTAAGTAAATTCGCAGCATATTCTGCGTGTGATTTATATTGTTTTATTTCCTCATCATTCAAGCGTTTAAAACCATAAATCGATTTTTGTACCAATGTATCTGGAAGGGATACACAACCGATCTGCGATAACAGTGCGGAAGTATTATAATCCCATTGATTGTGCAAATCCATATCCTTACTAATTCCTCGAACGAATCGGTACATTCGATTAGAACGACTATATGACACAGGATCAGAAACACCAAATATTTCTAATATTATTTTCATACTAGCATGAAATGTTTCATCTAGTATTGATCTTTCTGCCAAGGAAACATTATATTGTTCAACACTATCAGTGATTGTCTTTATAATATCATCTCGTTTCATCGGTTTTGCAATAAACTTATAAATACGACTTTCATTCACGGCACTAACTGCAATATCCTTGTCTTTGATACTTAGGAGGAGAACTCTGATGGTATGAGGGTACAACTCTGAGATTTGTTTAAGTAGTGTGACCCCATCCATTCCCGACAACCGGTAATTGCTTACTACAACTGCCATATCTGTGTCATTAGCTAAACGGTCCAGCGCTTCCTCCCCACTTTTTGCAGTTGCTATATAACAAGTAGAATAAATCAGCTTGCGAATGACGTCCAGAACTCTCGCATCTTCATCAACAATAAGCACTCGTCTGTTCATGATTAGCTCCGTAACCTGATTTTAAACATGTAAGCATAAATATAAACAATGCAATAAGCACATTCTACCAATTCGACATCCTATATTCCCAAAAGAGAGATCAGGATTCTTCGGCGAGGAGACGTTGTTGGTTGACTAAGGAGAGAATTTACTTGGTAAGAGTAACCTTACGAGAAATCACATTCTTCCCGTTGTATTCTGCCAGTATGAAATAGGATCCGGAAGCCAGATCGGATGCGTCGAACGGAAACTCGTGCATCTCGTTCTTCATATACCAGCTATTGGTCAACGTATCAACCTGCTGACCGAGCGCATTGAAAACGCTGATCTTCAGGTGCCCGGGATCAGTGATAAACACTCGTACGACTGTCCAGGGATTGAACGGATTTGGGTACACTACATCGAGCGTCAATCCGTCAACAATTGAGGCATGATTGGAAAACTCAATCGGTTCTGGATCAGGTTCTGGTTCTGGCGAGGGGATGGCGTCAAGCGCTGCCTTTGCCTGTACTAATCCCGCCCCGAAATCATTGTCCTTGCCTTGTTCACCTAAATCCAGTGCCGTTGTCTGCAAAATGGAATCGACCTCAACCGGCAGCAGGTTAAAATCTTTGGACAGCATCAAGGCGACCACTCCCGCGACGTGCGGCTGTGCCATGGAGGTGCCGTTGAATGAAGCGTACGTTGAATTCGCATTATATGGGAGGCTGGTGCCATTAGTACTAGGAGCGCAAATGTCCGGTTTGATCAGCCCTGATCTTCCATCGCTTAGCGGATAATCATCCCACGGCAGGACACCCTCCCAGGTAACCGGGCCGGGACTGGAGACATCCGAGTTATTGTTCTCCTCGTCGATACCTCCGACCGTTATCTGCCCCCCGCGCGTGCCTGATTCAATTTCATCCGGGTTACGCCAGGGTGAAGGCACTCCACCTGGCACCGAAATCGCGTTCGGTGGGTTACGTTCCATGCGTCTGTTGCCCGCACTTTTCACACAGACAATCCCAGCTACCTCCAGCACTTCGTATGCTTCACGCCAGATGGGGCGATCTTCCGGTCCCGGGTGTCCCCAGCCCAGCGACATGCTGATGATGTCCACGCCGTGTTCGAGGGCAAAATCCTGGGCCAGCCAGGTATCGGTAACCACTCCAGTAAACAGATCCTGACGAACTCTTAGTCCCATGATAGTGGCATCTGGCGCTACGCCAGTATTGATACCGGAAGTACCGTCTCCAGCCACCAGTCCGGCAACACCTGCGCCATGGCCTGATTCATCGATGGGATCATCATCCAACCCGGCAAAGTCATATCCGTGATTGGGATATTGATCGCCGCCATCCCAGAGGTGATCGGAAATATCAGTGTGATAATAGTTAATGCCGGTGTCGATGATTGCCACCAGCACACCCGCCCCCGTATATCCTTCTTCCCAACATTGTGGCGCCTGAATGTGTTCGATATGCCAGGGGATGGACTCGCCATCAGCAACTGTGACGGGAATTGGCCCTGCATTCGTCTCAATTGTGCGGGGAATTATGTGAATCAGCTCGCTGATGTCGGGATGATTAAAAATGTCTTCATAGACTCGGGGGCTGCCATGCAGCACTATCCCGTTGACCAGACGTAAGTATTGAATTCGTTCCAGTTCGCCGGTGTTTACCCACCGTTCAAGGTTTTGCCGAATGCCTTGCTGACTACGTCTGGCGAGTTCATCCAGCTCACGCCACACAACTCCTGATCGTTCATCGCGTGACAGGTTTGCCACTAGCTGGCGCAGATAATCTATATCAGGTCGCTCCCGCATCAGGACAAGGGCAGTGAGGCTGGTGTCGTCAGGAAGTACGCTAAGCTGGGCGATAGAGAGCTGTTCCGCTTGAGCAGGATCGAGCGAAACCACCATTGTGGCGAGAATAATCAGGATCAGAAGTTTACGGTGCAGTGTCATGGTTTGGCGCTGGCTTTCAAGAAATCTGGTCTGAATGGATAGTATGAGATGGCGGCCACACTTCCTTGCACCTCTTCGCTGACCGTATAGTAACCAGTCATTAAGGGATCAAGCGCCAAAGCTTCTCCTTGCGGTTCACGAACATAAGGTAAGGTATCCGGTAGTGACTCGAAAAGGCTGGCAATGGAAGTGCCCTCCGGACGATACCAGTGCAGAATCGACCAGCCACTCTTGATTACCAGGTGTCGCCCATCGGGACTAATGTCACCCGCCGAGATTCCGACCACGTTTATCTTGGCTACTTCTTCCAGCGTCCGAATCGCATCTCCTGTATGAGGTGCTTTCGCTCGATAGACTTCGGTAGGCCATTTACGTTTGCTTAGGATGAAGATGTCGCCTGTCTGTGGATCAACCATAAGAGTCTCACAGTCGCGTGGACCCTTCGGGTATACGAACCTCAAGCGATCAAAATCAGTTATTATGAGCGGCCTATTGGTCGGAAAATCGCTGGAGTCTGGCTCAAGGAAACGATAGACCGCCACTTGTCCTGCTACTCCGGCATTGTCTCCAATATCACCGATGTAGATGTACGACCGTCCTTCAATTGGACCCGGCCCGATTGCGATGTCTTCCCAATCACGTGCCCGTATGCCTCTAAGCCTCACGACGCCCAGCGAGTCACCGTTCGTACTGACCGCGAACAAACGTGGCGGGTCACCACTATCATTATGAATCCAGAGCCATCCGGGATTTCGTCTACTGGCAACCATTCCTGACGCTTCATCGATCCGATCGTCTTGGACGATTCCTCGTTGAGCAGGTAACCCGTCGGCTGCCTGCGCTCCCTTGATGACTTCACTCTGCAGCGTACAGGCCACAGCTATCATCAGTATTATGGCCAATATGAGTAGTTTTATTTCCGCAGTAAACATGTCATTCCTTCCCTCTGTTATTGGTCCGTTTCCGGCGGACGGTTACGCATACGTTCCTTGCGCAGCTCAATAGCGATCTCTAATATGCGCGGATCATCCGGCAGATGAGATGAGATCGAACGGATCTCGGTTTTCACCCGTGTCCCCCGGAATCGAACGATTCCCAGGTAACGGCTTTTGGCTCCCACCTGCACATATGCGGTCTGTCCCAGCATCTCATGTTCTGCGAACAAATCTGAATTCAGCCCTCCGATTACCAGGTCAATGCCCTCCCACCAACCCTTTTCTTCGCGAATCTGGTCGGTGGATGCCTGAACGAGGACGATTTTCCTGGCGCCGTCCGGAACGTTCTCGAAAGCCATATGCAGCGCATCTTCGACTTCGATCAGGGTGAAATTCTCATAGATCTCAGGCCCCAGAATTCGCAGACTCTCGCGTGTGGTGATTCCAGTGATCGCAAATATCTCATTCCCTCTCTCGATTACGCGCACAGTCTCACCGATTGACGATCCATCCCGATAACGCAAGTTCGCGCTGACAACAGGCAACCTGTCTTCGATAGTTTTGACCCAACGTGGTCCGAATTTCAGCTCTTGGTATCCAAGAGTGACAGCGTCATACTGATGCAGATCATATGCCTGTAGCATGAATGGAATTGCCAGGGTGTCGAATATTTGTGGGCAGAAACCGCCAGCGTCAACCAGGACGATTGGTCCGAGTTCACGGAAACGCTGTATTTCGGGGAGACGCTTTTCGATTGAACCGTTTGGATCGGATGGACAGCGGCAGTTCTCAAGGCGTCCATCAGCGCGCGCGGTAAATATCAGCAGAGTGTCGTCAGCCGCCTGGGCTGTTACACTCAGTGCGAGAATGAAGCAGCCCAGCAGCCAGAATATCGTGGAGCGCATGCGTGCATCCTGTTAACGCAGATACTTCTTTCACCGGGAACCGCTCAACACGTTCCCTCACTCCAACTCACGGGAATGATCTCTTTCCGCCGGGGGAGTGGAAGCTTTCTCCTCCCCGCCAATCGCTTGCATTCGGCGTGTTTGGCCCCAGAGACCACGTCTTTCTGCCCGAGCTTCTTTAACCACCATCTCGAAGTGTTCTGTCTGTTGGTGGTTCTGTGATCTATCCACGCCAGCCATCCCTTCACTCAGCAACCACTCGTTGAGCGAGATTTCGTCGCCGTTGAGATAGACGTAAGCGTGCAGATCCGCAGATGCAGTGTCTGGTTCAAACTTTACGAACTCGAGGGTAACCGATTGACCGTTGATTTTATCCTCGAGTTTTTGGACGAGTGCGGTGTCAACCTCGACTATTGACCATATCATCTCTCCATCAGCCGAATGCTCGCCTTGAACCGAATCCCAGCTGGCGGTGCCTTCTACACCGAGCAGGTGGATTATGCGTCCCCGCCCGAGTTCTATGGTGTTGACATCTATCACCTCATCCACGGAGTCATGGGTGCTTAGATAATTAACTCCCCAGACCAGGGTAACAGTCAGGAGCAGGAGGAGCGTGACAATGATTCCAGGTCTCATTTCAAATGTCTCCCAGTTTATACGGATTCTGCTTCCGCTTCCGCTTCCGCCTCATGGATAATCGGGTTCAACCACTTGAGCAGGCTGACCAGTACCAAAGCTATTATCGTGCTGGATGCAACGAGGATGAGGAAGAATGTACTGTGATCAATCTTGGTCCAGAGGATGCCCACGGTTCCAGACAGGTATCCCCCGATTCCGGCCGCCACAAACCATCCACCCATCATCAATCCGAGTCTCCCTGGAGGAGCCAGCTTAGACACTAGCGACAGCCCCATCGGCGAGAGCATCAACTCCCCAGTTGTGATCGCCGCATAGGCGACAACCAGCCACATGACATTTACATGGCCGGTGTTGCCTCCGGAAAATGCCGCGACCGCCAGAATGGCATAAGCGAATGCTGTGAACAGCATTCCCAGCACCATCTTCGCTGCGGTTGAGGGTTCCTTCCCCTTGCGCCGCATGGTTCCCCAGAAGGTGACAATCGGGAAGGTGAGGAGAAGGATGAACATCGGATTAATCGCCTGGAAAGTTTCAGGCAATAATGTGCTGTTGGTAGCGTTCTGGGCCCAGAAGGTCAAGGTTAGACCCTGTTGTTCGAATGCCATCCAGAAGAAGATGACGATCACAAAGACCAGCAGTAAAGCCATTGTCCTCTGCTTGTTTTTGACCGGATCGCCAGCGTCAACCTTTGTCTTCTTTGCCAGCTCAGGATCTTTCTTTCGTTTGCTGGCAGGGAGAATATCTCCGGCGGCGACATATTTCTGAAATGAGAGAAAAGTCGCCATCGAGATGATCATTCCGAATCCGGCTGCGGAAAACGCGAAGTGCCAGCCATAAATCGGATGCAGTCCACGCAAGTAAGCCGCAACCAGCGGGCTCAGGAACGCTCCGAGATTGATACCCATGTAGAAGATGTTATAACCATCATCCTTCTTCTCCGGCACCTCACGGTAGAGGTTCCCGAGCATAGTCGAGATGTTTGGTTTGAACAGACCGTTCCCCAGAACCAGACAAATCAATCCCGCGAAGAAGAACGGCAACGGGCTGAGCCCCTCGTAAAAATGCGCCAGCATGATCATTCCGAGCAGGAAGTGCCCGGCGGTCATAAACAAGCCGCCAATTATAATCGAGCGCTTGATCCCGAATATCCGGTCGGCGAGGTAACCACCCATGAGCGTTGTCAGGTAAACAATGCCAACATACAACCCATAGATTTGTGCGGTCACCACCGCTGAAAACCCCAGTCCCCCGTATTCAGGCGGAGTGATCATGTACAGGGCAAAAATCGCCCGCATGCTGTAGAAGCTGAATCGTTCCCACATCTCCGTCATGAATAGTACAGGCATACCTTTCGGATGCTTACGCAGACCAACTGCCGGAACGGCCGTTTCGGTCATCTCTCCTCCTGCCAACCTGGATGTAGCCCCTTGGGCTATCTCAATGTTTGGATTGGGCCAATATAGTGATCTACCCATTCATATCAATAGGTGTTACGGGAAATGAAGGTCGTCGTCGAAGCCTGACCGGAGACTTAAACAATGAGTTCCAGCCAATCAATTGAATCAGTGAATACCGATTTACCCAGCGTTGGGGTGTAATTCCATTACACGTAATTCATGCTTATTAATTACATCAGCTTACGGTCTCTCTTCGCCTCCCTGAATGAAGCTATACGTGTGTTTTGATTTGGAAGAACGCCAAACTCTGCTATCTTTCGATCTATTATTCAGGGCGGATTTTGAGCGTTTGCCTGTTGTCGTGATTCAACGGAACAGGTACTCGTATCTTCTAACGAGGGAGAGGACGTATGAGACGATGTTCACGGGGAGTGGTCGTTGCAGGCCTTGTCCTCCTACTGGCGCCAGCGTTGGTGTTTGCAGGGGGATTCAATCTAGCCGGTGTAGGGGCTAAAGGTCTCGCCATGTCAGGTGCTTATCGCGCTATTGCCGATGATTGGAGCGCGATGTACTGGAATCCTGCCGGATTAGCTGGCCAGGGCTCAGGCGTGTGGATCGAAGCAAAGGTGTTGTATCCAATTACCACGGTGACACCGAACGCACCGAGTACAATACCAGGTTACGATGGCTACAACCTGTATCGCAATGGCGTGAAACAAACCAGCCTTGCCAACGGTCATCCAACCGGTTCAGTCGCGTTCCAATACCAAGTCAATGAGAAGATGACAGTCGGAATAGCGGCTTTCACTCCCTCCGCTCTTGGTTCGGAATGGAAAGATTTGTTCATCGGTCCATATCCGGGCTATGGGGAGTCACCAGCCTATCCTGACAAGGACTGGAGCAGTGACATGTTTGTCCTCGACATCCACCCGACAATCGGCTATCAATTGGCTGATTGGATCAGTGTGGGTGCGGGTATTGGCATTAAGTACACCAGTATCAAGTTGCAATCGCCGGTGCTGGTCCCAGGAGTGGATCCCAGTACTGGAGATCGGTTACCACTTCCCGGATCACATTACTTTGTGGATGGAATTCTCACCGGTACGGGAATCGGATTCGGTTTCAATCTTGGGGTGTTGGTCCATCCAACCGACTATTTCCACGTCGGCATCAGCTATATCGGACCGACCACTGTTCCGATCGAAGGCAAGGTTGAGCAGACGGTTTATCTACCTGCCATGACTGGTCTGGATAATTTCTATGGTGAACCTGACGCTACCGCAGATTTTCCCCTCCCACAGGAGTTCAGCGTTGGCTTTGCTCTTGATATGAACGACAGGCTGACTGTTGCGTTCGATGCCAACTGGACTGGTTGGGGTGATCTTGATGTGATAACGATCGAGCAGGATGGTATTGGCCCAACAGGTGCTCCGGCAGAAGACAGCGATCTCGTTCTTGAATGGGCGGACACCTGGCGTTACAACTGGGGCGTAAGCTATCAGGCAACCGATGACTTGGAATTGCTCGGTGGTTTCTACTACGATCCTACCCCAATTCCGGACAAGACCATGCGTCCGACTATCTCGGATGTCGCGAACAAAAAGTCTGTGAGCTTGGGCTTTCAGTATATGCTCGGGCAGTCATTTACTGTTTCAGGCTATTACGAGCACCTGTTCAGCTTCGAGAACGATGCACGAGCTCGCGACAACGATGGCGACGGAATGTTTGACAAAATTTCCGCTCAGGTCCGGATCCCGGGTAAGGCTTTGGTTGTCGCCACCTTCTGACCCGTATGTGTATGAGAAT
>CAJVXH010000002.1 GCA_913009835.1 uncultured bacterium
CGGTTCGCAGGGATCATTTAACGACTGTCCTGAGTCCTGATAAATCAAACAGGCACCTTGTAACTTGCGGATCAACCCTGCTATCGCCTGCGGCGGTAACAGGGGCATATTCATCGTCGGATAATCCCAGACATAAATGTCGTGGGCATGATGCAACCCCGCTGAAGCAACTGGATAACCGGACCCTGGTAAAAGCAATCCAGATCACTCACTCCTGACTTAAAAAGCGTCAAGCAACTGATTGATCTCTGATCAGGTTGATCTGTTTCACCATCCCTGCCAGGTCGAGAATCAGACAGATGCTTCCATCTCCCAGGATTGTGCAACCTGAGACACAGGGTTGATCTGCGATGTACTCACTCAGCCCTTTTATGACTATTTGGCTTTGTCCCAGCAACTCATCCACAAACAGACCGAACGAGTTCCCATCCACCTCAAGGATGCTGATTATCCCATCCTCCAAGTTGGTGGAATCCGCTTCAATATCGAAGAGTTCATGTAGTCGGAGTACCGGAAATAATTCTTCTCGTACTCGAATGATCTCTCGACCTTCCATGGGCCGCGTAATCATGTCGCTCGTTACTTGAAGCGATTCGCGTATGGCGGTGATGGGAATAACATATTTTTCCTCACCAACACGGAGCAGCATACTATCGATGATTGCCAGGGTCAGGGGGATACGTAGCGTGACTGTTGACCCAACCCCTGTCTCGCTTTTGACTTCAACCCTACCCCTGATCTGTTCAAGATTTCTACGGACGACGTCCATTCCCACGCCACGTCCAGACACGCTCGTTACTTTCTCAGCTGTAGAAAATCCGGGTTGGAAGATGAACTGCCACACATCTTCATCCGGCATCAATTCCGCTTCCTCGAGAGTGACCAATTCGCGCTCAACAGCCTTTTGCACGAGTTTGTCACGGTTCAATCCGTAACCGTCGTCTTTGATTGTGATCCAAACCTCGCCACCAACGTAGAACGCCTTGACCTCAACCTTGCCTGCTCTTTCTTTTCCAACCTTTACCCGTTCTTCAGGTGCCTCGATCCCATGATCGATGGAGTTACGCAGGATATGGACCAGTGGATCTGTGATTTTCTCGATGACCGTCTTGTCTACTTCAGTTTCCTCACCTTCAATCTCCAACTCAACAACTTTGTTGGATTTCTGTGCGACATCTCGAACCAGACGGTGCAAACGGCGGAAGGTGCCCGCTAAGGGAATCATCCTGATCGAAGTAGATATATCTTGCAGGTCGCGTGTGATCTTATTCAGCTGTACTGCCGCACGTTCAAATCGATCCAGTGGAATATCGACATCCTGCAAATCGGGATTCTGGGCAACCATCGATTCTGCGATCACCAGTTCACCGACCAAATCGAGCAGATGGTCCACTTTTTCAACATCGACACGAACCGACTGTCTCTGTTGCATCGGTTGCCTGGCTTGTTGCTTGGGTGCTTTCACTGCTGCCGGGGCGCCATTGCTCTTAGATTTCACAGGTGCGACTTCAGCCGCAGGTTTTTCAGCAGAATCTGATGTCGTCGGTTTTTCAACGACAGTTTCACCTTCCTCGGTGGGAACCTGAGCTTCAGACGATTCCATTGTGGTTTCATCAGGTGTTGATGCCGTGAATTCGCTCGCATCCATCTTGGCAATTGGTACGCCGACCGTATCTTCGAGCAGATGCAGCAGACCGGATGCAGCCGGGATTCTACCATCTCCCGTGGTCGCAACAGATTTCAGACTATTACCAAGAAAATCAATGATCTCAAGTAACATGCTCACAGTCTGCGGATTGTATTCGACCTTTTTGTTTCGGTAGAGGTCCAGTATGCTTTCCGCGCCATTGCTAAGCGTCATCATGTCCCTGAAATCGACGAAACCGCAATTTCCTTTGAAGCTATGTAGCGCCCGGAAAGCTTCCTGTAAAGCAGCTTCATCCTCCGTGTCTCTTTCGAAACGCATCAAGGAGTCTTCCGCAATCGCCAGCAATTCCTCTGATTCGGTTGCAAACTGGCTGAGGATCTCCGGTGTCAACGGAACCAAGTCAGGAATTGACTGATCATTCACGGCAGGTGCAGGAGTGGACTCTTCCTCTTCAACCGTCTCCGGAACTGATGCCGGTGCTTCAGCTTCGACCTCAGATTCAACTTCAGCTTCGACCTCAGATTCAACTTCAGCTTCGACCTCAGATTCAACTTCAGCTTCGACCTCAGATTCGACAATTACAGCCTCTTCGACCGGAGATACGTTCTCGCCTCCATCTCGGATTGCGGCAATAGCTCCGCGGAGTTCCTCAGCAACTTTATCCGCTTCCTCATCATGGCCTTCCTCGTTCCAGTCTGTAGCGATCTGATCGAGCAGTTTGCGGAGGAAATCGCTGGCGCGGTTTATTAAATCGACATGAGATGCAGTGAGTTTTCCTTCACCCTTGCGGAATATATCGAGCAGAGTTTCAGCTTCGTGTGTTACCCTGCTGACTAGCTTGAGGTCCAGGAATCCGGCACCACCCTTCAAAGAGTGGAAAAGTCGGAAAATGGTATTGATTGTCTCGGAATCTATCTCGCCCGAATCACCAGTCGTCGCTTGTGATTCCAGTTCTATGATCAACGGCTCAGCATCGTCAATCAATTCACGGCCTTCTTCGACGAAGCTCTGCAGTAGTTCCTGCTGTTCTTGTTCTTCAGGAGTCATGCTCATTCCTCCAGTAATTCAGTTAATCTTATAAAAATGTAAATTGTGCTCTCAGAAGCCCAAAAGCAATAGTCCTCCCGCATTTACTTTTCGTAAACCGAGAACTCCGGACTCTCAATTGAATTATTATGGTTACTGTATAATTATGGGAAATCGATGGCATATACCGCAAAAAACCCCGTGTTATCACAGGGTTTTTGTAGGTAAAAAATGTCTTGGGGAGAGGCTACGGGGTGGTACTAACGCCCCTCCTCTTCGCGAGCTCGTTTGGCCTTAATTGATAGCGTCGCGTGCGGGACCGCTTCCAGACGAGCGAACTCGATCGGAATTCCGGTGTCAACGCAATACCCATATGTGCCGTGTTTCATTCTTTCGAGGGCTGCCATCAGGCCACGGAGGAACTTGTGTTCACGTTGCGCGAATAGTAGAGCTTTTTCGCGCTCCTGCATATCGGTACCCTGGTCGGCCATATGCAGACTGTAGGTTGAATTGTCACCGGAGTATTCCTCGAGGCTTTTCAGGCTGCTCTCCTCGAGGTATCCGAGCTCCTTCCTGACTCCCTTGATCTTTTCCTGGATGATGGTGCGAAAGTGCTCCTCATCTTCAGGTTTATATCGACGGGTGCCATCGTCAAAATCCGGTTTCGGACTCCACGCTGGCCCTTCCTTGATCTCCGTCTTGTCAACTTTTTTCTTTGCCATCCTGCTACTCCACCGATTCACTGGGTACGGGTTCAATATACAACTGAACAGCATTGCCGTTCACATCAATCTTATCATTCGACTCACCAAGCTCTTGAACAACGATCCGAATAGCAAGTACTTCTCGCTCGATTAGAGCCAGATGTTTTTCGACAGCTACACGCATTTCCTCCTCAGCGCAAATCTTGAGTTCAATCCGCTGAGTGACCTCGAACTGCCTGTCTTTGCGCCGATTTTGAATACGGTTTATCAGTTCACGAACCAGTCCTTCGGCACGCAAATCATCGCTGAGCCGTTTGTCAAGTGCCAGCAGCACTTCGCCATCCTCATTAACCACCAGGTGTTCGGGAGCTTCTTGTGAGAGGACAACATCATCCGGTCCGAAGGTCTCACCTTCCAGAACAACGGTATCCCCATCAGCCCAACTAGCGGTCATATCAGGCGTTGCCTGCATGATTCTGGGAGCCCATATTTTCACATCCTTGCCAAATCTTGGTCCCAGAGCCGGGAAATTGGGCTTGGCGTGGAAAGTGATGAGCTCGTTGGCAGAATCGGCGAATTCTATTTCCCGAACATTCAATTCATCGAGAATCAACTCCTGTAAATCCTTGAGCATCTCGCGCTGGGTCTCTTCGGCGACGAGGATCAGTTTCGCCAATGGTTGGCGTACTTTCAGCCGCGCAATTTCACGAGCCGCTCGTCCTACTGATACAACAGCTCGCGCGTAATCCATGCTGGCTTTCAGCTTGTCGTCACGTAGAGAATCATCCGCTTCCGGCCATTTTTCGAGGTGGATCGAATCGAGTGCTTCCGGCATTCGCCCTCGGACCAGGTTCTGGTATATGGTTTCGCTGATGAATGGTGCAAACGGTGCGAGCACCTTGCTGAATCCAGTGAGGATATCGTAGAGCGTTCTATATGCTCTAAGCTTGTCACCCTGGTCATCACTCTTCCAGAAACGTCTGCGGCTGCGCCGGATGTACCAGTTGGTCAGTCGATCGACGAAATCAGTGATCGCTGAGGCAGCAGGCATCACATCGTAGCTTTCCAAACTTTCGGTGACTTCGTTAACAAGATCGTTAAACGCGGTCAGAATCCAACGATCTATGGGAGTGGGCTCCACCATCTCATATTCTTCGTTGGGATCCCATCCATCCACATTTGCATAGGTGACGAAGAAACTGTAAGCGTTCCACAGTGGAATGAACACCTGCTTCAGGCAATCCCTCAGCGGCTCTTCGCCGAAACGGATTGGCAACCAGGGGTTGTTGCGGAAGAATGACCAGCGGACAGCGTCCGCACCATACTTATCCATAATCGGTATTGGCGCAACCACGTTCCCAATCGACTTGGACATCTTGTGTCCAGTCTCATCGAGGACCAGGTTTGTGCAGATCACGTTCTTATAACTGGACCAGCGATCTTTATTCTCGTCTCCTCGTGCTTTAGCTAGTAAAGTGGAGGCCGCCAGCAGGCTGTAGAACCAGCCGCGTGTCTGATCCAATCCTTCGCAGATGAAATCAGCCGGATATTGCTTGTTGAAATAATCTTTTGCCCCCTCGGCTTTCGGGTAGCCAACTTGCCCCCAGGGCATGATGCCGGCGTTGAACCAGCTGTCGAGCACAAAGTTCTCACGGCGGAGTGCGACACCATCCTCGGTGTGCAAAACCACGTCATCGATCCGCGGTTTATGAATGTCGGCATCTGTACTGAACGGTTCATCACCCTGACGGACAAGGTGTTTGTTGAGTTCCTCAATCGAGGAGATGACAACCGCATGTTCATCATTTTCACTGGTCCAGACTGGCAGCGGTGATCCCCAGAAGCGTTCACGGGTGATGTTCCAGTCGATCACATTTTCCAGCCACTTGCCAAATCGTCCTTCACGGATGTGGTCGGGGATCCAGTTGATACGCTCGTTTGCCTCGAGCATTTCGTCACGCATCGCTCTCGCCCGGATGAACCAGCCGGGTCGCGGGTAATAGACCAGCGGAGTGCCGGTTTTATAGTTGAACGGGTAGGTATGAGTGTGCTTTGCCTTGGCGAACAGCAGCCCACGGCTGGCCAGATTCTTCAGGATTTCAATTCCCAGATCCTCATCCTTGAACCAGCGTCCCAGCCATTCCGCTTCGCCTTCTACAACTTTGCCACGTTCGTTGACACGAAGCGTGAAATCGAGTTTATGCTGTTTGATAAGGCGATAGTCATCTTCCCCGTACGGGGCGAGATGAACCAGCCCGGTACCTTCGTCTGCGGTTACATAATCATCGACGAGCACAAAATGCCCACGTTGATCTTTGTCCAACGTCTGGAAGTCCCACAGCGGATGGTATTCCATATTCGCCAGCTCAGTGCCAGCAAATGTGGCTTCGATCTCGTAATTGTCTTTCCCGCCGAGGAATCCGTCCAGCGCTTCCAGTCTTGATTTGGCAAGGATCAGACGTTCACCGGCCTTGTTGAGATTGTTGGCGCTGACGTTTTTCATCCGGATGCGAACATATGCCAGATCCGGCCCGGCAGTGATTGCGATGTTTGACAGCAAGGTCCAGGCGGTGGTTGTCCAGACCACCAGGAAGGTGCTTTCCTGACCAATTACCGGCATCTTCGCGAACAGAGAGAGTTCGGTGACTTCCTTATAGCCTTGCGCGACCTCAAAGTTTGAGAGAGTGGTTCCCTGTGTGGGGCACCAGGCACTTACCCGGTAATCCTTATAGAGGAAGCGGTCACTGCCGATGAGATTAGTCTTGTCAACGAACTCCGGCTTGACCTTGGTGTTCCAGGCTTGCCTCAGCACCCACCAATCACTCTGGATGTAATCGTTGGTGTAGGTAGCGTAGAAATTATCCAGATCGAGAAACCGTCCGACGCGGTGGATTGCATCTTCCCACTGAGACTTGTAACGGAACACCGTCTTGCGGCAATAATCGACATACTTCTGTACGCCGTATGCTTCGATATCCTGTTTGGATGCCAGTTTCAGGTCACGGTCGGCGGTCAGCTCAATTGGCAGGCCGTGGGTGTCCCATCCCGCCTTCCGCAGAACATGTCGGCCTTGCATGGTCTTGTACCGGGGCCACAAATCCTTTAACGCTGACTGCATTAGATGACCGACATGTGGCGGGCCGTTGGTACCCGGAGGGCCATCAAAGAAGACGTAGTCCTCCCCACCCTTACGCTCGTCGATGCTGCGTTGGAAGATGTCCTCTTTCTTCCACAAATCGAGTATTGCGTGGTCCTGTTTTGGGAAATCAGGTGGGTTCGGTACCTGCTCGAACACCGGTTTGGGTGATTTATTCTGACTCATAATCTCTCAACGGGTGGTCCCGTTCTGCTCTCTCGTAGGGTACGTCGTCCTCACATCACGTCATCCTGAACGAACGTGAAGGATCTCGGTGTTGACCTTCTGATAATCCCAGACATAAATGTCTGGGGCATGACACAACGCGTCATCCTGAACAGAACGCGTCATCCTGAACAGAACGCGTCATCCTGAACGTTTTTGTGAAGGATCTCGGTGTTGACCTTCTGATGATCCCAGACATAAATGTCTGGGGCATGACACAACGCGTCATCCTGAACTATTAACGCGTCATCCTGAACTATTAACGCGTCATCCTGAACAGAACGCGTCATCCTGAACGAACGTGAAGGATCTCGGTGTTGACCTTATGATCATCCCAGACATAAATGTCTGGGGCATGACACAACGCGTCATCCTGAACTATTAACGCGTCATCCTGAACTCTACTCGTCGGTCGAATTATTCTGTTCACGGATGCTATCCAAGGGATCATTCTCAAGCAATTCGAGCAAATCCACCTGGTTCCGAAGAATCGTTTTCATTGAAAGTATGAACGACCGCCGCTGACCTTCCAGGCGTGCAATATCATCAAGAATCTGTTGGTGTTTCCGTCGACTGTCAGCTATAATCTGCTCGGATTCCAACCGTGCACCCTGCAATAACATGTCAGCTTCACGGCTGGATCTATCCTCCGCGTCACGGGCGGCTTTGGTAGCGTTGACCGCAGCGTCCTTCAGATTACTTTCCATCTGCTGAAATTCCTGCAGCTTCTGTTTCATTTCACTCAGCAGGCCTTGCAATTCCTTGTTCTCTCTGGTTGCTGCCTCATATTCATCGGCAACAGCGTCCAGAAAACCGCGCACCTCATCCTGATCGTACCCACGCATCTGGCGGCCAAATTCTTGTTTGCGAACATCCAACGGTGTCAATCTCATGGCTGCCTCAGCTTGGTCTTGGGCCGAAAATGGCGGTACCGATACGTACTAAAGTCGATCCCTCTTCAATCGCGATCTTGTAGTCGCCAGTCATGCCCATCGACAATATGTTCATGGAGATATTTGGCAGATTCATCTTTGTCAGAGCGTCAGCGGCCTTACGGACATCTCTGAACGAACTTCGGATCTCATCCTCATTGTCTGAATTGGCACCTATTGCCATCAATCCGTCAACACGGATATGATCGCATTTTGCAGCCGCCTCCGCAAGTGATGGAAGCTGACTGATGGGTATACCGCCCTGCATTTCCGCACCACTCACATTCACTTGCAGCAATATGGACTTTGACACATTCAGTTCACCAGCTATTCGATCTACCCGGTTCAGCAACTTGACCCTGTCAATAGATTGAATGGAGTGAAAGCACTCCAGAATCGGCTTAACCTTATTGCTCTGAAGGGCACCTATGAATGACCAATGAATATCATCCGAAAGATCCGAAAAACGGAGGCGAATTGTCTCAATCTTCTCAGCTGCGCCCTGAAGGCGACTCTCGCCGAAGACACGTTGACCGGCCTCTATAGCCTCCGCTACCGCTCCCGCGGGCTGATATTTACTAACCGCGACCAGGGAGATCGTACTCGGGTCACGACCCACTTCTTGTGCAGTCTGCGAAATCTGATCCCGTATTTTCTGCAACCGCTCAGTGATGTTCGATGGCATATGTATCTCTTCTCCAAAGCATGCGCAAATATAGAGGCGACCTTCCTCAGAGGCAAGTTGTGATAACATCGGCAAAGTAATCCTGAATCTGAGGATGATACTTCTTCTCGGGATCATTCTCTCCTGTTTGTCGGAGTACTCTCATCCGAGTACATTGCAAGTTAATTGGTAACTTGACGCGGGTTCCCCATGCAGAGAAGCAGTGAACGAGTGCGGGCGATATTATTTCATTCAATGGCAGTTGCCACCACTGTGATCGTCCCATTCAGCTTCTCCACCGCCACCCTGGACCCGGGAATCTATCCGCGTTTTCTGGTATGGACTGCCAGCTTGACTGTTCTTGCGGGAATGTTGGTCTGGGCATCATGGAAATATCCGGATATCAGATCAACGTTTATCTGGAAGAACTCCCTACTCGGTTTCGGATTGCTATACCTGCTGGCATCTGCATGTGGATTCATGGTTGCACTTAACCAGGCTGACTGGCTGTACGCAACCCTGCGAACCGCCATGCTGTTTGCCCACATCTTCATCTTCACCCAGATCCTGATACTCAATCTGGAACGCTGGCAAAAACTGATCTGGTATGTTTCCATCACGGGATTTGTTATTGCGTTGATCGGGGTGTTGCAGTGGAGTGGTGGGATGTTCCTGATCGGATCGTTCGACCCTCCCTATGGCACCATGATGCATGAAAATATCTTCGCCACATTCCTATTCCTATCGACTCCTCTTGCGATCTATGGCGCCATCATCTACAAAGGATTCTCGCGCTGGTTCTTCATTCTGACGCTGGGTCAGATCGTATTCGCCATCGTTGTCTCGACCACTCGTTCAGTCTGGGTTGCCATAACAGTCGGTGCAGCGCTTACTGGATTAATCCACGTGATCACCGACCACAAATTGCGCTTGGAAACAATTGGCCGTACAGGAATTCAGAAACGTTGGGCTGCACTGTTGTTATCGATCATCCTGATTGGTTCCGCTGGAAGCTTTCTCTATTTCGTTTCAGATAAGTTCGATGCTATCGAGGAACGGAGCATACTCTGGAAAGTCACTGCGAGACTGTCGCTTGACCATCCTATCCTCGGAGTGGGTGCCGGAAATTGGGTTCAGCACACCAATATCGAGAACTTGCAGAACAAGATTTCGCATGCGAACTGGATTCGACCACACAACGATCCCCTGTGGGTGATCTCCGAAACCGGTGTCATTGGTTTGATAGGGTACCTGGGCATGTTCCTGGCTGCCTTCTGGATGCTATGGCGGGTCTTGCGGAAAACTGAACGATTTGAGGTCAGGCTGCTCGCCTTGGCTCTTACATATGGTCTGCTCGGCTTCCTGATAATCTCAAACTCCAGTTTTCCCCGTGAACGGATTGAACTCACCTCATACTTCGCGATGTTCCTCGCGCTCTCGATCTTTGTTCATTCGTTGGAATTCAAGCGCGATACTAAAACGTCGCAGTCACAGATTCTTCCGTTGACCTCAGTTGCCCTCGTACTGCTGGGTGCATTCGCCGTGTATGTCGGTTACTATCGCTATGATGGTGAAAAGCATGTCACCAGAGCACATGCCGCTCTCTCTGCCGACCTCTGGCAACAGGCACTTCCGGAGATTGAAAAGGCGCGCAATCCCTTTTACACCGCTCATCCGAACGGGCTATCCCTGGACTACATGCGTGGGATCAGCTTGTATGAGCTTGAACGTTACGAAGAAGCGAAGGTGAGTTTTCTCTCGTCATACGAGAAAAACCCTGTTCAGATAATGACCATATGGTGGCTGGCGCGGAGTTATGTGCATACAGCTGAATATGAAAATGCAATTGAGTTCTTTGAACTCTGTTTGCAGAAGTGGCCGGGAAATATTTTCACATTACCGGGGATAGCGTTGGCTGAATTTCGATTAGAGCGATACGATGACGCCTATCGCCATCTGTCCATGTACCGTCAGCAATATGATCCGAGGCGACACCGTGAACCACATGACAACCTCTGGCAGGCGATACAAATGCACTTAACCCCTGAACGTATGGCGGAACTGGACACTGTGTATGTTGGTCAGGAACGGAGACGTGACGAGAGCAAGCCATACAAGACGTTCAAGGAAATCAAGGATGGCGAGTAGCGGGAGCGTCTGGGAATCGAACCCAGCCGGGACGGCGAAGCCCCACAACGGTTTTGAAGACCGTGGCATCCACCAGGAACACATCCGCCCCCGATCTATTCCACGTCTTCATATCGTCTTATGGTTTCTAAAATCTCTTTTTTATATTTATAGATATCTGAAACATCACCAATATGATGTTTTGTCTCATCTTTGCTTTCATCAAATAATCCAAGGTATTTTTGTGAAGCATTAAAATGCAACCTGCAAATCGCTTTCCTATTATTATCATCAAGTAATATCCCGAAATACGTTTTCACATCTCTATCTACTATTCGCATAGGATCTACAATCTCACTTGCAATAGAACGTACAATGTAGTAACCTTGAATCTCTTCTTCGGTCGTAACAATACCATCATCTTTCTCGTCATCTCGTTCCCCGATTTCTAGATTATCACTTGAACCATCAGTCTCTTTTTCCAGAGCAGACTGTAATCTCTCATGAATTGTTCGCCTTATGTATTCATCAAATGCAGATTTTATTAGCTCCCTGAATCGTTCTATTATAGTATTAGTCTTGTGGCCAGAATAAACTCTACCTGCAATAAGTCTCACAAATTCTTTCGTTGGTTCCATGATTTCAATCGCTATCTCAGCTTTAATAGCGTTGAGATATTTTAGATCATTTGCTTTTTTGAGGACTTCATCTGGATCATACATGTCTTTCGAAAACCTGCGAATCTCTTTAATAGCATAATCATCCATTTTCCTCATATCTATTTCGTAGAAAGGTCGATCATCCATGATGTTTTCTTTATCAAGATCACTATAGAACCGATATTGTATGCCATTGGTTAGGATTGCTACTCGCGTTTCTGTAACACCAAAATACCTTCGTAGCTGTGTAGCCTGTTCTTCTTTCAAGTCATGCGTAGAACATTTTGCTTCTATTATTATTATTACCTCATTATCCTTCTTAATTGCATAATCTACCTTTTCCCCCTTTTTGCTTCCGATATCAGCTGTAAACTCTGGTACTACTTCGAGTGGATCAGAGGCATCATAACCCAATGCGTTAATAAATGGCGTTATGAATGCCATTTTTGTTGCTTCTTCAGTAAGCACGCTGTTTTGTTGGCTGGCAATTTTTTCGGCTAGTTGCTTCAGACGATCTGCAAAATCCATGGCTCACTCCTGATTGAAGAAACGATGGTTGAAAGTATTGTTCTATTCCTTAGTTGTCAACGACAAATCAGAGCAACTATGCCTGATTGTTCTCGTTTGCCCGAAACAAATCATAGATCCCATCGAACGAACCGTTGGAGAAGATAAGCACCAGGTCGCCCTTCTTTCCCGATGATAGTATGTGTTCAGCCAGCTTTTCCACTTGGTCGAAACTCTTCCCCATCACTCTCATCTCCGCCAATTCTGCCAGCACCGCATCCCTGTCGAGTCGTTCATCGAATGGAATCCTCTGGGCTCGATAGATCGGTCCGAAGTATACCTCGTCAGCCGCCTGCAACGCTGAGGCCATCAGGTGTTGATGTCCGTTGCGAACCATGGTATTTGAACGAGGTTCGATCAAAACTCGCAATCGTCTGCCTGGCCAAAGTTCTCGGCTAGCGGCGATGGTCTCCTTCATCGCGGTGGGATGATGACCGAAATCGTCCACATAGGTGATGCCGTCCCGTTCGAGGAAGACCTCCATCCTCCGACGGACACCTTTGTATTGCATCATCGCTTCGGTGATGTCAGCTGGTTTGCCACCCATCAGACTGGTCGCGGCGACCGCTGCCAGGGTGTTTTGCAGGTTGTGTCTGCCCGCCAGGGGAACTGCCAGTTCGGCGTAACGCTTACCGGAACGCTCGATCAATAGTCCGCTGAACCCACTTGATATTCCGGTGTAACAGCCTTTCCAATGTGCCTCTTTGGAGAAGCCGTAGGTATGAACCCGGCAGTGAGCGTGTCTGGCCAGTTTCACCGTACGACGATCATCTGCACATGCGATCAGGGTGCCATCCGATGGGATCTGGCGTAGCATCAGCTGGAAACTGTGTTCAATCTCTTCAACGGACGCATAGATGTCAGCGTGATCCATCTCGATGGAGGTAACTACTGCTATCACAGGAAGATAGTGGAAGAACTTCGCGCGTTTGTCGAAGAAGGCAGAATCGTATTCATCACCCTCGATGACGAATGGCTTCCCCTCTTCTCCCAACCGACTCGGCGTAGGCAAATCGAGTGGCTGTCCACCGATCAGCCATCCCGGCTCGAGCCCACAAGCCTCCATCAGGTATGCGGTGAGTGCCGTGGTTGAGGTCTTGCCATGGGTACCGGTGATGACCACGGGTATACGTTTCTGGAGAACGGTATGCTTGAGGAATTCGGGCAAACTGGTGTATGGAACACGTCGCCGCAGCATCTCCTCGATCTCAACATGTCCACGGCTGAAGGCGTTTCCGACGACTATCAGATCCGGCTTCCACTCCAGATTCTGCTCTGCGAAACCGGTGTAAACGGTCACTCCCAGCTCCTTGACCATCTCGGAAGCTGGTGGATATAACGGCCCATCGCTGCCACGTACCTCGAAGCCGCATTCTATGGCCAGCCGTGCGCCGGCCAGCATTCCGGTGCCGCCGATTCCGATGAAATGGACTTTGGTCGGACGGTTATCTGAATGTGTATTTATCATTAGCGGAAATATGGGTCCAGATTTAGGCTAACGTAAATGACTACATGATCCAGCCAATCCTGCGTATCCCACTCTTGAGATTGATACCAGTTTGTATTGAGAATGTCATACGAATATAGCGGTGCGACACGTGCGGACAATGTCAATCCATACAGGTCCACCATACTCATTTCAACACCAGCTTCTGCTGCGATATTATTCGCTGGAAAAGACTTGGGAGCATATCGAAATAGCATTCCCGATTCGAAGACACCGAGGCGGATCTTGTTCAAGAAGCGATCTACATGCACCTCGCTGGTTCTACGCATGAAGCTGGGGAGTCTGTGAGATTGCACAAAGCGCAGAACCATAAATCTGTCAATGTTCAGTGTGCCCAGATCCGACGCCAGAGTCGCAGGAGCATGGACCCGTGGAAAGGTATTGTACATACGGGTTTGATCGTTGAAACTCGAACCCCACGCTCCACCGAATAACGGATTCCCGAGTACTTCGTATGGTGAGGCACTACCCGGAGTGTCCTGAAAACGCGAGGCATTATCTCCCCCACTTATTGACATTCGCGACTCGAACCCAAGATCCCATCCCTTGGGCATTGCCGTGCTCATGTCAAATGACCAGGTGGCGGCACTGAAATCATTGCTCTGACCAACAGTCAGCTTGAATTGGTGTTTGAACGGTGACCGACCAATATGTCCACTGAATTCCGCTTGAGCACGCAGATAACCCATAGACAGGTAATCATCAAAATCTCCGCTCGTTCCCGGCATTTGGTAAGGGATATGCTGTGGGCGAGGTTTGTAGATGCCCATAGGAAATATAGATGCTCCGGGAATCTCTTCGTCTCTAAGCCAGGTACCAAGTTTAAGGCTGACTCTAGCAGCTTCATAGAAATGCGCCCAGCTCCTCCACGATCTGAACAACCCGGTTTCAACCCATACATCCTGGTGCATACTCCCGCCGTAGATGGTGGCATAAACGGGTCCATTTGTTCTGTTCAGTGGCGTGGCATATCCGACACGAAATTGCTGAAGCATCCCATGATCCTCTTCTACAGGGATGAGAGCATCCATCAGGAATATATTCTCTCGCTCCAGATAAGACCCTCGTAACGCCACGCCTGCCATCAGTGTGGCAATTCTGTTATAGCCCAGAGTCGGAGAGATGTTCAATTGCCATCGGTCCAGGGGTGGGAGTTCAACTGGCAGGAAAATAGGATCGAACCGAACATCCGCTTTATTCACTGGCCAACGGTTATTTTGCGGTTCACGGTCAGTCCACAGATCGTCTGGATCGAGCAGAACTGTTTGCAGATTGCTGCCGGCGGGTAGGTTCACAGAAATGTGAATTCGATCATCCGGCATGTGCCACTGATCCCACGATCCCCACACCTCAACACCTTCTGGTACTGGATCAGTCGGCAGAAATGGGACAGCACCGCGCAGTGTGTCACCGTCTGTCGTTATAATTCCAAGCGACAGCGGCAAACTAATTCCACCGATCCGTTCAACGTTAAATTCGACTGAAGAACTTTGGCCATCTACAATGAATTCGACATCACGCAAGGCATAGTCGAGATCCTCAGCACCATACAGGAACTGATCGAAGAGCCATTTCAGCGATCGTCCGGAGGCTTCCTCAAATGATGAGACAATGTCATCTCCGCCGACATGACTTAGGGCGTGCCGTTCGTACAGAATACGGAACCCGCGCCAGAACGCATCCTCTCCGATGACACTGCGTAAGGTGTTCAACATTACCGGAGTTTTGTAGTAGGAGGACACTCGCAGCAGCGGGTAATCATCGGCTATGTCGCCCCCACGAACCATAGGCAAATCTTCGCCCGCGAGCATCGCCTCCAGATATGGTCGCTTCCCCCGTACATCATCGTCCCGAACGATCATCTCTTTGGAGAACAGTCCGCGCGTATAAGTGCGGTACTTGTTATAAACGGTACCCTCATATTTCTGTACCAGATGATGCTCGAGGAAGGTGGTAAAACCCTCGTCGATCCACTGTTCATCCACCGAATTGGAGTGTAGAATCATCGGCGTGTAATTGTGCACGACCTCATGGATCATAACCTGTACATTCTGCGGTGAACCCCACCCCATCATGGTGAGCATCGGATATTCCATCGCGCTCCAGGAATAGGTAGCCACTACACGTGGCCAGGGATAATCGCCATAGATCTTTTCCAGCTCGGTGATTGTCCATCCGGCAACCTCAGCAGCATCACTCCAATCATCTTCCTGACCGCGCCGTGAAAAAGACCAGGCTTCAAATCCATCGAAATATACACGATCAATCAGGAATGTTGGGTCCATCGCAAATGCGACATCCGGAACGTCGTTTGCCTGGAATATCCAGGTGACCAGTGAATCTCCGGTTGCACCTTCCGGTATGGGGATCGGATTGGGATTGTCTATTGCCAGGCCTGCCATTCTTTCCGGGGGCAGGACTTCGGATTCATTGATCAATTCGCCTGTTGATGCAACGATGAATCGATATGGCACGGTGTACCTGATATTGAAGTCGCCGAATTCACCGTACGCTTCCGCGGTGCCAAAATAGCGGTTGACAGTCCAGCCGAACTCTGGAGTGTAGGGACATATCTGCGGATACCAGTACGCACCCTTATATTGACCGTGAGTGTAGCCCATTCTTGATTGCGACCCTCCTGAGGGGAAGGTCGTGGTGAATGGTAGTGTGAAGGTGATTGAATCGCCCGGCATGAGCGGAGGATCAATTAGAAGTTGTCCAATGCTGTAATCCTGAACAAATTCGACCTCGTATCCGTCCTCACACCGTGCTTCCGCAACCTGCAAATCTCCCCACGTTTCCGGATTCTGAGCGGACCAGTGGAGGAGACGTGATCGCATTCGGGTGGTATCGACCACACTCCCGCCTCTTAAAGTCGCAGGAGCAAGACGGAACCATAGAGTTGCGAGGGTGTCCGGTGAATTGTTCTGGTAGGTGATTCGAGCATCCCCGCCGATAGCACGGAGATTTTCGAACAGCTTGAGGTCCATCTGATAGTTGACTCGTTGCTGCCATTCGGGTGTTCGTGAGGCCTGGCTGATGTTTGGAAGGATACCGCAGACTATGGTGATGAGTACAACGGTGCTTGTCAGGATTGTATTCCGGGAGGATGAGGCAAGTCGATTAGTCATCATATTTCGAGTACATGGTTGACGCGAATGATGATTCTGTGATGTCCATCTCCTCCTGGTTCCACCACTTAACTCTCTTTTCCGAAGTGAGGTAATAGTTCTCTGATATTTCCATCAGACAGTATTTCCTGCCCAGTTCTCGAGTGGCTTCCATGGTCGATCCTGATCCGGCGAACGGGTCAAGCACCAGCTCACCAGGATTAGTACTCTTCTCAATAAAGATTTTCAACAGATTTACAGGTTTTTCGGTGGCATGAGTCATTTTTTTAGTGGACAGCTTCGGCACCTGGATTATATTGGATATTCTCTTTCCATTTAGCACCCGTCTTCCCTTGTGCAGAAAGATGATCCATTCGTCCTGGGGAGCATAGTCGCCACGAAGGTCGCCGCTGCCATGATTGTTCTTATACCAGATGATCGTGCGCTTGATTTTGAAGCCTGCATCGCTGAAAGCCTGAATGAATTCAGGGTAAGTATCGTGCCTACAGAAACAGTATAAGTGCCGATCATTCTTCAATACTCGAAATGCTTCCTCGGCAAAATTAGGAATCCAATCGCCTTGGTTGTCGTTGGCGAGATGGCTGAACTTTTTATTCACGACCCGTCGATTTGATTTATAGTTGATGTTATATGGTGGGTCAGTAACGATCAGATCAACGGTCTCATCTGGCATGCTCTTCAGGAGTTCGCGGTTATCACCCAGCAGAACCTGGTTGTCCCAGTGTCCCAAGTGAACACGACCTTTGCCGAACTTGCGGGTGTTCAACTCTATCGCGAGTTCATCCGAAACAGGAAGCTCAGCAGAAGGTTCATCCTTCTGTTTGTTCGCTCGACCATTTCCATTTTTGGTCGGCGGATCAATACCTGGCAATTTCAAGTATAATTGATTGTCGTACTGATCACTCACGCGTCCAGCTCCTTGATATCCCCGACTGCCCCATTCTCACGCAACAAATTCACTACATCTTCCTTCGCGGGAAGATTTCCTCTCGATCCCAGCGCAGTTATTGACAACGCCGCTGATGCCGCAGCCCAACGGACACAGCTTTCCAGATCCCACTCTCTAAGAAGTCCGTGGATGAATCCGGCGTGGAAGATATCACCAGCACCGGTCGTGTCCACAGCCTTCACCGGGTAGGATGGATGCCACTGAGCTTCCCCATCCTTCTTGATTGCCACGCACCCGCCAGCTCCATTTGTGATTATGACACCCTTTATGGTATCAGCATCACCCTTGGCAAGAAGTTCGCGCGCTGCAACAAACAAATCAAGGTTCTCAAAATAGTCACGAACGAAGCTGACCGGAACGATGATCCACGAACTCAATGCAAGCAATTCGTCTATCTTCGGGCGCACGTGCCCTGCGTCAAGCACGACCTCAACCTCATTATCATGGGCGATCTTCGCGGCACTCAACGCAGCTTCCGTCTCCCATCCATCAAGTAACAGGCATCTAGCGTTCGATATCGCACTGGAAGATAGTTCATTGGGCGAGAGCGGCGCAAGATCACGATCCAGAACTATCGTTCTATGACCAGTTTTCTGCTCCACCCAGATGGATGCGGTTGGAGTTCGAGACGAGGAACGGGTTTTCAGAGATTCTGTGTTGACTCCTGTGCGGGTCAGCTCCTCCGCAATTCTTGCTCCTTCTTGATCGTCCCCGATCCCGGCAATCAGAGATGTTCTCCAACCCCATCCAGCTAACTGACAGAGCGCATTTGGTACCGGGCTTCCGCTCCCGTGCCAACGATCCAGAGCGACGGTCTTCTGATTTGATTCCGGGTGTTTATCCACCAGGAGACTGTGGTCGTAGACCGCACGGCCTACCCCGACAACATCAAAGGTATTTGAAAGTGTTAGTGATTTGTCCATCATTCTTCCGAGTAATTCAATTCTTCAGGAATCTCACCAGCTTCAAACCGGGCGACATAGTAGCCGTCTATGATACCATCTTCGATCAATTGTTTCGCTATCGAATCCGCCTCTTCAACCGTCAGGTAATGGCCCACATGAACACGGTACCAGGTTCGATCGTTACGGGTACTGGTCACCAGGTAGGCGTCGAGGTCATGATCTCGGAGGGTGCGGATCATGTCAACCGCCCGCGCACGTGTCGGCAAGGCAGAAACCTGCATGGTATATGGTAGCAGCGAACTCTCGGGTGATGCGATCTCTTCCGTATTGCCTGTTATCAGGCTGGCGAGGTCGAACACCTGGAATGCACCCGTCACCAGTGCGGCGGCAACGATAATTCCTGCCGTAAACCATATCCACTGACGTGAAGGCTTTTCTGATGCGGCAGGTTGCAACAACTCCTCAGTTTCCAGGGGAGGATCACTTTCCTCACCGCCGTCGAAGGTGAACTGTATCAGATCTTCGGGAATGTCAGGTGATTCGGAAGCAGCGACCTCTGCCCCACTTCCATCCTCGAACGTATCTGGGTGTGGAATATCAAAATCCGTCTGTTCGCTGTCTGAGAATGGTGCGAAGGTAGTCGTAGATACTTCTGGTGTGGTCGTAGATACTTCTGATGTGGTCGCAGATGTTTCCGGCGGCGTTTCCGTCTCCCTTTTCTCGTCAGCAGCCAGGGCGCGCAGGTTCGCAATCAGTTCAGGATCACTGCCGGTTGATTCCAGGGCGTCAGCAGTGCGTTGCATTTCGCTGATCAATTCATGCGAAGGTGCGAGATGCACGAATGCGTCGATGTAAATGCGTCCAGCGAATTCATCGCGTCGAGTTGTGCTCAGGAAGCGACGTGTCAGTGGGGGCAATAATACTGTTCGCAGCTCTTTTGTTTCTGAATACGCTGTCAACCAGGCATTTTCGAGAACGGTGAGCTGTTCGGGAGGATGATTGGTCAACTCCCGGGTCATGCTCTCCTTCGCCAGACGGATGGCCAGACCACTCTCGCCGGGTCGTTCCTTGAGCAATGCCATTCCCACTCGCCAGGCCGTTTCGGTCAGCGTCTCGCAGCCATTGAACGCCGCCCGTGTTTCATCCAGCAATGCCGGATTACTTCGTATATGTGGCCAAGCAAGGAGGTATATCTCCCACGCCCACTCTTCACGCACCTGCTTATGCAGCATCGTCGCCGACAAGCTGCGAATGAATACATTCACCCGTCTATCAGCAATCGGGGGAAGTGCTGAAATTCCTGAAAAGCTGCGTATCGCTCTTCGTACCGCACGTTCATTGTTGAATGGAATTTTCCTTGCCGAGTCAACTATCCGGCTCCACTGCCGCTTCCAGACTAACGATTGGATCCCGTCCACCAGCAGCACAGCCAGGCATAATCCGCCAATCATGGGTACGAACAGCATCGTGCTCGGTGACACAATCGGCAATTGGCTTCCCGGGTAGATCAGAAGCCATATCCCGATCAGCCCGGCAAATCCGAACGACAATCCCAATGCAAGACGTAATACAATAGCCGAGATCCATCTCATTGGCGGACCTCCGGCCTGGTCACATCTTCTACCCTGATAGAATCCATCGGATCATTGACTAGTAGCGAATCGAAGGCATCCATTGAATCGTCATCCATGAACCTGAACGGCCCGATCTGCGGCACATAGAAAGGGGAGTCAATCCATCGAATCCCTACATACTGATCCCAGCTCTCCATGACGATGCCCAGCGAATCCCAATCGGCGATTCTGTCCATTGTCAGCAGACGGTAGTCTGGTAAAACTGCTTCGGTGGGTATGGCGACCTTCAAACCTCCCGGTGATCCATTTGGCATAGGTTCGCCGGTATCAGGATCTATGGTCACGAAACGAATTCCGGGCGGAACGCTGAACTCGCGCGGCGGATCACCCTCAGTCGCCCGTTTCATGAACACCGTCCACAAGGGTAGCGCGCCGGTGGTGCCGGTGATACCTCGGCCGTTCTCATCACGCATGGGACGGTTGTCATCATATCCAACCCATGCGGAAGCTGTTAATCGTGGTGTGGCACCGAGGAACCAGGAATCGCGATAATCATTGGTTGTTCCGGTCTTCCCTATTGCGGGCAACTCGAAACCGAGACGCCGTACTGACCGTCCAGTTCCGGCCTCTATTACTCCCCGCATCATATCAACCAGCAGGTACACATCATCCGGATTGAAAGTCTGGTCACGTTTCACTATATGTTCTTCGAGAACCCGTCCAAAGGGATCTTCCACACGTCGGATCAGGTAGGGGTCAACCGTTTGCCCCATGTTGGCAATGCCTGCCCCGATTCCTGCCAGTTCTATGACATTAACCGATGTGGCCCCCAGGGCGATACTCAGGTTCGGTCGTTGTTCGGAATGGACATTGAAGCGGTAGAGCGTGTTGATCATTGCATCCGGTCCGACCGTAAGTATCAGCTTGGCGGCGACGGTGTTCAGCGACCGCATGAGTGCTTCTTTCATGGGCATGGTACCGTAAAATTGCGGGCTGAAATTGCGTGGGCGCCAGTCCCGCGACCCGGCGATGGGGACGATCACCGAGGAATCTGTCACCATGGATGCGGGATGAAGGCCCAACCGTTCGATGGCTGTGAGGTACAGGGTGGGTTTGAGCACCGAACCCATATTGCGCGTTGACATGATGGTCCGGTTGTACTGACTCTGCACCCAATCTCGTCCACCTACCAGGGCTCGGACGGCGCCTGTCGATGTTTCGATAGCGACCAACGCCCCTTGTGGACGATACAGAGTGTCCCGTGCGGAGGCTTGCCATGGAGGCAATCCAATCCGCTCGTCCAGCATGGCCAGTCCTTCCTGCACAGACTTGACCGCATACTGTTGGAGAAGCGGATCGAGGGTAGTGTAGATCTTCAGACCGCCGTGATAGACGACCGTTTGCCCATAACGGTTTTCCAGATCATCCAGGATTGCGTCCAGGAAGTATGAGCCCTCGTCAGCATGGTCGTACAATGGACGATATACCAATTCCTCTGCCAGGGCTTGCTCAAGTTGATCTTCGGTGATCCAGCCAACTGTGAGCATTCGAGACAGAACCCATTGTTGACGTTCACGCGCTCGCTCCGGATTTCGTAGCGGGTTGTATCGTGATGGACCTTGAGGCAATCCGGCTAGCAGGGTTGCTTCTGATAAAGTCAATTCTGAGGCGTGCTTGCCGAAATACACTCTTGCGGCTTCTTCAACCCCATATGCAAAGTTGCCGAAAGGTATTCCGTTGATATAGGCTTCGAGGATTTCGTCTTTGCTGAATCGTCGTTCGATTTCGAGCGTTGCCAGAATTTCCTTGAATTTTCGAGACCATGTTTTTTCAAATGAAAAGAAGAGATTCTTCGCGAGCTGCTGGCTGATGGTGCTACCACCGCGAGCGCTACTCCCGGATAACGCGGTCGCAGTTGCTCTTATCAATGCTGGTTTGTCAATTCCGGAATGGGAGTAGAATTCTTCATCCTCCACCGCCAGCACCGCCTGCCTGAAATAAGGGGTGACCCGTTCAATGGGTATCGAGCTACGACCACCAACCTGGGCGATGATCGATCCATCCGCGGCGAAGACTTCGGTGGGTGGCACGGATATCAGTTCATTGAGTTCGTCGGGCAGACGTGGTACATCAGGCAATACAATTGCGATCAGAACAATCAGGGACAGTGCTCCCACAACAAAAAGTGTGAGGAAACTGTATCCCAGGAAAGTCAGAAGGCGAAGGAACCGTTTCACAGGTCAAACCCTCCGCCCAGCAGCTTTTTATGCACCACTTCAGCCAGCTCGCGTCCTGTATTCTCCGTTAACCAATATAGATAGACGAAGTGTTCATCACTCTGACGTACCTCAAATCCGATTTCCCACAGACCATCCTCAGGACCGTCAGCCATCCCGATGAGCAACAGTTCACCTTCGAGACTGGTTATCCAGTGAATGTCATCGCTGTCAAGATCAACCGGTCCATCGGGTGAGAGCGAGCTGAAGAAGCTATCAATATCCAGCACCAGGGGAAAACGTCCGGGCAGTGCTTTCAATTCGGACTCGATTGGATTGGACAGTGCGCTGTATCGTCCCAGGAAATCCCTGCTGATCGTGCCTTGTTGCAGCACCAGGTTGTCCCCACTGATCAGGTAGACCAGGTACTTGCTCTGCTCCTCGACGAAGAACACTCTTCTCCACTCACCGCTGGTGCGTGATCGGAGCAATTTGATGGGATCAATCACTTGCCCTTGAAGCGCGCTCGGGAGTTGACTGTAGAGGTCCAGGAATCTTTCCGGACTGATTGAAAATACCTGGAATGAATCGAGGATCGCCGGGATTTGTTCCCAGCTTTCGAGGATGGCGCTTGCGGCACGACGTTGGTTAGTTCGTTCTGCCAGATCGCTCAATGAACCGAGGGCTTCATTTCCCTCACGGTTGAGTTCCCAGCCTCTCCCAACCTCTTCTCGAAGGGTTTCCGACTCGAGCATGTAAGCCCCGAGCGCCACTTCGATGGGTGAATATGCCCATTCGACGACTGCTGCTGAGAGAATTACCAGGCTGAGCAGACTGGGCAGAATCCAGTTGATTCTGTATCCCCCAGCCCATCTGCGTGTAGATTCTATGAGTTCCCGGTCAGATTTCGGGATGGCGGCCACGGCACATAGTCCTTCAGCTTGGTTCGCCACGCGCGTAGGTAGACGTTTGCTATACTTGGTCCTTCTTCAAGGTAGAGGAAGGTAGAGTAGAATGCCACAAACAAAGGAGTGAGGAGACGACGAGGAATGCGCATGCCCAACGGTGTCCATCGGCTGAAGAACAACTCTCCGGCCAATGTACGATATACAATTTTCAGCTTGCTCCGTCCACCACCGCTACTGATGGACAAACGATGCACCAGGACCGCGTTCGGGGTAATGACCAGCCGCTTTCCGCTGCGCAACACTCTGGTTGACCAGTCCACATCTTCCGTATACATCCCATAGCTGGGATCGAGCAGACCTGTCGAACGCCAGGCCCATGCCGGGCTCAGCCAACAACACCCGGTAACGAAATCGATGTCACGAGGAGATTTTCGTACTACCTCAAGTATTCTCCCCTGCGACAGGTGTCTGGTCCAGGAAATTGGATATAGCAACTGGCCACCACCGAACCAGATGCGATCCTCCGGATCATCAAAGAGGATGATTGGACTTACGGCGGCGATTGTCAGGCGTTTGTCATTCTTCAAAAACTCCGCGAGATGATCTATCATCCCAATTCGGACACGGACGTCCGGATTAATTGGTCCGACAAATTGATAGCCTTCTTCGAGCGCTGCTCGGATACCAATGTTCGTTGCTTCGGCGAAAGGTTTGTTGTCGGGGTGGGATATATAGCGGATCTTATCCGAAAGAGCAGCCGCGATTGGTCCGGAACCGTCCGCGCTGCCATTGTCAACGAGGAATACGCAATCCTCATCACTCATATCGAGCAACAGTGATTTCATTGAGGCGACGAGTTCTTCACCGCCATTGTGATTGACCATTACAAATGCTGCCCGCCGACTCATACCGTCTCCATGATCCGATTCACTAGAGAGTCCCACGAATATTGTTTTAATGTACGATTTGAAACTGCCTCTCTTCTTTGACGCCAGTCACTTGGGGAAGGTTTAGTGAATCTAGTAATTGCATCAGCAAGACTGTCAATGTCCCCGGCTTGGGCCAGGATTCCGTTCTCGCCTTCCTTCACAAGGTCCGCCAGAGCTCCGGTCCCGCTGGCAATAATCGGGCATCCACCAGCTAGAGCAGCCATCGCTACACCGCTCTGAGTTGCGTGACGGTAAGGGAGCACCACCGCATCAGCAGCTAAAATCCGATCGGCCATCTCCTCATCGTTCAGATAACGATCTTCTATCCTGACCCTATCCCCCAGATGAAGCTCCTTATGTAGCAGATGGTAGGCTTCAGGCTTATCGTAGAACTCACCGATTATATCGAGTCGATAATCAAAGGTCAGCTTGGCAGCAGCCTGAAGCAGAATGTCCACCCCTTTGTACTCCCGTACCAGCCCCAGATGCACGAAGTATGGAATATCCGTGGGAATGGTCAGTCTTCTGCGTGCTTCCAGATGCCGATCCAATGCAGACTGGTCTGAGTGCCCGGTGAAGAATCTATCATATGCGGGATGTGGAACCACCTCGCCTTTACACTCCGGCAGCAGAGCGTTCAATTGAACCAGTTGTTCACTGGCACCGACGATCACCTTGTCAGCCTCACGGAACAGCAGTGGATTAAGAAATTTTCCCAGGCCAGCGTTTTCATGGGGAAGCACATTGTGAGCGATAACCGTGGTTCGCTGGGCATTTGAGTGCGTGGCCAGATAGCGCAGACAAGGCACGAAAAATGGATGCCAGTGCTCAAAAATTATATGGGTCGCGCCATGCTGGCGAATCCTTGCGTCTGCACTCTTCCAGCTGAGAGGATTCCAGGCCGTGAGCGTGGTCAGGGAACCGTCTGGGGCATTTGTGGATTGGTCAAATTGGCTGCTACCGGGAAACATGAATGATGGATACAGAACACGGTAGCTGACTGGTAGAACGTCATGACCTTGCTTCCGAAGAGCCAACAGGAGGGAGTTGTTATACTGAGAGATTCCGCCACGGAGCGGCGGTAACGGCCCAATGAGTTCCACCTTCATCGCGATTGGTTCGCACGCTGAGTAATCCTTTGCAGACGCTGCACTCGCTCCGTTTTTTGCCTCATGTGATTGATTTGCTCGCCGATGAGGCCCATAGAAAAGAACTGCACCCCCACAATGATCAAAAGAATTCCCAGGAAGAACAATGGTCGGTCGCCAATTGGCTGCCCCATCCACCACTGCACACTCATCACTGCCAGAATACCGAATCCTGAGAATCCGAATATCAATCCAACTGCTCCGAACAAGTGCATGGGACTTGTCGAGTAGCGAACCAGGAACAGCACGGTCAGCAGGTCAAAGAATCCGGACATGAAACGGGAGATGCCGAATTTGGTTCTACCCCATCTTCTCGGATGGTGCTGAACAACCAATTCACCAACAACCCAGCCCTGGTTCTTGGCCAGAATTGGGATGAAGCGATGCAATTCGCCATACAGTTCTATGGTTTGCACGACTTCATTGCGATATATCTTCAGCCCACAGTTGAAATCGTGAATCTTAATTCCGCTGGTTGCACGAGCCACGCCGTTGAAGAAGCGGGAGGGTAGGGTTTTTGATAGGGGATCGTTACGTTTCTTCTTCCAACCACTGATCATATCGTAGCCATCTTCCAGTCGGGCGATCAGGTTGGGAATTTCGTTGGGATCATCCTGTAGGTCGGCATCCATGGTAACAACAAAAACACCTCGAGCTAGTTGAAAACCGGCCGCCAGCGCGGCGGACTTGCCCCGATTGCGTCGGAAATGGATGATGTTTACTCTTTGATCAGATTCTGTGAAACTCTTGAGGATATCGTCGCTTCCATCCCGGCTGCCATCATTGATAAAGATGATTTCGGCGGATAACGATTCCCTCTCCAGCACCTCATCCAGTGCTTCCTTGAGATGTGGGAGCGACTCCACTTCATTGTATAAGGGGATGACGATGCTTACAGTCGGTCGGTTCTCGTCTATCCGCCCGTCAACCTCAGCTGGAAGTGATTCTCCGTCCATTCCGGATTCAACTCCAAGGTCTCGAAGTGCACGTTCAAGGTAGTCGGATACAATCCCCCACTCTCGACATATATATCATATGACAGGGGGATGTTGTCAATCCTGACCGTTTCCTTGTACCGCTTGAACAACGACAGATTGCCTGTGCTTGAATCGAACCATCGCTCTTCGTTTACCCAACTCTTGACAGGATTATAAAGAATCTGGTGCTCCAGATTCGTCTCTGCAACCCGCCATTGCCACAAGGAGTCAGGAGTGGTTATTTCAAAAGACACCGTGGGATCGTCTCTGTCGAACTGCTCAACAGGGCGCGCCATTGGTTCAAAGATACGCAATAAATCTTCTGCTGGAAGGGGAATTCCGGTGGCTTCGTGCAGATCAAACTCCTCTATCTTCCCCTGCTCAAATTGGCCGGTAGCGAAAGACGCTTCATAATAGCCATCCGCAATAGTGATCTCCCCGATGGGGATTCCGAATGGGGCTTTCAGTTTCAGATAGAGCCTGTTTGGGAACTCCAGGTACACTGAACCGAACAGAGATCCACTGAACTCTCTGTTTTGCACACTCAAGGTAAGTGTGCCTTCGATCCGCTCCATCTCCTCCCACGCCAGGGTAAGCTGATGATTGAGTAGTTCGGGCGAGGCCGCTCCTCTGGTATAATTGAGGTTCCTTCCCGCGCAGCCCAACAGGAGAAGGAGTATTCCGATCAATAGAGCATGAGTTGCGATACGCGTCATCTATTATTCTTCCATCTTCCGACTGATTGCCGTTTCGTCACCCCCGGCTTCCAACGACATTCTCCACATCTCCAGCGCGCGTTCTTTCATGCCCATCGCAGAGTACAGATCACCCAGATGGTCGAGGATTTCAGAATGATCCGGGTCAAGTTCTGATGCGCGTTCGAGGTAGGTCTGCGCCTCGCTGTATCGTTCCAACCGGAAAAGAATCCAGCCCTTGGTATCCAGGAAACTGGGATTGTCCGGTTCGATGGAGATGGCATCTTCGCTAAGCTCCAGCGCATGATCCAAATCTTCACCCTGTACCGCCAACAGATACGCGTAATTGTTCAATACCTGCGGATCGCCCGGAGATAACTCCATGGCTTTCTCATACTGTTCACCTGCTTCCGACCAACGTTCCATATCATGATATAAGAAGCCGAGATTCAGATAGTGCTCAGCGTTCTGGGGCTCAATCTGCACCGCTCGTTTCAAGGCAGACTCAGCTTTTTCATTCAACCCCTTGATAATGAACACCGATGCCGCCAGGGCATGAATGGGAGCGTCAGCGGGGTTGTAGCTCATCGCACTGTCTGATAATTCAATGGCGCGGTCCACATGTCCCTGAACCACTTCAAGTCGAATCCACATATCCCAGTATCGTGGTTCGATGGGACGCATTTTTGTTGCGCTCGCTATGCTCTCAACTGCTCGAGTTGTGTCGCCCATATCCAGGAATAAACCGCCTATGAAAAACGGGATGCGGTCCTCGCCTGGGCGCAGTTCCTGCAACTTTTCGTATACTTCTACAGCTTCCTCAAACCTTTTTAGCGAGCTAAGCAGTGACACCTTGCGCATCAGGATCGGCTCAGTGTCAATCTCATCGAGCTCAAGCAGCTCGTCATAGATCTCGAGTGCGGATTCGATTTGACCCGAACGTTCGAGTGACATCGCAAGATTCTGCAACGCTGCCAGATCATCCGGCTCCATCTCTATCAACTGAGCGAAGGTCTGGGCTGCTTCCTCGAATTTTCGTTGTTGGAGCTGAATCTCACCGAGGTGGGAGAGCAAAGAAGGATCATGATTGACCCTCACACCCTTTTTCAGGATGAGCATTGCACTCTCAAGATCGCCGAGCTGGGTGTGCATCTGTGCGGCGGCATGGTATAGTTCGGTGCTGGTGCTGTCACGCATTAGCCCACGATCGTACTCGCGCAATGCGAGCATGAACTCACCCTGGGCTTCATAAACAGCGCCAGCAATAGCATAGTCCTGTACCACTGGAGAGGGCGTCTTGGCTGCTACACTCTCTGGTGTATCCGCGCTCTCAGTCCGCAGTTGTTCTGAACCTGCGCATCCCATTAACAGAAGTGCGAGCAGGAGGAACAATGATTTCAATTGATTAGTCAACGAAAAACCGTAAGATATCATGATAGGTGACGACCACAACCAATCCCAGCAGAAGCGCCATACCCACGTTCTGTAGAACGATTTTCACTTTGGAAGATATGGTCTTGCCAGTGATCCCTTCGATGATGATATAGACGAGGTGACCACCATCAAGCACCGGGAAGGGTAAAATGTTCAACAGACCGATACTGAGACTGATCAGGGCAATGAAACCGAGGAAGGTCGCCCATCCGGCACGCGCGGTCTCGCCGCTTAGATAAACAATCCCTGCCGGTCCTGTCAGATCCTTTACGCTCGCATCGCCCGAGAACAGCATCTGAATCGACTTCAGACTGAGCCCAAGAACAGCGCCAGTCATCCGAGCTCCGAGCACCACACCCTCACCTATACCAACCGGCTCACGTGTGAATGTTGGACCAACACCAACCATCCCAACATCGCGGGCACCATCATCATCCATTATTGCTTGAGTCTTGGTGGTCATCGTCGCCGAGAGGGTATCGGTGCCACTCACCCAGGCAATGTTAACTTCTTCGGATGGTTTGGAATGAACGATAACTCTGAAATCTTCCCAGCTATCAATGGCAGTGTCGTCCACCCTGATGATTACATCACCAGCTACAATGCCTGCATCCTGCGCGGGGAAGCCCTGTGTAACACTTCCGATGGTCGGGCTTGGATCGATAATGGGCTCACCCTCAACCCAGGCAATCGCAGTATAAATGATGAAGCCGAGGAGAAAATTCATCAACACCCCGGCGGTAATCACGAAGGCTTTCTGAAATGCGTTTTTGGATTGAAATTCCCAGGGCTTGCCGGAGATATCGTCATCTCCGAACTCGTCGATCATTCCAGAGATTTTGACGTATCCACCGAGCGGAACATAGCCGAGACGGTATTCCGTATCCCCTCGCTTGATACCGAACATCTTCACGAACCCGAGTGAAAAGGCCTCCACTCGCATTCCAGTAGCTCTTGCAGCGAAAAAGTGGCCGGCTTCATGGACAAAAATGACCACACCCAATACGACAATGAAGGCGAAGAACGTTAGCAGCATATCATATCCGTTTACACATTATCACTTTATGGTCGCATCCGCGACAAGCTGGAAGGTAATGAAAAGTAAGCCGGTCCGCACACACGGACCGGCCTTAATTTGTAACTATCTAATCGGCACACTATGGGTACATCAAAAGGTTCCTGCTGAATTATCCGCCCAGTACAATACCAGCCTGCAGAGTCAGCCATGATCCCGGAGCCGGGTCTTCGAGGCTCGGGATGATGTAGTATTTCGCACCTACCCGGAAAGCAATCGGCCATCCGACTGGTTTCAGTTTGGCACCAACAGTGAGGTGCAGACCGAATTCCATCTGGATATCGTCTGCGAGACTTGCTGCATCCACTTCTTCTTCTGCCGACTGAAAATTGTCCAAGACCAGATCTTTGGAAAACACTGGTGCCACGGCCATGAAGCTCGGTCCACCACCAACATACACCCCACCCACCATAGGAATTGGTAAGATAGTATACAAGGCAGTCAGGTCAGCGCCAGCTCGCAAATACGGAATATCTTCATTTACTGGCTCATTAATAGCAGCGGCTGCTCCAACACCTGCATATGCGACTGCATATGTACCGTAAGCTCCTTCAATACTCAGCATCAAGTCGATCATAGGGATCATACCAAATGTAAAGTCAATCCCACCACCGACCAAGCCACTTACTTCATCACGAACGAGCGCAATACCAGAACCGGCTACATCTCCATCAAAAGTAATCTGAGGGCTGACTTCCCCATCAATGGTTGTAGCGTCGTAGTTGAGATGGAATCCGATTCCTGCGAAGCTGGGAACAGCCAACATGCACAGAACAAGCACCGCAATCAATTTCTTCATCGTTTAACTCCCTGGGTTCTGAATGATTCTATTATGTGAAATCTCTTTTGTTTCGCAAAATATGATATCCTGACATGGTCACAGCAAGCAAAAAAGCATTCGACTCACAGTATTTCGAGTGTTTGTTAGTTTTCTTCGTAACGTTACGAATAGTAATTCTGAACCACCTGCTGGCTCTATTTGCAGGTGAGTGAAGAATCTCGTATTTCATTCTTAAAGAGATAACAGCGAGATCCTTCACTTCGTTCAGGATGACGCTACTACAGGATGACGCTACTATACAATCAATTCTAAAAATCGGATGCTTTCTTAGCCCTGCCGACAATACCACGTTCGGAGTCATTTTCCACAAAATCGACAATCGCCTTGATTTCCGGGGTCATCTCCACCTCGTTCTTGATACTTTCCATAGCTTGCGACACATTCAGATTACTCCGATAGATGATCTTATAAGCGTGCTTGATGGCGTTGATACACTCATTACTGAATCCACGGCGACGCAAACCGATTGCGTTTACTCCACGATATTCGAGTGGATCACCAGCTACCAGAGTGTAAGGTGGAACATCTTGTGGAACGCGCCATCCACCTCCGATGAAAGAGTGTTGCCCCAGGTGTACGAACTGGTGAATGGGAACCATTCCGCCGATAATAACCCAGTCCTCGATGGTCACATGACCAGCCATATTCACCGAGTTAGCCATAATAACACGATTACCGATGTGACAATCATGTGCCACATGGGAATAGGCCATCAACAGGCAGTCTTCTCCTACCGTGGAGCTGCCGGACTCGTTCGTTCCCCGGTTGAGGGTTGCATATTCACGGATTACGGTGCGATCACCGACCTCCATGGTAGTATCTTCGCCCGCAAACTTCAAATCCTGGGGATTTGAACCTATGACAGCGCCGGTGAAGACTCGTACGTCATTCCCCAGGCGTGCCCACTGGGTGAGGTGAGCGTGCGGCGCAATTTGGCAACCATCCCCGATAACGGCGCCGTCTTCTATAATCGCAAACGGGCCAACACTTACGTTCTCGCCCAATATGGCGTCTTCTCCCACCGCAGCCCGTGTATCAATTCCGCTCATCATTCGCGCTCCCTGATAACAGCCTGCATCTCGGCTTGCGCGGCCAGCTCATCATCGACATACGCAGATGCCTGCATCTTGCAGATACCGCGACGGAAATAAATGAGTTCGACACGCATGTACAGGGTATCACCGGGAACTACCATGCGTCGGAATTTCACGTTGTCCAGCTTGGTGAAATATACCAGGCTGTCTTCCGGGTTTTCAGTTTCATTCAGCATCAACACACCACCGACCTGCCCCATCGCTTCTATGATCAGCACTCCAGGCATAATCGGTCGGTCGGGAAAATGTCCTTGGAAAAAAGGCTCGTTCGCGGTGACATTTTTAATGCCTGAAACCATCTCGCCGGGGACGAGCTCGAGAATTCGATCAACCAGAAGGAATGGATAACGGTGCGGCAGTATTCGCTTTATCGCTTCGATGTCAAATACGTACGAGGTTGACTGGGTACGTTGGTACTTCTTGGTTAATTTTCGGGCCTGATAGATCTTCCGCATCTTGCGGACCATCTCGACATGGGATTCATGACCCGCTCGTGCAGCCATAACATGCCCACGGATCGAGATTCCCAGCAACGCGAAATCACCGATCAAGTCTACGACCTTATGTCGAACCGGTTCATTGTAGAACCGTAATGGTCGATTGTCGAGCAGACCATTTTCACTGGGTTTAAGAGCACCCTTCATATCGAAAACTTCTTTGAGGCGATCGAGCTCTTCTTCATCCAGATCCCTGTCCTCGATCACCAAGCCGGTTTCGAGGGAAGCGCCCTTGATGAGACCAACTCTCTTCAATTCCTCAATCTCGCTCAAGAACGCAAAAGTTCGTGCCTCAGAAAACTCGTCTTTGTATTCTTCCTGCAAGCTGTACATGGAGGTGTACTGAGTGCCGAGTGCCGGATTGCGATAGTCGACCATGTAAGTGATGCGGAACTCATCGGAAGGCACAATAACCAGGTCAACACCCTTCTCTTCATCGTGAAATATCAGGGTTTTGTTGATCTCGAGATATTCTTTAGGTGCATCCTGTTCTACAATGCCCGCTTCGAGCAACGCATCCACGAACGGACGTGAGCTGCCATCAACAACTGGCGGCTCGATGCCGTCGAGCTCAACGACGCAGTTGTCTATCTCCAAGCCGGCGAGCGCGGATAGAACGTGTTCGACCGTATGAACCTTGACCTCACCCTGGGTAATCGTGGTTCCACGGGAGATATCTGTAACATGGTCAATATCCGCTTTGATACGCGGATTGCCATCAATGTCAGTACGTTCGAACCAATATCCGGACCCGGCTGGGGACGGTTTGAAGGTCATTCGTGTCTTGACACCTGTGTGCAGACCGGTACCTTCGATTGTGACTTCTTTCCCAATAGTGCGTTGATTCTTTAGCAAGGAATCCCCTTCGCTGTCAGTGACTCAGTCGCCCTTATCCTCCAGCTTCCTGAGCCTCTTCAGAGCATCTGGTAATTTCCGGATTGCGGCAAAAGATCTCTGCCACTCATGGATTTCAACTGCCGGTGTGCCGCCGATAATGGATTTCGCGCCTGGATCTTTGTGTATTCCAGACTGGGCAGCTACCATGATACCGTCACTCAGACGAATATGTCCGGCCATGCCCACTTGTCCGCCGAACATTGAATTTGCACCTACTTTGGATGAGCCGGCAATACCAACTTGGGCGGCGAAAACCGTGTTCTTCCCTATTTCAACATTGTGTGCAATTTGGATGAGATTATCCAGCTTGACACCCTGACGAATAATCGTCTTCCCGAGAGTGGCACGATCTATGGTGGTGTTCGCCCCAATTTCGACATCATCCTCGAGGATAACATTTCCTACCTGGGGGATCTTGGTATATCCCTCTTCTCCGGGTGCGAAGCCAAAGCCATCCGATCCGACAACTGCACCGTCCTGAATAATCACACGGTTGCCGATGATGCAACTCTCGCGTACTGACACCCGGCTGTGGAACAGGCAATCCTCTCCAACCGTCGTCCCCCGACCAACAAAACACTGTGCACGGAGTATGGAATGTTTGCCAATTATAACCCCGGATTCAACCACACACATCGGACCGATTGTAACCCCTTCGGCGATCTGCACGTCAGGAGCAACATCAGCACTTTTGTGAATACCCGGAGTCGAATGATCCAACGTCGGATGAAAATGGTGCAGGGTAGCGAGAAAGGCCCGGTAGGGTTCCGGGGTAATGAGGTAGGTCCGCTTACCCTCTTCCCCATCCGGTATATGATCGAGGATCACCGCTCCCGCCTCAGATTCGGGGAGGTGCTTGAAATAGGCGCTATTGGCTATGAAAGAGATCTCGTCACTTGTGGCCTCCTCGATCTTGCTCACCGCAGTGAGTTCAAGCGAGTCGTCGCCTACCAGTTCGGCTTTCAGTATCTCAGCCAGTTTTCCCGCTGAAATCATTATCATTCCGTCTTCTTCAGCTCTTCGAGGATGATGTCAGTGATATCGAGTTCTGGATCGGCGTAGGCTATTGCAGTGCCAACGGCGTCAAGGATGATATCATAACCATCTTCCTGGGCGATCTTATCAATCACCTGCTGAATTTTATCGTTGATCGGAGCGAACAGTTCCTGGTTGCGTTGCATTGCTTTACGCTCGATATTCGCTTGGAACTCACGATACTCCAACATTTTGTTCTGGAATTTCTTCTCGACCTCGGCTTTCTTCTCCTCGCTGTAGAACATTGAACCTTCAGACAGTTCAGTGTCCAGGGCTTGCAATTCTTCTTCCATCTCCGTTGCCTGCCTCTGCCACTCAGTTATCTCTTCCTCAAGAATCTGCTGCGCGTCCTGCGCTTCAGTGTACTCATTGAGGATGCGGTCGGAGATTATTATTCCAACCTTGGCATCTTTAGCGGAGACTGTCCCGGCAAATGCCAGCACGATAATCAGAAGTGTCGCCATCGGGGCGGTCCACGTTCTCATCAATAACCTCAGTGTTTGTAAAATCGTGTTAGAAGGTCCGGCCGAATTGGAAGTGAGGTACCCACTCCCCATCACGACGGCCATCTGAATCGACATAATCGAACCCGTAGCCATAATCGAGACCGATCAGACCAATGAACGGCATATATAAACGAACTCCCAAGCCTGCCGACCTGCGCAAGTCATTCAGGTTCGTCTGATGTCTGGTTTCCCAGGTATTGCCAGCTTCCGCAAATGCGAGCAAAAAGACTGTCGGGCTGGGAATCACCGGTAAACGTACTTCAAACGTCTGCTTGAACATACTCTGACCACCGACTGGGAAGCCACCTCTTTGTGGTCCTACGTCACCCTCCTCGTATCCACGCATGGACTCGCCAAAACTGATGCCGCTACCGCCCATGAAGAAGTAATCGATGTAAGGTACATTTTCATCATTCCCCAGATCATAGAGTAACCCAAACAATGAATGGGAATACAGGACCAGCTTTCCGTATAAGGGGGTGTACCATTCTCCACTGAACCGTTGCTTCAGGTACTCGTCATCCCCGCCGAAAATCGTACCCGCCAATTCATGCGAGACTGAGAACACGCTGCCACGTGTCGGGAATTCAGGGTTGTCGCGGCTGTCACGTGTGAAAATAGCTGTCACCCCACTGCTCCAACGGGCTTTGCCCTCGCTCAGACCACGTGGGTTCGACGCCAGAAATGCCTCTGAAAAATCATCGTAGAAAGAACGGTCAACTCGATAAATCCAATCACCACGAGTATAATCGTCCGGCCAGCGGAAACGGCGACCGATACGCACGCTACCACCGGTTACATGTTCGTCGTAGCCGTAAAATGTGCCACCGCGACGTAAATCGTAGAAGCTGAATCCACCCAGGGTTGGGGTGTCAAACATCCAGGGTTCGGTGAAACTGATTGAAAAACTCCGGTAAATGCTTCCGAAGTTCCAATCAAGACTCACCCGTTGACCATATCCCATGAAGTTCGGCATGGAGAAGCCAATAGCACCGATGACTCCGTCTCGCTCGCTGTAGCCTGCCGACACATTAGCCTGATCAGTAGGTTTCTCTTCAACGTCAACGTAGAGGTCTACCTGGCTATCGTTCACCGGCTGAACATCGGGAATGACGTTGCCGAAGTAATTGAGGATAGTGAGTTCACGCACTGAACGGCGCAGCAGGGACACGTCAAAAGTTTCGCCCGGGAACAACACCATCTCACGACGAATCACCTTTTCCCTGGTTTTGGTATTTCCCAGAATGTTTATTTTGCGAATGGTGAACTGATTGCCTTCGTAAACGTTGATTTTCACTTTCAGGGTGTCACTGGCAATCGGAATCAATGTCGGGGTGATGCTGGAATAGATATATCCACGGTCGTAGTAGAGGTTTCCCAGCCTTTCCGCAACGGTCAGATCGAGTTTTTCTTCGCTGTACACATCTCCTGGTTTGAATGCCAGGCGTGACATCATTATTTCATCTGAGAAAATGGTGTTGCCTTCGAAGGACACATCACCAAAATAGTACTGGGCTCCCTCATCTATCTCCAGCCAGATATTCAGGCGCTTCAAGTCATCGCTGTATGAGATGGAATCACTGACAATTGAAGCGTCACGATAACCGTTGTTACGGTAAAAGGTGAGAATGTTTTCACGGTCGTTGTCATATTCGATGGATTCGAATTCTCCCGGACGGAACCAGCTCATAATCCACCAGCCGCGCTGCTTTGTTTCCTTCATCCGCTTGCGCAACGCTTTGTCTGAGAACGCGTCATTTCCTACAATGTTGATATCATTAATGCGGACCTTGCGACCTTCGCTCACGTTGAAGACCACGGCTTTGCGCATATCTTCGTCGGTGTCTTCGATCTCGATTTCCACTTCCGCAAGCAAGTAGCCCTTATCCCTGTACTCAGCGATAAGACGTTTTTTGGCAGCTTGCAGACGTGCTGGTCGCATCACCTGCCCACGATACAGCTCCAGGATTTCGAGCGCATCATCATCTTTGATCTTGCGGTTCCCACTAACCTCAATTGAGCCGATGCGGGGATACTCCTCAACTTTAATGAGGAAGAAACCACCTCCCGCCACTTCGCGTTCGAGCAGGAGTTCGATGCTGCGAAACAAATCGAGTCTCCAGATGCGCCTGATGGCACTCTGAATATCGTCGCCGGTAATTTCTTTCCCGACAATGAGCCCGGAGTTTGCCAGGATCAGGCCTGGATCAGCGGTAGTAGTTCCCTCTACTCTCACCCCCATAACTTTTATGCTCTGGGTTTCTTGAGCATGAAGAGTCGAAACGAGGGGTAGCAGGCACACCACCGTGAGTAGAATCGCAATGTAGCTGAGACTGCATTTTTGCATGACGGTTTCTACGCTTTCTGGAAAACCGGAATGTACAAGTGGGTATCGGACGAGACAAGCGTGCTCATGGGGCTGTTTCCCCATAATCCCTGCTCTCCTCTACCTCCTAATTGTAGAAAGCCTGGCGCCAAAGTTGACGCGCATCCAGTTGCATAATGTCGAAGACAACCGAATATTTCATCCGGGCGGAACGGTTGTTCTGATCTTCCACACTCTCATACTCCCATCCAAATTCGATTACGAAGTTAGGTGAGATGGGCTGAATCCGATATTCCAGATTCCATTTCTGGAGCAAGCCCAATCTTCCGAGTTGGATATCTTCAACACTCGCATATCTCGCTTCTTCGCCGAATTGGCCGGTATATGAGATATAGGTGTTTCTGTCCATAAACTTTCCCAACACCACTCTGCTCGCGCGGAACAGGTTGCGACTGCCCGTGTTTGCGGCGGTACGTTGATCTTCCTCGGTAGTGTTGTAGAAAATGTCCGTAGGTTTGGGTCCCACCAGGTTGGTGGCTAATTGTGGTCTGAATTGTACGATATCCAAGCCCAGGAATTCAGCCGCGTCTCGCTCAACCGGACCGAGCCAACGTCTGGCCATCGCCCTGTCAAGTCCTCCAGCTCCAGATGTTATCACCCGGTTTTGCAGGCCTTGGAGGTCAGAGATACCGACCCCCATGGCGCTGAGCACCTCTTCCTGGCTTGAACCGGCCTCATCCTCGAGGACAAAAGTGATCTCCCCCCAGCGACCTCGCTGTCGCCGCTCGCCTGTGACCGGGTCAATGACGTAGAGTGTGAGATACATCTGGCGGGTGAAATCCTGTTTCGCAACGTTCGCCACAGCCCGTGCACTCACCACCGGGTAGACAGAGGTTTGATCAAACACGATTTCCGCGCGATCCATTGAGAACAGCATGTCCAGGAATTCGATCCGACCGGTAGAGCTGACAATGGTCCCATTCATGCGGAATGTAGAATCAGCGATTACACCGGTCACATTGATCGGGAAATCCGGGTCCGTAGGCTCCAAGTCAACATCCAGCTCAATTTGTCCCAGAAACTCCGAGAAAGTTTCGAGAAATGGAGCGTTCTCCAGTCCTTTCACGATCCGTTCATACTTTACATCATTCCCGATACTGGCTTGCACATCCCATCGAGCGTTGTTAATGAACGCTGGGGTCTCTGTAACCGTACTGGTATTATTTTCTCCGAGGAACAAGGCTTCTCTGGGGAGGATGGCACTCAAAATGTCGACTTGATTCTCCTCGACTATCGGTGGATAGGTGAAGACTGAGCTTAGCAGGCGCAATTGCCCATCAATGAACAAGCTGTCTGCGGGTCCGGCAATAGTTAGCCAATCATCATGTTTCCCGCTCACTGCCAATCGCGAGTATTGTTCCGTAGTATTGATTCCTGGTAACCTGAATGGTATTCCCTCGTCATCGAGAGTTCGCATTTTAAGCACGCCTAAATCTATCTCCGGCGATCTGAAACGTATAGCCTGCCTGGTGGAATCTGAATCCTCTCCGGGCAAATTGCTTACTGCAAAAGCGTACTCATTTTGAAAAATACCCTGTGCTTGCCGGATGTTGACCAGACCGTCGCTGTCTATGGTTATGTCCACATCCAAGTTAGTCATTTCGGGAAAAACGTCAGCAAATTCCACTCGGCCATGTTCAACTGTCAATTGACCTCTGGCTGCAACGGGTTTGCCGGCAACTATGGTTGTTGACCAATCGAGAAGACCTCGTCCTGAAGCATCGATGATGAAATCGGATGTTTGCGGAAATATTCCCAGAATATCTCCTTCGAGCGAGATATCCAGCTCACCAGCGCCTCGATCCAGCGGTACAGCACCGGAGATTGTCAACTCGTAATAGTCAGGTCTGGATAAGGATGCTGTATCAACGTAGACAACATGTCCCAATCGTTCAGAGCTGACTCCATGAAGTCGAGCGTGGATCTTTTCAAATTCAATTCCAGCGAGGGTTCCAACGTTCATATCCAGTTCAGCCAGCCACGAAGGTCGACTCAACGACCCATGAACGAATCCGCGAAGATTTGCATCCCCGGTCAGTAAATCCTTTTGTCCGGTCATTGTGGTCATGATAACGTTGGCATCTGAACTGGGTGATTCTATGTTCAGTCCCAGACTATCCTCTTCTATATCATAGCCGCCGATCAGGGTGAACAATGTGGTGCTCTTCCGTCCAAATGCACCCTGTTGGATGTTGACCTTTCCTCTTTCTGTATTGAGCGTCAACAGACCCCAGTAATCAGATAGCTCGCCGTACTGCCCTTCCGAGAGCTCGAAATGCGAGTCAATATCAGGACTATTAAACGGTCCGCTCATATTGAACCGTCCGCTGACAATCCCACCGATTTGCTTAAATTCTGATTCCATTGAGACAGGCAACAGATCCGCCAGATCCATCCTTTCAATCCGCATGATCATCTCTTGAATCATCTGCGCATCGAAATCGATTTCTCCATTGACGGTGAGAACATCCATGAAACTCGCTTGATTGAGACGAAGGGTGCCGTCTTCGTATACAGCGTCAACGCTGCCATTCCCCACACATTCGTCATCATAATTGAGCTGATAGCCAGCCAGGGCAGAAATCTGCGAAGTTGAATCGAATACTGACTCCCCGGCGACTTTCAACGAGATATTGGTCGCTTGATTTCTGATCGTCGCCAGGGTAGCAAGGGTGTCATGATCCAGATTTGCGGTGACAAAGATATCCAGATCATTGATCCAATCTGGCGCCTGATACTTTTCATCCCACCAACCTGATACCAGCTGTGGTTGACTGGTTTCGATTCTGATTGGTTCATCACCCAATTGTCTCAAATTCAGATGCGCGTCCGGCTTCTGCATTGAAAACAGGTCGAGGCTGGCATCATAACCGTAGCGGCTGTATCGTCCCTTGAATTCACCGAATGCCGGATCACTTCTGTCTCGCACGTGCGCTTGTGAACTGATGACGAACCCTTCATCCGGATACTGATTAATTGTCACCTTGCCTTCAGCGTGCTTGCTGGTAACTGGCTCAGCCCACTCCGGCAAATTCCACAGTTCACCTTGTCCGGAATAATCAGCAAATACGCTGAAGTCAACATCTTCGGAAGGACGAAACCGTCCATTTCCGTTTAATTCCAAACCATACCAGTTAGTCGCCAGTGAGTCGAAACGTAGCTCCCACCTCTGATTGTCCCAGGAATACGCCATGACTATGTCACGAAATGGTCCAACCGGAGATCCAAGTTCATCACCGGTTGCTACTGCGTTCAGATCCATTCGACCCGTTTTGAGATCAATGGTCATCTCACCGATGGTAGAGACAGTACCTTGGGGTTGATGCTCTTCCTTGAGATTGGCGAAGGTCTTCAGGTGATGCCCAATGTGAACGACCGGAATTTCTGTCGATCCTCTAAGGATGAGACTGTCCAGATCGAGTGCTCCATGGACATCTGCGTCATCTCCTTCAAAGCGCACAGATCCATCGAATGTGGCGGTTTTATTCTCGAGCAGACCTGACAGGTTGACTTGATCGATATTCAGTCCCCCACTCTCATCGATCATTACCTTGGCGTCGGATAATCTCCAGTTGGCGTTGGCATCCCAGCCAGTGGTATCAATAGTGGCATCGGCGTGTAGTTCTAATGAGCCCTTTAAATCATATAGTGGTGAAGATTGGGGTAATTCAATATTTCCGATATCCAGTTTATCCATGTCAAGACGAACTGACATTGATCCGTCATCCAGCGAACCTGATCCCCGGGCATTTATCTGTCGTAATGAATCGCCGGTAACGGATGCGCTTAGAGTCAAGTTTAATCGGTCATCATCGGTTGAGTTTACCCATCCTTCAATGCCGCTAATGGAAATCCACCTGTCATCCGCTCCAGTTACGATAGAAAATGAACCATCCAGCATGATGAGGCGCTTAAGGTTGGAGAGTCTTCTGAGGTCAAAACCGGTTTCAGTAGAATCTTCCTCGTCCTTATACATCTCGATTTTGCGATCTGGAGTGAAGATAATTCTCGGTTCCTCGAGTGAAACACTTTCAACCACGCCCAGCAGATCTCCGGAATGCTGAATCAGTTTGCTTACAGCTACGCGAATGCTGATTCTGTCAATGGTTATATGGAGAGTTGAGTCGGGAGAATGGAAGGCAAATCTGTGGAGTATCAGGTTGTTTGGTTGCAAACTCGCACGACCGATCTCAAAATCTCCGTCGATTGGGGACAGTTCGGCGAGGATCCTGTCCCGGAGGACATTTGAACGGTTGAGGTAGCGGAAAGTAACCAGCCCCGCGAACGCGACGAACAGAAGGATCAGGCTCACGAGAATGATCCATGGACGACGTACCATGGACTTCAGCCTTTCGGCTTGAAGAACACATCATCCGGGTCGAATGCTGCTGCGATCTGCCGGTGCAGCCCGGAGAATTCCTTTGGCAGTGTACTTGGTGGAAATGAAACTCGTTCCACCGGTGCTGAAGAATCGGGTTTCAATCTCAGAACAACTCTATCCAACCAGGCAATCGCACCACGGCTGCCCAGCAACACGCTGCTGGCGTCAAAGCCGCTCACATCCTTGCGAATTGCTCCGCCCAGACTCAGAATACGCCCTGTTCCATCAACGAAAGTACTTCCGAGCAGCATACCTCGGTATTCGGTGCCACGTGACCCGCAAAGCAGTCCACCAACAGTACCTGGGTAGTCCTCAGGCCAACGTTCGAGGATCAAGCCAGCCTGTTCGACGACTTCTCTGACAACGTCAACCGACATCCCCGTCTCCATCTCAATTGCGAGATCAGCGGGGTTGGCCTCGGTCATTCTATTGCGTTTCAAGGTAAGGACGGTTAATACGCCATCAGGTACGTGATGATCTTCTGAAAATGTGTGCCCGCGTCCTGCGATAAGCATGCGCCAAGAGTTAACACGGCACCAGTTGACAACCTTAACGACATTTTCGATGGAGTCTGGTACTACGGTAGGAAACTCCACATCCGGCAACACGATTGAGCCGAGTTCCTTTTGCAGATTCTCGATAATTCCAGAGGTAGGACTCATGATTCCACCAGCTGCTCGCTGGTGCATCCAAACCGACGTTCTCTATGCTGATAGTCGGAAATCGCTTCCAATAGCTGGCGTCGGCGAAAATCTGGCCAATAAGTCGGAGTGATATACAGTTCGGAATAGGCTAGCTGCCAGATCAGGAAGTTACTGATTCGATTCTCGCCGGAAGTTCTGATAAGCAAATCTGGGTCAGGCAAATCCCTGGTGTCGAGTTCGGCGGCGAGATTCTGCTCATTTATATCTTTCACACCCTTCGCCAGCAATCTATTGACACCACGAACGATGTCCTGACGTCCTGAATAGCTGATAGCGAGAGTGAGGATGAGCCCATCGTTATGTGACAATTTTTCTATCGCAGCTTCGAGCTCACGATGAGGAAAATCGGGGAGATCCTCGAGACAACCGATTGTTCTCAAGGTGACGTTGTTGGAATCAAGATCCTTGACTTCCTTGCGGATAGTGGAGACTAGTAGCTGCATCAAAGCCGATACTTCCACTTTCGGGCGTTTCCAATTTTCCTTGGAGAAGGTGAAAAAGGTCATTGCTTCTACGCCCAGTTCTACCCCAGCTTCCACCATTTCACGAACTGATCTAACCCCTTCCCGGTGTCCCAGCAGGCGAGCCATACCACGTTTTTTAGCCCAGCGACCATTTCCATCCATGATGAAAGCGATATGACACGGCATTTTCTCAGAATGAGACAGCACTTCTTGAGTCAGCCGTTCGTCGCTTATCATGTCTGAACCAGCCTGGCTACTATGGGGTATTTGTTGCGACATATTGTCCGAACTCTTCCGGCATGGGTACGCCTTCATCTTACTTCAATGCACGTAACAGCGAGACGAACGAAATTGCCCCGTCTCGCTGCTATGCAACTGTAAATCAGGAATTCTTATCTTCCCTGCTCTTGCAATCTCACAAGAATCCTGGCAAGGATATCAGCTTTGTTATCCATGCCCAGGTTCAAGTAAGCTGCTCTCAAGAGCATATAGGGGTCCATCTGATCCGAAACGACTACGTCATCAGCAACAGATCCACCGGGGAACAACCAGGGTTCGAGAACGTCAACGATGGATTGATACTGTTCGCCTCCCAGCATGGCTCGGGCAGCGTTTATTCTCGCCTCATTGTCATCCGGGTTCAGCTCAATCGACTTGCGATACGCTACGGCTGCCTCCGCGAAACGTTCAGCAGAGTGGAGCAGCAACGCCTTGTTGAAATAGAAGTCGGCATTGTTCGGATCACTGGCAATGGCATCTGTCCAGGTCGCGATCGCATCATCGGTGCGATTCAGCTGTTGTAAAGAGAGCGCTTTCTTCTGAATAGTGTCGCTCTTGAGCGCGTTAGTCTCTTCGTCCAGCTCGCCATTGTAGGCATCCATCGCCAGCATCTCATCAGCAATCTTGATGACCTTGTCATAATCTTCCTGCTGCCAATAGAGCAGGAGCAGGTTACGCCGTGTGGATAAATCCTGTGCATCCTCTTCCGCCGCGATGGCGGCCAGCAGATGTTCTTCCGCGAGTCCAAATTGCCCTATCTGGAGATAAGATGTGCCCAGGCGCTTGTGTGTTTCCATGTCGTTCGGTTTGATCACCAGCGCAGTTTGCAGGATTTCGATAACCGCTTCGTAATCACCATCATTAAATGGTGTTACTGCCGCATTAAACTTCATGCGCCAGTTTTCGTAGCGGGTGACTTTGATGTCGTCGCTGTACTTGGAGGTCAGTTCATTTGCCTTGTTGAAAGCGGCATCCATCTCGGCCCATTCATCCAACTCAGCGTATACCTTGCCCAGGATATACCACAGTTCCGGATCTTCAGGACTGTACTTTGCTCCCTCCAACAGTACTTCCTTGGCGTTCTCAGGATCATCCTGCTGCATGTAGATTTTGGCAGAACGCACTGAAGTGCTCTGACAGCCGACCATGGTCACAGCCAGCAGAACGATGAACGTGACAGAAATCGCAAAACGACCCCATTGAATACGCATGATCCCCTCTCCACTTTTGCCGTTTTCAAAGACGGCTACACTTACGTTGTCAACAGTATCTTAAGATAAGCGAATATATCCGGCTTGATGAAAACCTGTCAAGGCCTCCGCACCGGGAACTCGCATGGGGGGATAAAGATCCCATCCTCGCGAATGAACGCATTTATCAGCTCCACAGGTGTAACATCGAATGCCGGATTGTACGCTTTTACTCCGGGCAGACTGATCTGCGAGCCTCTATAATTTCGAACTTCGTCGGCGTCTCGTTCTTCAATCGGGATGGATGTTCCGTCCGGCGCGTTCAGGTCAAATGTTGAACTCGGTGCGGCTACATAAAATGGGATCCCGAATCTTTTCGCCAGCACCGCCAGCTGAAAAGTACCGATCTTATTCGCTGTATCACCATTCGCAGCTATACGATCCGCCCCCAGCAACACCAGATCCACTCGGCCTGCCTGCATCAATGATCCAACCGCGCCATCGCAGAGCAAGGTACCCGGGATGTCCAGCTTGTCCAGCTCCCACATGGTCAATCGTGCGCCCTGACCCAACGGTCTGGCCTCGCAGGCATACACATGCTTCAACTTTCCTGCTTCATGCGCCCGGCGTACGACACCCAGCGCTGTCCCGATTCCATACGAGACCAAGGCTCCGGTGTTACAATGAGTCAGTACACTCGCTCCGTCCGGAATGAGCTCGAGACCATGCTCCACCATCTGGTCACACATCCGGGCGTCTTCATTCGCAATCGCAGTCGCTTCTTCGACGAGTCTGCGAAGCACCTCTTCATCTTCGCCAATATCCCTGATCCGATCACGTAGACGGTTCACTGCCCAGGCGAGGTTTACAGCTGTGGGACGCGCGTGTTCGATTGCCTCAACAGCCTGCTCAAACTCAATTTTGTCAGCACTGCAGCGTTTAGCCAGGACCACCGAGCATGCGCCTGCAACACCTATCGCGGGGGCGCCACGGATTGCCAGACGTTTGATCGCGTCTACCACCACGCGCCAATCCTTGGTGCGAATCCACTTCTCTTCATGTGGCAACAGGGTTTGCTCGATGAATTCGAAATCTTCACCATCCCAACGCAAACCGCGCGGGTCATCCATCTCAGAACCTTGTCATCGATCGAAGCTCATCCACACGGACTTCTAACTCATCCATATTCACATTTTTCAAACGATCCAGCGAAAAATCCTCTACCGATGCTGATGCTACTGCCGTTCCGTAAATGATAGCTTGACGCCAGACATTGTCATCGGCGAGGTCATGATTAGCCAGATATCCTATAAAACCACCTGCAAAAGTATCGCCTGCGCCGGTGGGATCTTTCACATTGCGAACAGGATAGGCCGGTGCAAAAAATGGCGGCATACCTTCACGGAAGAGAATTGCGCCGTGCTGCCCCTTCTTCACTACGACAGCCTGTAAATCCATGTCAAGCAACGCATCCGCGGCTTCGAACAAGTTTATCTTTCCAGTGAGCTCGGTCGCTTCCTCATCGTTGACCAGCAACGCATCAACCCGTGATATGACTTCCTTGAGACGGTCTGGAGTACCGCTGATCCAGAAATTCATGGTGTCCAGGATTACCAGCTCGGGCTTGCTGATCTGGTCGAGCACGCTGATCTGTAAATCGGGATGAATGTTGCCGAGGAATACGATTGGCGTATCACGAAAATGGCCCGGAATCTTCGGCTGAAAATTTTCGAAGACACCCAGTTTTGTGAAAAGGGTCTCGCGCTTGTTCGGATCATCAAAATATTTTCCACCCCAGCGGAAGGTCTCGCCAGGTTCAACCATCAGCCCGGACAGATCAACATCACGATCATTCAGGAAATCAATCAACTTGCGAGGGAAATCTGCGCCGATCACCGCCACCATTCGCACCGGGGTGAAAAGGCTTGCTGCCGTCGAGAAATAGAAGCAAGATCCGCCCAGTGCGTCATCCACCGAACCGACCGGCGTGTGAATAGTGTCCAGGGCCGCCGAACCGACGACGAGAACTGGTTTTGTCTGAGTAGCCATGTTGTTTTCCTACACAGTGTACTGACCAACCTCGCCTTGGCGTAGTAAGTCATTTTGAAGCCGTTGTCTGTTTGACGGCTGAAAAAGATCGAACTTATCAAACTGTTGGAATAGCTGGACCTTCCTCACTGCGCTTCGCTTCGTTCGGAATGACACACGTTGCATACTGTCGTAACCATCGACTTTAGCAACAGTTTGTTCCTACATACGTTCCGGGGCTTCTACACCGAGTAGATGCAGCCCCTCTTTCAACACGATACCAGTTGCCAGCACTAGTGCAGCCCGCGCGTTTGAAACGGCTTCGTCTTCACCGATAACCCGGCAGGCACCGTAGAATTTGTGAAGTCGATTGGCAATTTCCTCGAGATATCCGACTAGACGTTGCGGTTCATGCGCCTCTGCTGAACGGGCTATAGTCTCGGAAAATTGCTCGAGAATCTTAATAAGCTCAAGCTCCTCGGGAGCAGTCAGAGGAGAGAGTTCAGTGTTCAGATCCGGTTTGGGTGCACCTTCCTGACGCAGGATACCACGGGTTCTGGTGTGAGCGTATTGCACGTAATAAACGGGGTTTTGATCGCTCTGTTCGAGTGCAAGATCAAGGTCAAAATCCAGGGGTGTGGAGGTCTTGCGCTGGAGGAAGAAATAGCGTGTAACATCCACGCCCACCTCATCCAGCAACTCGCTTAGGGTGACCATCTGCCCGGCTCGTTTCGACATCTTGACCCGTTCGCCATCCCTCAGCAGATGAACCTGCTGAACGATCAGGACGCTGAGAAAATCCTCATGCCCAAGCGCTTTCAGCGCGGCCTGCATCCGATTCACATAATCGTGGTGATCAGGCCCGAGCAGATCAATGGCAATGTCACAGCGATCGGCCTTGTTCAGATGATAGGCGATGTCGGGCAACAGATATGTCGGCCGACCTTCGCTGGTAATGATAACCCGGTCTTCTTCATCACCGAACTCAGACCCTTTGAACCAGACCGCATCGTCTTTTTCGTAGACAGCGTTCAATTCACGGAGTCTATCCAGCGCCTTCTGCGGATCGCCACCATCATGCAGCTCAGATTCCTTGAACCAGCGGTCAAAGTGTACTCTGTACCTCGATAAAGTCTCGCTTTGTTCAACAGTAATCAGCCCAGCCGCAAGTTTCCCCAGCCCCTCTAGACTTGGGTCAGGCAATTTACCTGCTAGATGTTGAGCGAGGTCTTCCATCTCAACATAAAGACGGACAGTATCAAGCGCTTTTGCGATATCCTTCACATATTCGCCATGATAGCCGTCATCGGGCACTTCCTCTCCCTTTGCCCTGGCAATTATCGACTCACCGAGCCTTCTTATCTGACGTCCAGCATCATTCACGTAGAACTCTGCCATGGCATCATAACCAGCCTTGCGCATCACCCGAACGAGGCTGTCACCAATAGCCGCAGCCCTGGCGCTGACGATGTTCAATGGTCCGGTGGGGTTTGCGCTGACGAACTCGACGATGACCCGCTGACCATTACCCGTGCTGGAGCTGCCGTATTCTGAACCTCGCTCGAGAATCTGGCGAACAACGCCGTGGTAGTATCCGGGGCCGATCCAGACATTCACAAACCCCGGCCCGGCAACTTCGAGCTTCTCCAGGCCAAATGCTTCCGGGTCGATAATATCAACCAACTCCTGGGCAAACTCACGAGGATTCCTGCCCAGTCGTTTTGAGGCAATCATGGCAGCGTTGGTCGATAGGTCGCCTTGTTCAGAACGTTTCGGCACCGACCATATTACGGGAATATCAGAGCCTAGAATGGGCTGCAGGACGTCGGTCAGCCGTTCCTTAAGATTCATGATCGTCTCGGTCTACTGTGGGATAGGGATTAGAGTTCAGTCTACTCCGGATCCTGAACTCGCTCCGTGGGAGCATCTCCCCAGAGTTGTTCCAACCGGTAGTAATCGCGTGCTTCCTTCTGAAACACGTGCAACACCACGTCTCCTAAATCCATCAGCACCCAGGATAGGTGAGTCCGTCCTTCAACACTAATGGGACGGATGGACTCTTCCTCTTTGCGTAGAGATCTTTCGACGTGATCGACAATAGCGCGAGTGTGCACATCAACGCTCCCCGTGGCGATGACAAAGAAGTCCGCCAGGGTAGTCAGCTTTCGCAGATCGAGGATTAAGATATCCTCAGCCTGCTTTGCCAGTGCCATTTCCGCAATCTTGCGGGCGAGTTGTTGGGAATCCAATGTCAGGGCTGGAGGTTAAGTGATTGATGGTCACTGCCAAGGATCAGCGTCAAGTCAACATCCACAAGTTGGGGGTTCGGTTCATCAGTCACATGCGTAGAATCGATCCCGAGGGTAGCGGCCAGGCGTAATCCGACGCCCGGTATGGTATTTCTGTCGATAATCCAGCTCTCTTCGTAGTTGTGATTGGGCGCGTTACGTGTATCTCGCACGTCATAACCCTGGTCACGCAGGACTGTCGCGTATTGTCCCGCAAGCCCGGTGAGCCCGCATCCGTTTAGAATTTCTACACGTACTGGACGTGTCGGGATGGCTTCCGGTGGCATGGATTCGCTGTTCAGGACAGCATCCTCGACGAACCCTAGTTCAACATCAGCCGCATCCTCATCAGAGTCGACCATTGTGGTTTCCTGGGTTGCTTCCCCTTCGGATGATCCGAACTTGAAGCTGCCATCATCGAATAACTCGAATCCGAACAACACGAGCAACAAAACGAGCTGCGCCACGACCAACCAGGTCAAGGTGCTTACCCGCTTTTCCAAGTCTCTCGTCGTCCGCTTGTTTGAACTCGCCGGTATGCGATTCATCCGCGTCCGGCCCTCCCCTCAGCCAAACCAATTAGCAAATCTATCCAACGACTATCCGATCAATGCCCGGACGGAACGTAAAATCGTCTATCGAATTTGTACCCGGAATTGTAGCCAAAATCACTGAACATGTAGCCTCTGCCCCACGGATTATAGTAGTTGCGATAACCACCCATTCCCGCCGGAATACGATCTACACTGATCTGAATTCTCATGTTGTCCCGAGGTTTCCAGATCAGGTCAGCACCACCGAAAAACTCAGCGTTGTTGAACATGGATGATAGAGCACTCTGTCCGGGTTGGGTCATCCCCCCCGATGCGGCGAACGGATTATTTGTTACGCCCGTTCGCAGTTGCAGCATGACGGGTGCGTTGAAGCGATAGCTCAGGGTGTTCATGTAATAACCCTGGGAAACACCCTGCCCGCCTGCGCTGCCGTATCCAAATCCAATGGAATGGCCCATGTTGAAACGTGAAGGGTCAAGCAAACCTGTCAGGCCCGATTGAATGGTCGGCTGCCGAAGGGTCTCGGTAGTTGAAGGTCCCTGTGGCGTATCACGATACGGGGCTTGGGCGTTGAGACCATCAACGACTGCCAACGAAAGCAATACAGACAGTGCCACAACCATGTTGAAACGTTTCATCCTGATCTCCGCATTTCCATTATGGAAAGTACCCCACTGGCTCTAATGAATCAAGCCTACTCCTGTCTTTCACGCCAAATCTGTTCCGCTTCCTCTAGATCATGAACCGTGTTCACGCCGTGGATTTCGGCGAAGTCCGCCTTCCACGCCGCGACCGGCATATTCTTCTTGAAGAAGGCTTCAAACACATCAGTGAGATAATATTCACCCTGTGAATTGTCGTTGCTCAGTGCGTGTAGCGCCGGGAAAAGATGTTTCGCATCGTAGAGATAGATCCCGGAATTGATCTCCTTGATCTCACGTTCTTCGTCGCTACAGTCCTTGTGCTCACGAATGGCGACAACCTTTCCATCGTCATCTCGCAACACTCTCCCATATCCTGTCGGATCTGGAGCTTCCGCTGTAATCACGGTTGCGATGACCTTCTTCTGACGGTGATACTCGACGACTCGGCGGATCGTTTCCTCGCTCAGGAGTGGAACATCTCCCGACAGCACCAGAATCTCCCCGTCATGATCTTTCAGTGCGGGTTCAGACATCATCGCGGCATGTCCGGTTCCCAACAATTGATCCTGATATGCGTGATCCACTCCGGCCTGTTCCACTACAGGGATAACCAGTTCGCGTTTGTGGCCGACTATCACCACGATCCGTTTGGCCCCGCTGGATTTTGCCTGTCGGATAACATGTAAGAGCATTGGCTCGCCACCAATGGGATGCAGCACTTTTGGCAAATCGGATTTCATGCGTTTCCCTTGACCTGCTGCGAGGATGATTGTGGCCAGTTCTCGAACTTCCGGCATTATTTCTCCAAGATGATGTTATCAATCAAGCGGACGCTTCCAAAGCGAACCGCAACTGCCAGGAGGGACTTGGTGTCAACATGTTCCACAGGCTGGAGATCATTCCATCCCACCAGCTGGATGTAATCTATCTTTCCGGAAGGTGCGTCCTGCTTTATCCTGTTTCGTACCGTCTCTAAAAGGCGTTCCGCCTCATTGATCCCCTCTTGAAACTGACTTGAAGCCTCACTCAGAGCCTGATGCAAAGCAGGTGCTTCCAACCGGTGTTCAGGAGTGAGTCGCACGTTCCGGCTGCTCATCGCCAGACCATCTACTTCACGCAGAGTGTCCCCGAGGATGATCTCGATTCCGAACTGCAGGTCATAAGTCATCCGTTGAATGATGCGAGCCTGCTGAACATCCTTTCGCCCGAAGACTGCCACATCCGGCTGCACCACGTTGAACAGTTTGCTGACGACGGTGGTCACACCCCGGAAATGCCCGGGACGGCTGGCCCCGCATAGCTGTGTGTCCAACCCTTCTACTTCGACGTATGTCGAGAATCCTTCGGGATACATCTCATCAACACTTGGCAACCATACAGCGTCCACGCCCCGTTCACGGCATAATTCCAGATCCGCTTCTTCATCACGCGGGTAGCTGTCGAAATCTTCTCCGGGACTGAATTGCGCTGGATTGACGAAGATAGAGACGATGGTTTTGTCAGTTCTTTGCCGTGAAATGTCGATAAGACTCAAGTGGGCTTCGTGGAGGGAGCCCATGGTGGGGACGAAGCCTATGGTCAAACCGTGAACGGCATGGAGTTGCTTGACCCATTCGCGGACCTGTTGCGCGGTCTCTAGCACTCTCATGCGTGGAAGCTCTCGTCATCACTGGGAAATTCGTGTTTGCGAATGTCATCAATGTATTGACGTACCGCATCCCCGATCAGTTGTTTGCCATCCAGGTAACGGCGGGCGAAACGCATTTTCGGGCCGAGACCGAACATATCGTAGCTGACCAGAATCTGGCCGTCACAATGCGGTCCTGAAGCTATTCCAACGGTGGGAACTTCCAGAGATTCGCTGATCTCTTTTGCCAGCTCGACGGGGATCTTCTCGAGTACCATGGAAAATACACCGGCATCCTGTAGGCGCAGCGCGTCGTCCTTGATACGTTGGGCTTCTTTCTCGTTCGCCCCGCGCAGATCCCATCCGCCGAAAACGTGCACACTCTGGGGGGTTAATCCCAGATGTCCCATTACCGGCATGCCCATGGTCGTCATGCGCAGGATCGCTTCGAGTACCGGTCCGGCGCCTTCGACCTTGACCGCTTCCGCACGGCCTTCCTTCATGAATCGAATGGACGCCTCAACACAGGCCTCAGTGGATTTCTGGGTGATTCCAAACGGCATATCTCCAACCAGCAGCGCCCGCTTCACTCCCCGGCTGACGTTCTTGGTGAGAAAAATCATCTCGTCTAGGGTGATCGAGATGGTATCCGGACGGCCAGATATTACCATTCCAGCTGAGTCACCTACGAGAATGAGATCGAGACCAGCCTTGTCTTCGATCGCGGCAAAGGTGGCATCGTATGCTGTCAATGCTGCGATCGGAATACCTTCACGCTTCATCTCGATCAGGCGAGGTGCAGTGATCTTCTTATCCATCAGCGACCATCCTCAGCAGCTTTCTCAATCATTTTCCCGACTTCCCAATCACGCAGGGCACGGCTGATAATGCCTCCACCCCACACCGCATCTCCACGGTACCAGACGACTGACTGTCCGGGCGAAACACCGTGTGCGGCCTCGTTAAAGATAACGGTTTGCGCATCGTCTGTGGACGGATGGAGAGTGGCAGGGAAGCCATGAGGGTCATTGTATCGGATCTTGATGGTGCAGGGTTCAGGTGTTGATGGCGGATCGAACGAGACCCAATTCGTCGCTGTCGCAATAAGACCTGAACGGGCGAGTGCGGCTTTGTCACCGATGACGACACGGTTACTGTCCGGCTTCAGCTCAGTTACGTAATAGGGGCCATGTCCATCTGAGATGTTCAACCCGCGACGCTGGCCGATGGTGAAAGAGTAGAAGCCATCATGAGCGCCTACAACAGCCCCATCCTGGTTGATGATCTCCCCGGTCCCGATCTCTGTTACACGTTCTGCATGAGTGGTACGCAGATGTTCGTCATAGCGACCGTGAATGAAGCATACTTCCTGGCTGTCTGGTTTGTCCGCAGTGCGTAATCCCAGCTCTCGCGCTTTTTTGCGGATGTCGTGCTTGGTCCATGTTCCCAACGGGAATAAAGTTTTATTCAGCGCTTCTCTCGGGAGTTGCCAGAGGGCGTAGCTCTGATCCTTGGTCGAGTCCAGCCCTCGCTCCAGGCAAGGGGCAGAAATGTCATCGTGAGTGATGCGGGCATAGTGTCCGGTTGCGATGTAGTCGAAGCCCAGTACTGGCGCTCGTTTCAACACTTCGTTCCACTTGAGATGAGTGTTGCAGGCAATGCAGGGGTTGGGCGTTTCACCATTCAGGTAGGCATTTTCGTAAGGTTTGATGACATTGTTGCTGAAGGGTTCACGGAGATCAATCACCAGGTGGTCGATACCCAGTTCGTGACATATGATGCGAGCGTCCATCTGTTGCGATATGTCACAGCATCCACGTTCATTTGCGGGTCGCCTTCCGGCACTCTCATAGTCCCACAACTGAAGAGTGACGCCTATTACTTCGTATCCCTCTTCGAGCAATAGAGCGGCGGCGACTGAGCTGTCCACGCCCCCACTCATCAACACGCCGACACGCTTCTTTTTGCTGGTGACACTCACCAGGCTGCCATCTCACGTAAACGCTTCACATGCTTGCCAATGCAACTGGCGGCGTATTTAAGGTTCTCTTCGTCACTCGAACGTCCGAGGGTCAAACGCAGGCTGGAATGTGCTTCCTCATCGCTTAGTCCTATTGCGGAGAGGACGTGCGATGGTTTGGTGCTTCCTGAACTACAGGCTGATCCCGTTGAAACGGCTATTCCATCGAGATCGAGGGCGAGTAACAGTGATTCAGCTTCCACCCCGGGGAATCGCAGATTCAGGTTTAGATAGATGCGGTTTTCCGGGCTGCCATTCAAGATGAGGTCGCCACCCACTTCCTCACCAATCCACTCCATGAATTGGATGCGCAGAGCGTTAATACGTTCGGCGTCTGATACCATTTTCTGAGCGCACAGTTCCGCCGCCGCTCCGAATCCGGCGATGCCGGGCATGTTTTCGGTTCCGGTGCGCAAACCCTGTTCCTGTCCACCCCCGAATTGTCGCGCCGCAATCTTCACTCCATCGCGCACATACAGAGCTCCCACACCCTTCGGACCATAGATCTTGTGGCTGCTCATGGATACCAGGTCTACTGGTAGCGTGTCTACGTCCAGTGGGATCTTTCCGTAACCTTGTACAGCGTCGGTGTGGAACAGGACGTCATGCTCTTTCGCCAGTGCGACCAGTTTATCCAGCGGTTGGATGCTGCCGATTTCGTTGTTCACCTGCATGATGCTGATGAGCGCGGTATCGTCGGTGATGGCATTTCGGAGAGAATCTGCTTCAACGAATCCACCCTCATTCACTGGCAGAATTGTGATCCGAAACCCCTCACGTTCCAGCGCTTCGGCCGCATGTAGAACAGCGCTGTGTTCGATTGCGTCAGTGATGAAATGATCACCTCGTCCATCCGAACGAGCGGCGTGCATGGTGCCGATGATCGCGAGGTTATCCGCTTCTGTTCCGCCGGAGGTGAAGAAAAGGTCGGCAGCGGGCGCATTGATCAACCCTGCCACCTGTTCCCGGGCCTTTTGCAGAACCACCTTTGCTGCATTGCCCACTTGGTACTTGCTTGAGGGATTGCCCCAATTCTCCAGCATGGTCTGTTGAACGACATCGGCCACACCAGGATCTACTGGAGTGGTCGCGCTGTGATCAAGGTAGATCGTCTGCTTTTGTGGGCTGCTGGATATCGTGTTATCGTCTGTCAATGTCGTCATCCTGAACGATACGCTCGTCATCCTGAACGATACGCTCGTCATCCTGAACGATACGCTCGTCATCCTGAACGTTTTTGTGAAGGATCTCGTTGTTGACCTTATGATTATCCCAGACATAAATGTCTGGGGCATGGCACAACGCATCATTCTTGAACGTTTTTGTGAAGGATCTCGTTGTTGACCTTATGATTATCCCAGACATAAATGTCTGGGGCATGGCACAACGCATCATTCTTGAACGCTTTTGTGAAGGATCTCGTCGCTATACTTGAGTTCGCCACCATTGGGCAAACGCTCGCAGCGCACGTCCCCGATGGCTGATGCGGTTCTTCTCTTCAGCCGATAGCTCTGCCAGGGTACGTGTATCACTCTCGGGAACGAATATCGGATCATAGCCGAAGCCGTTGTATCCACGGGCCTGCTCGATGATTGTTCCCTCGAGGACGCCGTCGAAGCGTCGTGGTTCATCACCTTCGCGGACGCAGCAAATAACTGAGCTGAAACGAGCTTTTCTCGAAGCAGCTTCCACCCCATTCAGCTCGCGCAACATTTTGTCCACGTTGTCCTGGTAGGTCGCGTCCGCGCCGGCGTAGCGTGAGGAATATACACCCGGCTCGCCGTTAAGTGCATCAACTTCCAGACCGGTATCATCGGCGATGCTGAGCATTCCCGTACGTCGGAACCCTTCCTCCGCTTTGAGTAGAGCATTTTCCCAGAGGGTGCTGCCGATCTCCTCCACATCCTCATCTTGATCGCCGGGATGATGGATCTCCACCTCGTCACCGAGCAGTTCCCTGAGTTCGCGGAGTTTATCCTTGTTCTTGGTAGAAATGTACAGGCTGGTCATTCGTTTAGCCTCATTCAGGACGATTGGTTCAATGTGGGCAGAAAGGACATACCCGGTCCATTCCATTCAAGCTCAAAATGCTCAGCGAGTGTCGCAGCGACATCACTGAAACTACGAATACCTACAGGATTACCCTTTCGAGTACTTCCTTTCAATGCTATCAACGGCACGTATTCCCGGCTGTGATCGGTGCCGGGATAGCAGGGGTCATTGCCATGATCTGCGGTAATGATCATCAGGTCATCCTCGCGCAGATCATCCAGCCATTCGCCCAGACCACTGTCGAACTCCTCCAGTCCTCGTCCGAAGCCTTCTGGATCGTTCCGATGTCCCCAGAGGTTGTCGAAGTCTGGCAGGTTGGTGAACGTAAGCCCCCCGTCATCGCCCTGGATACGTCTCAGAGTCGCCGCAACACCTAAGGCATTTGTTCCAGTTTTCTCATGCTGGGAGAAACCTCGACCCGCGAACAAGGTACCGACTTTTCCCACCCCATAGACCTCAACACCTGACTCCACCATGACGTCGAGAATTGTCTCAGCAACAGGTTCAACAGCGAAATCTCTGCGGTTCAATGTACGTTCGAAAGCTCCCTCCACGCCCACGAAAGGACGGGCTATCACTCGCCCCACCCGATGCGGCGGTTTGAGCGCAGCACGAACCTCTTCGCAGATGCGGTAGAGTTCAGTGAGCGGAACGTAGTCTTCGTGCGCGAGGAGCTGGAGCACGGAATCGGCTGAGGTGTATAGGACTAACGAGCCCGTCCGCAGATGTTCGCCGCCCAGACAGTCCATGATCTCGGTTCCGGATGCAGCGATGTTTCCGAGTATTCCTCGGTTGCTGACCTGTTTGACCAGTTCAACTATCTCAGTGGGGAATCCGTCGGGGTAGGTCGGGAAAGGGATCTTGTTAATGACAGCGCATAGCTCCCAGTGTCCGGTGATCGAATCTTTTCCCGCTGATTCTTCGCGCAAAAGCCCATGAATTGCACGTGGTGCATTCGCGGGCTCAATACCTTCAAGTGGAGCGATGTTCGCCAGTCCGAGGGATTGCAGAACTGGCAAGTTCAACGGAGCGGTCTTGGCGACGACATGACCGAGCGTATTTGCTCCATCATCGCCGTAGAGAGAGGAGTCCGGCGCCGACCCAAAGCCGACGCCGTCCATAATAATCAGAAATGCTCGGCGCATATCAACAGAGATCGGAAGAGCGTCGTGTAGGGAAAGAGTGTAGATCTCGGTGGTCGCCGTATCATTAAAAAAAAAAAA
>CAJVXH010000003.1 GCA_913009835.1 uncultured bacterium
GGGGCTACCCATCCATACATAAGTATCTGAGGAGTGGCACAGCTGGTCAGCCTGACGTTGCAGACGGAAGGATCTCGGTGTTATCACTGGGATGATCCCAGACATAAATGTCTGGGGCATGACACAACATGTCATCCTGACGTCGCAGACGGAAGGATCTCGGTGTTGACCCTGGGATGATCCCAGACATAAATGTCTGGGGCATGACACAGCATGTCATCCTGACGTCGCAGACGGAAGGATCTCGGTGTTAACACTGGGATGATCCCAGACATAAATGTCTGGGGCATGAGTTAAGGATGGGAAGTCAGGATTCAGCCGATTCAGAGTCAGGGTTGGATCGCGGGGTTTTCTTGAACGGGATGAAACCAGCGACGACGAAACCCAGCAATCCGCCGAAACCGATCGCCCTCCACGGATTCGCCCAGATCGCGCAATGACCAGTGACGCAACCTACTTTATAATAGTACAACCAGCCTAGAAAACCACCAAGAATCACGCCTGCCAAATGCACTGCCATTGACACTCGATTCATCGTGAATCCTTCTCTTTTAAGTCTAAATCGTTATTATAATCGTCCAGATCCAGCACTTGCATTAGACGATAACAGACATCCTCCGGCGGTCGTTCACAGGGAGCCTTTTGAAAAACTCGAACTGTGGTGCCCAGGGTGTCCATCTGCGCACGCCAGTCAGGGTCATCTTTCATCTTTTCAATCAGACGACGACACTCTTCACGACCACGTTCCCGCCCGAGATATACCTCGAGGATGTCACAAAGCTGCTGGGGGGTCAGTAGATTTTTATCGGGCAGATCCATCCTTGCACCTTTCCGAGAACTCGCAGAGGATCGCTCTCAATTTTACCCGGGCTCTGTGCAGATCAGCTTTGACCGCTGACACTGTTTTGCCCACATCATCGGCGATCTCCGCCATCGACAGACCTTCCAGATCCTTGAGCACGAATACCGTGCGCAAATTCAACGGCAAAGACGCAATCGCCTCATTCAACTTGTTCTTCAATTCATCGTTCAAGATGAGTTGCTCAGGATTCATCTCGAGAGATGGTAAAATCTTCCCGAAAATACCCGCCTCATCTTCGGATTCGGAAACGTCATCCGCAATCTGGACAAAATGCTTGCCTTTACGTGAGCGCATACGCATCAACGCAGCATTTGTCGCTATACGATGAATCCAGGTTCCCAGTTTACTGTTTCCACGGAACCGACCCAGCTTCTCGAAAACAGTCAGAAAGGTTTCCTGCAGAATACTCTCAGCTTCCTGTTTATTACCAGTCAGCTTAAGGCTCAGATTGTAGACATTGTCACGATGGTTCAGAACAATGGTCGTTCGAGCCTCACGATCTCCAGAGAGTGCAGCTTTAATCAGCTCAGCCTCAGCGAGACGTTCAGCCTCCTGAACCTGATCTGCATTCAAATCCTCTGCAACTGTATCAGTGATTTTGTTGTCCATAACTTTCAAGGTAGAATCTGCGCCCGGCCTGCGTCGAGCTCTATCCAATGGATGGCTCTCTGCATACGGACTTGTCAGGCAAACGGTTCCCACCTTGATAGTGGGATGCGTGAATCAGGAGAAAGTTGCCGTACATGATTCAACTGCGCTTCAATCGTTTGACCAGATCGGACAAACTGTCAGGGCTCAGATCGAGCGAATCGGCTTCGGGAGGATCAGAGGTTTCGTCAAGAAGCGGAGAGATGTGTTCGGCTGGCACGGGTTCGGATCCAAAGTCGGCTGTCTGTTCATAGGGCAATGCCTGAGCTTCTGCCGCCTGTGCATTCTCTACGCCGCTAATCTTGCCGTACCAGCTGGTGAGAAGGCCCAACGGTCCCGATCTCAGCGAAATCATATGGTTGCGGCCCCGCTTGAGACGCACAATCATTCCCGCCTTCTCAAGCACCGCCAGATGCCGTGAGATAGAGGGCATACTCACCCCCGCCCCCTCGGAGAGTTCGCCGACATTGATGTCGCGCTCCGCCAACCGTTCGATTAACTCACGGCGCAATGGATTCGCCAAAGCGTGCAGCAGCAGGTCGAGTGGATTGTCGTTATGTGAGATATCTTCACTCATTATTGTGTTCCAGTTAACTCCGTCATAGAATATCAGGCCCGTGGAGTGCTTGTCAAGCGCGGATTATCCAGAGGTTAACAACGAGATCCTTCTCGGAAGACTTGCAACTGACCAAGTCATCCGTCAGGATGACATGTATGAAGACCAGTGAGAGAAGACTTGTCAAGCGCGGATTATCCAGAGGTTAACAACGAGATCCTTCTCGGAAGACTTGCAACTGACCAAGTCATCCGTCAGGATGACATGTATGAAGACCAGTGAGAGAAGACTTGTCAAGCGCGGATCATCCAGAGGTTAACAACGAGATCCTTCTCGGAAGACTTGCAACTGACCAAGTCATCCGTCAGGATGACATGTATGAAGACCAGTGAGAGAAGACTTGTCAAGCGCGGATTATCCAGAGGTTAACACCGAGATCCTTCTCGGATGACTTGCAACTGACCAAGTCATCCGTCAGGATGACATGTTGAAGACCAGTGAGAGAAGACTTGTCAAGCGCGGATTATCCAGAGGTTAACACCGAGATCCTTCTCGTGCATCGTAAACAACCACGATGCAAGTCAGGATGACGATCTTCTTGCCCGTGCCAACAACTCACTGAGAAACGCAACTGTCCCCTCCCCACGTCGATCCCAGTGCAGAGTCTTCGCTTGACGATATGCGGCGTCCGCGAGTTGATCGTATCGTTCGCGATCCTCGAGTAATCTCGACATCGCAGCTGTCAAATCTGCACGATCACCAGGCTTTACATACAAAGCCGCATCGCCGGCCAACTCCCGTACAGCAGGTAAATCCGAGGCGATTACGGGAACCGCCTGCGATAAATAATCGAACAGTTTCGAGGGAGCGGTTAAATAGCGATTGTAGAAAGTATCGGTCAGGGGAAGCAATGCCACCGACACAGTCCGCAAGTGTTTCAACAATTCTGGCACCGGCAGCCAACCTGTCACTTCCGCAACATCGGTCATCCCCAGCGACTCAATCCGAGCTCGCATGGCATCGGTTTCTTGAGTTCCCCGTCCCCCGATAAGCAACAGGCGGACATCGTTCATCTGCAAATCCCGGAATGCTTCCAGAACATCCATGGAGCCCTTGATTCCGGTGAGCGTGCCGACGTAGCCGATAGTCCTACGACCGAAACGTTCGGGATTCGGTGGGGTGGTCGCGTTCAAGCCAGGGTGAATCGCACGGATCGCCACACCTGGATTATCCGCGCTTGCAAGCAAGCACGGGCCTGCCACACCTGGATTATCCGCGCTTGCAAGCAAGCACGGGCCTGTGCCTGTGCCTGTGCCTGTGAGATACTTCTGGTACCATTGAGCCTGAACGTCCAGAAGCGGTATCAGCCCATCGAGCTTAGGCAGACATTTGTTCTCAAAACGCGAATACTCTTTCCAGCGTGTCTCACGGCCGGTATCGTCACGCGCGCTGAGATCCATATAGAAATTGTGCGTGTCATGAACAGCGACCAGCCCCGCTTTCCGCCAACGGACGAGATGCGGTAACGCTCGCGTGTCACGTGACATCACCGCATTGACACCCTGCTCTCGTTGGAGTTTCTTCAGAAGATTACCTGCTCGGACGAAGAAAAGGTATGGATCTGAAGCTGGCCGCCAACCAGCGGTGGGGATTACGTGAATGCGTAGTCCGGGTGGTGGAGTGTGACCGTATTCCTTTTGAAGCACGTCCAGAGGGTCGGAATATTGTTTCGCACGTGGATGCAAAGATGAGCGAACGATTAAATGTACTTCCGCGCCAGCTCGAGCCATCGAGGTCACGTAATTCGCGTTGAACGGACCGGCCGGGATTTCGGACGGCCAGCGAATCTGGCTTACATAGGCGATACGGAGTGGGATTTCGGGCATCCGGTTACCCTGTAAACACAATCACGCGATTGCCCCGACTTGCTCGTCAAGTCGGGATGGTGCTGGTTCCGGGGACATTTTGAGGACAAAGTGTCCCCGGATAGCTTATCCCTGCTGGCAGAGCCCGCAGGGGCACCTGTTCTTGAGCTGAAGGTAATAAATATCTGACGACAGAAATAACTATACGAAAAAGCGCCCCAATATGGGGCGCAGATATACTCATATCAAAACATCCGAACTATTCGGAACTAGTCTCTTCCTCATCTTCACCCTTTTTTCCAATGAAGATCTCGTTGAGCATCTCTTCATTGAAATAGATCACCCGGTCAGCATGAGTCGCGAGCTGTTCGGAGAGGCCGCGTGGGAAGAAGGCACTGACTACTTCCAGGCCCATCTCCTTGCCATACTCGACCACTTCAGCGAGATCCTTGTCACCGGACACGATCACCGCAACTTCACAGGCACGGTTTACAGCCAGACGCACGAGGTCAATCGCCAGCTTGACATCCAGCCCCTTTTCAACCGCGTAATGTTTGCGAGTAGAATCCTCACCACGTACTTGATAATAAACCAACTTGCCAAGACGCAATGTCAGGTACTGGGTATGTGCCAAGTGAGTGATGAACCGTTGCTGCTTCTCATAGTTGTCAGGATCAAATTCAGCATCCACCTTGGCATTATAGTAGTAGATCCTGAGTAATTCACCCCCGGTTTTTTGAGCAAGTACTTTCCCGAACTGCTGAAAGTCCACGTCCATTCGACCAACATTGTCACGCAGACCGTTGTAGAAATTACTACCGTCGATAAACACCGCAACACGCTTCATCCTGATACTCCATGGTTTTGCAACGACACAGTTTTTGTGCCAGGAAGCCGCAAGGCTCAAAGGAGGGAAAAGAAAGCGTATGCAATCTTAATTTTCGAGACCGACTCACCCGCGCGGAACAGCCAGATCCCGTAATACATTCCCGGCACAACTCTTATTAAATACAGACTTTAATGTCGTATCTAGTGAGAACAAAGTCAAGAGATCCGTCGGACACCTCCATGTCTTCAATCATTTATCGTGATCGAGACTTTGGAGAATTGCATCCCTGGTCACGAGCCCTCGAAATTAACTTGTGAAGTTGTTCACCTCACAACTTCAGCGTACCTTGCCTATGTTAAAGCTGATGTCAAATTAGGACAGAAACCGCATGCGATTCAGCGACCTCATCTCTCATGAGACGATAGATCTCAATCTCCGTAGCAAGATCAAAGAGACGGTGATCAAGAACCTCGTGAAGAAAGCCTCCGATGCTCACAACCTCCAAGCCAGCAGCATTATCAAAGCTGTGCTTGACAGGGAGCGTGCACTACCAACTGGTGTCGGGCAAGGCGTAGCGGTTCCGCATGCAACTCTGGAATCCCTGGACAAACCCATCATTGGATTCGGAAGAACAAAGGCCGGCATCAATTTTGATTCCATTGATGGAGCACCGGTGCATCTCATCTTCTTGCTCATAACACCTGGAGGAGATGTTCCGTTACATCTCAAAGTGCTAAGCCGAATCAGCCGTCTCTGCCAACAACCGGCTCTGCGTGACGATCTTCTCTCAGCAACATCATCCCAGCAAATATTGGATGCCCTCAAAGCGGCCGAACACAGTTTCCGGGATCTATGACCACTGCTGACATCGTTGTCGTCGTCGCCTACCTGCTGCTCGTGTTCTACATCGGGGCACGCTTCACCAAGCGCGCTAACATCGACACCAACAGCTATTTCCTCTCAAGCCGGAATCTACCCTGGTGGATCGCCGGGACAAGCATGGTCGCGACCAGCTTCTCATGTGACACTCCATTGTATGTGACCCAGCTGGTGCGTTCAGGTGGAATCTCACTCAACTGGCAATGGTGGTCGTTCGCGGTCGGGGGGTTGTTCAGCGCCTTCCTGCTAGCGAGGTTGTGGCGACGTGCGGAAGTCGTCACCGACTTGGAACTCGCCGAAATCCGATACGGCGGCAAAGCTGGCGCAATCCTGCGCATCGTGAAAGCCGGATGGATGGCGCTGGCGATTAACACCATTGCGATGAGCTGGGTTCTGTTGGCGATGGCCAAAATTATAGGTGCCGTCTGGGGCGGGCCGAAATGGGTCGGTGTTATTAGCGCAGCCGGATTGGCCGTGGGGTACTCGTTCATGGCCGGATTCTGGGGCGTGGTGGTCACCGATCTGGCCCAGTTTATCATCGCCCTGGCCGGAGCGGTTGTGCTGGCGGTGGTCGCTGTCAACGCTGCCGGCGGCATGGACGCCATCATCGCCGCTGTACCCCCCGACATGCTGCAAATGCTCCCCTCCGCCCCGCCTGATTCCATATTCAGCGGGGAATTCTGGACTGGAGCGTTCGGCGGATTCATCGTATACGCATCCATCCAATGGTGGGCTAACATCAACGCCGACGGCGGCGGAAAAGTCATCCAACGCATGTCCGCCACCAAGAACGAAGCGCACGCATTCGGGGCAACGTTATGGTTTAACGTCGCCCACTACGCGCTACGCACCTGGCCATGGATTATCGCCGCGCTGGCGAGTCTCGTCCTGTATCCCAATCTCACCGACCATGAGATGGCATATCCAATGATGATCGTGGACTTACTCCCATCACCATGGACTGGATTCCTGGTGGCAGGATTGGTGGCAGCCTTCATGTCAACCATCGACACCCAGCTCAATTGGGGCTCGAGTTACCTCACGCACGACATCTATCGACGTTGGATCGCCCCCGGAAAATCGGAGAAACACTATATCGGCGCGGCGAAGATCTCGATGATTGTCCTGATCGCTATCACCGCGTTGATCGCCCAGAGAATAGATTCCGTCACTGAAGCCTTCAAGTTCATCATCGCTTTTGGTGCAGGAACCGGCCCGATACTCATACTGCGTTGGTTCTGGTGGAGAGTTAATGCCTGGTCTGAAATCGCGGCGATGGTGGCGTCAACGGTGATCAGCACCTGGGTATACCTGAGCGGCGTGGAGATGTCCTTCCCGCTGCGGATCGTGACAATAGCCATAGGATCGGCGCTGGTATGGCTGCCGGTGCTGTTCCTCACACCCGCCTCAGATGGCGCCACTCTACGCGCATTCTACCTGAAAATTCATCCGCCGGGGGCCTGGAAGAAGATTCGCTGGCAGTTCGAACCGGAAACGCTTTATGAAAATAACGGTCACACTCCGGTCTACATGAAACACGATCTGCTCGGATGGCTGGGCGGATTAATGCTGGTGTTCGGACTCATGTTCGGGATCGGCTACACCATCTTCAGCGATTGGCTGGCGATGGGGATTTCATTTGCCGCTGCGCTGGCTGGACTGGGGTTGGTTGCTTGGTGGTGGGGAGTTGTGTCGCGTGAGAGCAAGTGATTAACGCAACGAGCATCGGAGAGAAACCCGGGATCTCATCCTAGGCCTCCTGTCGGTTTGGTGAGTTGATAGCCAGTACAGCATGGTTGTATCAAATATGCGTTAACACACAATTACCTCATACTCGGGTTGCGTCCTTAAGTTTGTGCAAAAAGTATGAGAGGCACCTGAAACTGTCGCAGGCGTAGCCGAAGACAGTTTCAGGTGAGTCTGCTTTTCATAGAGCAGGCCATGGCTTTCCTGATTAGTTTTTGTTTTTCGCAGAACAAAACATCAGGAGGCTTAAGCCATGACCCGAGTAAAAAGTGATGCAGAAGTTTTGTTAATGCAAGAGGCGTTGCTGGATGATCCGGATTTTTTACGTTCGGTGATGCAGGCAACTCTTCAACAGTTCCTTGACAAGGAGCAGACATTTCAGCTGGGCGCAGAGCCGCACGAGCGTACGGAAGAGCGTCTTGGCTATCGCTGCGGCAGCTACGAGAGAACATTGCTGACCCGTGTTGGCAGGAGGATCACACTACGTGTGCCTCGCGACCGTGAGGGACGCTTCAGTACCCAGCTTTTTAACCGTTACCAGCGTAGCGAGAAAGCATTCGTGCTGACCCTTATCGAGATGTACGTGCAGGGTGTTTCGACACGCAAGGTGGCGAAGATCACTGAGGAGTTGTGCGGTGTGGAGGTCTCGAAGTCCCAGGTCTCAGCGCTGGCGGCGGGGCTGGACGCCGAACTTGCGATCTGGCGGAACCGCCCACTACAAGCGCATTATCCTTATGTGTACGTGGACGCGACAATGCTGAAGACACGGACTGAAACACGCAGCAACAGCAACGAAGCGGCTTTGCTGGCTGTCGGGGTACGTGAAAGCGGACACCGTGAGATACTCGGAGTACTACTTGCGGACAGCGAGAGTGAGGCATCCTGGAGTACGATGTTCAGTGACCTTCGCGAGCGTGGTGTGGAGAGTGTCGGACTTGTGATCAGCGATGATCACCGTGGGCTGGTGAATGCGGTAGAACGTCATTTTCATGGTGCTTCATGGCAACGTTGCCAGGTGCATGTGATGCGAAACCTGATCGCGAAGTGCCCAAAGAAACGGTTGAAAGAAGTGGTTCCGATGATGAAGGATGTGTTCAGCGCGCCGGATCGGACAGAGGCTGACAGACGTCTGAAGATGATGATGGAAACGGTCAGTACGTGGAATGAGGATCTGGCGGACTGGCTTGAAACAGCTATTCCCGATGCGCTGTCGATCCATGATTGGCCGACAGAACACCACCGGCAGATCAGGACAACGAACATGCTGGAACGTTATCATGGCGAGCTGAAACGGCGGACGCGTGTTGTTCGTATCTTCCCGAACCGCGCATCGTGCTTGCGCCTGGTAACCGCAATGGTGATGGAAATGGATGAACTGTGGACCACCGGGCGACGATATGTCAACCCCGATATGTGGGAAGAAGAGAACAAGGAAAACAAAAAACACGTCAGAGAGGCATCATAGCATTTTGCACACAATCAAGGACTTGATCAGCTTATGAAAATTAGACTTTCAATGAATAAGGAAATTCAACTACAAACAAAATCTGACGGGAACACGGTAACAAGATTTACACTTGAAGAAATTGATCTTGAAGACAAGCCCACCCTGAAAGAAGTATTCCGCAACTATGTCCATGCAACCAATGTCTGGGCCAAAGATCAGAAATGTGGTAAAGATAGCTACCAGGGTATGGTGGGGTTGGCATTCGACGCGGATGATGGATTGATTACCATGCCTGCTGCTGGAGCCCTGTTCAAAGAATACAAATACATCTTGTATACATCAACTGGGCACTTGGAAGACAAGCCCAACCACTACGGTGAACAACATAGATTTCGGATTATCCTACCTTTCGAACCTTCCGACAGCCTTTACTTCACAAATCCAGACGAAGCTGACAAGGTATACGCATGGGCAAAATGGCGATTCCCACAGTTTGATCCATATGTCTTTGCTCGTCATATGAAGCTATTTCCAAACCGGAACCCGAACCCCGACCATTACATTGTAAAGGTCAACACCGAAGGGGATTGGTTTCGTGTGCCAATTGAAGAAGTTTACCAGCTAGTGAAGGACCAGGCTACAAAGACATCAACAGAAAGTGCGGGATCTTCTGACAAATACCGCTATATCAAACATGGCATGGATATCGTCTTACCTAATAAAAGGATCAGCTACAAACTGGAAACGCTTCGCCCATACCTAGCTACCTGCAAAGATCAAAAACAGCCATGCTATTGCCCGTTTTGTGATGACCTGAATTCGGAAAGCGCATCAGCATTCGTGCAGATGTCTACCGAAGGTTTCGTGCATTTGTTTTGTTCGCATTGCAAATCTGTCGCAGACCAAAAGGGTGAAGGGCAATACTATTATTTCGAAGATCCTGTGGAACCGGGAATGTTCATGCTAGAAGACAAATTGCTACGCGTTCACATGACTGCTAGTAATGCACACGTTGTTAAGGTCCGCGAAGATTACATCAGTAAAGGAAATCGCGATTATGTGAAAACATACCTATCACGTATGCGCAATATCCCAAGTGCAAAATTCACTGTAGATCGTTTTGCCAGTGCTGCTTATGATCAAGTTCAATACGAACTAGATTTCGATAAGAGTTGCCTGCAAATACAGATTCCAACTGGTATCAATGTTCAGAAGAAGGACAACGCGTTCATCGATTCCTGGTTAGATAGCGTTTTTGGTAAATATACAGATTTTATCAAGAACTGGCTTGCCCTGTACTGCTATACCAACTACCAGAAACTACCTGTAATCGTCTTAACCGGTCCACGAGCGACTGGTAAGACGACATTTTCAGAAATTGTCGCCAGCATATTCCCCGACTTGGCAACAGACTGGGATGGCAACAAGCAGGACTTCACCCCGTTCTATACGAACAAGCTGCTGATGGTAGAAGAGAATTATGTGAATCGGAAAGAACAGTATGTGCAAATCAAGAAGGTAACCGGTAGTGAATTCTTAACTGTGAATGAAAAATACATGCCGCAGTATCGCGTCCGTAACAACACCAATATCATCCTGACGACCAACGAACCACGGCCTGTATTCCTGGCCGCTAATGAAAAACCAACCAGTCCGGATGACAACAACTTCTTCATCTACAAGGTGCCAGCGATCAAGAAGCTGAATCCGATAATCAAGGAAGAAATCCGTGAACGATTCGGACACTACCTACAAACGGAATTGCTTAGCAGGTATAAGAAATGGGAAGCCCAGCAGCAGTCATCGACGGCACGCTATGGTATTCCATGTCCGATTACGGATCTGGAAAAGGATCTTTACGATTCAGCACAAACAAACATCGAAGCGGAAACGGAACTGGTAGCAGAAGCCTTGGTGCTGGGGTATCCAGATAACGATTGTAAGACCCTTGGTGGTGGTAGCCATATCATGAAGATGGAATTCAGGGAGATGTTGAAGGCAATGCGTTTACGCCCTGAACGTCACCAAGATTACTTCCGTCGTCTGCAAGACAGTGGTGTGGTAGCCTATCAAGAAACACGCAATGCAAGTAAACGGTTAGGATTTGAAATCCTGCGAAAGAAACACTTCTACGGTGAAGCAAAAACAAAGAAACCGATGACAGGAATGACAGAAGATGACAGCGTTATTTGATGTGTTTTGTCACCCTTAATTCCTGACTATTATAGCAAATACAAGCGTAGTGACAGAAATGACAAGAAATTTTAGAAAGTGGTATCTGGTAAAATATATACCAATCCCGTTATAGCATACACACCTATAAAGAGTTCTGAAAAATCCCTGTCATTCTTGTCACCCGTCATGTATTTGTTGTCTATAACGCAAGTTAAGGGTGACAGAAGCGTTTGCAAATAGTTGTCACCAGCTGTCATCAATTGTCACCGTTTTTGTTTTTGTGTGTTGTGATGTCGTATTGCTGCGCTTCGACCTGGTGAAATACGGGGTCGCATGGGCTGGATGTTTCGAATCGGTATCACACATCAAAACACAAAAAAATCAATGAATAGGATAACGGCTTTATGAAGGGGGTTGCACACAACAAGACACAAAAACAAACACAAACACCTTCACCACGCCCAGGCTTAAGCTAGTAGCTGCCAGTCAGCCCCAACCCACCTGCAAAATCTGAAAAAGTCAACCTATTGGGTATCTGAAAAAAATATCCAGAAAATATTTCGGAAAGCGAATTACGCTTGACCGCCGGGGGACCCGCAGGTACCGAATTACCAGTATTTTCCAGCATAGCCGTATCTCCACCGGCCCCTGATCCTAGAGAAGTATCGATCAAATATGTGTAAAATGATGCTGTCACTAGATTTTATCCAAGTTCATCCTCACGTCGTTCTGCCTCTTGATCGTTGGACGTTGCTTCATAACGATACCAATCTGCGACTTTCTTCATGATTCCCGCCACCCTTGGCCATTTTCCTACTAATTCTGAGGCATAATCAGCGTAGTGCACCGCTAAATCCCTTTCTTGTTGTCCACCGTCAAATGGACCTCGTGATGTGGTGCCACGACTATTGTAAATACTGGATTCAAAATCACGATCTACTTTATCGTCAGCTATTTCTTCAATAATTTCACAAACTACCGGATCTGGCCATATCCCATCTCGCTCGGCAGGTCCCCATTTCAACATTTTTCCAATATAGGCCAAACCAAGCTCCCGATACTTTGTCCTTTCGAGTAGCCCAAGCACTTCTTGGATCCAATCCTTCAAATACTGTCCATCTAAATTCACCGCCAGTTTCATACCAGGCACACTATGCCAAGATTCTAAGAGATACCAGGACAATTGCTCCATATGTTTACTGTCTTCTTCCGACTTATCATTGTCACCCCCACCATGGCGATATCCAACAGCTTCAACAAAGAAAGCAGGATTATTTTCAAGTTCTTCGTGCAAAAGCAAGCGACCTGCGTTGATGCTAAGCATACGTAGGTAATGAAATTCTATCATTAGTATATCTTTTCTGTCAATTTGAGCAGCTTCAACAAGATAATCGAGTAGTTGTTTTGCATCATACGGAGATGTTCTAAAATTATCATCATCAAAGGACACAATGAGGCTTTCATTAAGTGCTTTATACACTATATTACTATTCAACATTTCTTTCTTATCATATGTATGCATTGCTAATATATCTAATGCAAACCTTGGTCTCTTATGAATTATTAATTCTTGCATAATACGGTTAAATAGATTAGCATCATCTGACCATACGCAATTTATGCCTCTCCAGAAGCTATATTGCGTATCATCATCGAAGAAAGATACTAGATCTAGAGTATTATTTGAGAGTGGGAAGCAGATTAAGGCTGCAACTCTTGTGTCCTGATCAAACTTTTCAAGTATCGAAGTCGTTAGATAACTAATAATCCATTCTTCTCCAAGATTCCATATAGCGCCTTTGACATAAGATTGAGCCATTATCCTACTAGAATTATCCTTACCAAGGCAATCAATCATAGCATGTGAAATGTCATCGCTATGATCAACATCAAATAAACAACGTCCTATCTCGTAGGGAGTATCAACAATTTCGGAGAAATCTATTAATGAATCAGTGCCATCATTTTCCAATATATCACGGATAGCTTCAAGTCGCAGTTCATTCAGTACATTTCTGTTTGACTCCCAATCTGAACGTAGATATTCAAGTTGTGGGTGATTTGAGAAAAGCCAACTATATTTATCAATAAGAGACGTTGGCGTTAGGTCTCCAACTATACTGGCGAGCTGATCAACAATATCTTGTGGCAAGGACCAATTTGCGTCTGCGAAAGATCTATGTCTATTCACAAAATCTCGAAGGGCGTTCCACAATTTGACTTTAATGCCACCTTCAGGTGATGAATCTGCGTAGTCCTTCAGGGCTTGCAGCATGAAGGGAAATACTTCTTGGTGTACATTTTGTAAGTGCTCAACGAGGTCAACCCAACCTGATGGTGTTTTTTGGGCTTCATCAAGGATTAATCCAGATAAGACTTTTAATGAATCCGAATATTCATCCCGCGTCGGTCGATTAGGTTCGGAAGGCCAATCTCTCCATAATACAGATCTTGCACCCGGTCCACTCCTGATCGAAAAACTACTTTCGCCCGGGAGTAATGCTGTTAGGAGCCGCGTAGCTACACTTGGATTGTTGTGACGAATCCTATCAAGAGCAGAGTCTCTTTGCTTGGTATCAGCTCCACACTGCGGGAATGCAAGCCTGAAGAACGAGAGTAAACTTCTGAATGGACTGTTGACTAAGTTGGTATCTGGCACTATTTCCGTAAGCTTGCTGAGTATCAATGCTACACGTGTGAAATACTCCGGGGACCAAGCGAGATGTTCGAGAGCCCAAAGCAGATGTGGGTACTCATAGTTTGACAATACAAGACCCGGCTGTTCATTCCAAAGAATTAGGATTGATTGTGTTGATGATTTCAGATCTTCTTCTAGGATTCTAAGGAATTCATTTGGCGATGCTTCTGCTAGATTTGTCAACTGGTCAGCGAAATCGATCCAAAGCTCACTGGACTTCAAAGCTTCGCCAGTTAGCTCGCGTACAGTTCTATCAACTTGCCACGAAACGTCCTGTCTATCTGAAATCGTTATTGGTGGATTAGCCGCTGCGAGTGCACCCAGCATAGCAAGAGTATCGGAAATCCCCTTTCTCAGGACCGTTGAATATTTTCGGGTTTTATGTCGGATGCTTGCAAACGGTTGTTCCTCTGGCGGTAGATCCTGCTTAGGATCACGTTCAAGTAGTACGTATTTTGCATTTTCAATGAAGTGATCAATGTCCTCCCTGCTAACAAACTCCGAAATCATTCGCCATGAATCTTCTTTGGCGTTAACGCGCCATTCTGTACCAATTTGCCTGAATGGGGCATCTTGCACTTTCCGCCACTTCGTAAGTATCAATTTAACATCAAGATAAGCCCTATTTGAAAGACTCTCAATTACTTTCTTATCTCCATCCTTTTGTTCATCCCACTGACCTGCAAGTATTAACGGTATTAAATCTTGAATACTTTCACCTGTTACCCAATCAGGAGTTTCAAGAGGGATAGTTGCTGTTACTCTCCTATATGCCATAAAACTGCGGCGAGCTAAGGCTGCAAGCGATCTGGCATTAGCACTAGGTAATTGTTTCTTTAGTATCTCTACTGCCATAGAGGCACGTAGCCTTGGAACTGGAATGTCTATTTTCTGTACGTAATCAGATCCAACAGCTAGAAGTACATGGTGACCAGTAGTTATGGCCGAGTTAATAGCATATGCAGATGAGGGGTTAGGAATTACTAGAATTAATGGATCTGGTGATGAAGAAAAGTGTCTAAAACTTGATGAATCCTCAATAATTATGCTTTTACTAAACAATTTAGCACCTTCATTATCAGACAAAGATGCAAATGATGCTGCAATAAAAGCTAGTGATTCGTCTGTAGTATCAGATCTAATTACTCTTGCTGAAGCTTCCGCATTCTGGATATTAAGCAACTGTTGTACTGCTTCATGCCTTCCAGATAGATAGAAGTCTGAATAGATCTGAGGTGTTGTGGATGTAGACCATTCAAGCCACCAAGGCTCCAGTGCTTGTACATGTTCTAATGGTTTGCCGAGCTTGGCAGAAAGCCATACATGAACACCGGTCGCTGTGGATAGCCATGTGATTAAATTGTCAGCATCGTAAACACGAATATCTTTCCATTTGGCTTCTTTTTTCTTGGTCTGCACCCATGTTTCTTTACCTGCCCAAAGTCTAGGAGTGCAGAAAATGAAAGTGGAATTTGCTAATTCCCCTTCTGCCACTTGTTTTGTTCGCTTTTCGTAATCACTCTTGATTTTGGAATCAGGATCCTTCCCGACACCCATCTCCCAGTATACTTTACCTGTTGGAACAAACGTACTCTGGGTCGAATTGTCTGTTTCTCCATCCCAGCCAGCAAATCCAGCACCTTCTTGGGCGCGGAATTCAATCCTATCAGGTTTTGAAGTAGCAAGGACGAGTCTGCGTATTAGATCAGGAAAATCGTACCGACCTTCAATACGATCAGCCCAATGGGTCAGATCTGTGGCGTTAGCCGAGATTGGATTAGCCATTCTAAACCCCCACGTGGGTGTGCGAACACCATACCCTCAGGTAGAACAATTAAGCTATGATCTTTAGTTTGTCCCGCATGATTTCATACGGTGTTATTCATGAAATAATCAATGAACTCAATGGCACATTTCTGGTTGTGTTTCGGATAGATTTTTAGCGCACGAATCCGGGTTGTGTCATCGGTCGTCGTGTACTGGAAACGGCGTTTTATAGAAAATGTAGTAGCCTGTCCCCATCCAAATACCGGAAGTCGACTGATTAAGCCCAAATCAAAGCAAGGTCAAAACCGTATCGAACCATATGACTAGGAAGACCTACCGACAATCTCCATCAATTTCCCGTAGTCTGTAACTACATCGTATTTCACGTGTTCCGGGTCAATTCTACGATTGATTTCGTCGAAGAACTTTCGTGCGCATTCAATTTTCGTATGCTCGATGGCTCGTAGCTCCATACTAGACATTGAGCCTTTTGTCTCTGCCACGAAGTAAATGTGCTTGATAGATCCTTCCTTGAAGGAAATGGCCCAGTCGGGATTGTAGTCACCAACGGGTGTTGGGATCAGGAAACCACGAGGCAGTTTAGCGTAAACCACTACCTCGGCGCTGGTATCCAATTCTTTAACAAACTCTCGTTCGACTTTGGAGTCGGTGATCGCATAATCATAGATATGATTTTTGAGCTTCTCACCGGCCTTGGTAAAGTCCTGGCTGCTCTGGTTAGCCGTGAAAATATAGGTATCGTGGGTCTCGGAAATTCCATCGTAACTCAGACGTTCTATGATGATCGTCGCCTTTTGTTCGTTGATCAAACGAGTCGACTCAGCTAAAAAGTTTTCAGGGTTCTGTTTGAACTGATTAAATACTGTCGGTTCTATTCCGCCCAGCATTTCGGCGATGGTTTTTCGTGTAAGTTGTGTATTTTCAGCCAATTTACCTAGAAGGTCGTATTTAACCATCGATTGAATTGAAGCCTTAAATTCTTCTGTTATCGTCTTTTGAACTTCAAAAGCCTGCCCAGCCTTTAGTTGATCGTAGGTTGCCTGATCAACCTGCTCGCCACCTTGTATGGTGTACTGTAAAGGCGTCACCCTTAACTCGTTGTCCAATGTGCGGATGCTGTTGCGGATTAGTTCTTTGGAATCAAACTCAACGCGATAAACAGCTTTCCCGTTTATTCGGTTCCAGAGTTCCTTGAATTCCTTCTTTTCAAAGTTGCTGTTCAATGGGTTGGTTTTGGGCTTGCGGTCATCCCCCACCTCGGGCAACTGGGATTCGCTAAAGATGCCGTTAATTAGAAGCACCACCTGATCGGTATAGGGTTTCAGCTCATCTGGCATATCAGCAATTGATCCATTTTTTAGATCTGCGTGATATAACTCTGTCAAATTCCGTTTTCTGTCCACATAGCTATTTTGTATCAAGAAGAACTCGATATCTGTTGCCATATCATCGCTGACGGTAACATTCCCCTGATCTGTCTGAATGATTTTTCCAAGGAAATATGCTTTGTCCGCAACACGTGGACGTGATGAAAGGGCGTCACTGATCTCACGCTGCAAGTTGGTCACAAATTCCTTATAGCTTTCGCTAGCGACCACTGTCAGCACGTTAATGTCATGCACTGTCGCTGCATGATCCATACGATCGCCGCGCTGATTGACGGACAGTCTTAGACCACGCCCTACTTCCTGACGACGTGAAATTGTGTTGTCACTGTGCTTTAGCATGCACATCACAAAGACGTTTGGGTTATCCCAACCTTCACGTAGCGCCGAATGCGAGAAGATGAAGCGAACAGGCTCATCAAATGACAACAGCCGTTCTTTATCTTTCAGAATCAGATCGTATGCGTCGACATCATCAGACAATCCAGCCTCTTCACCGCGTTTCTTGAAACTTGGATCTTTCAATTTTTTAGTTTTCTTGTCTATGGCGAAGTATCCATTGTGAGTCCCCCCAACATCTATTTCGGTCAGATGCTTACGGTACGCCTCATTGTCCAATGCCAACTCGCTTAGATATTCGGCTTTAAGCTGTTCGTATTCCTCTTCGAAAACACGAGCATAATCGCCTTTGTCTTCTGGCTGACTGTAGTCGCGATACTTGGCTACTTCATCAATAAAGAAAAGCGAGAGAACCTTTATCCCTTGTGCGAAGAGACGTTGTTCCTTCTCTAGGTGCGCCCTTATGGCTTCACGGATCTGAATTCTACGAATGGTCGGTTCGGTAACATCTCCAGTTGCCTCACCCGCCGTAAGTTCAACCCCATTGGTGAATTCTACAGTATCTTTATTTGCGTCGATCTGGGCGATGGTGAAGCCTTGATACTGATCAAGTTGGTTCGACTCAACAAACAGGTCAGTGCCTTTGTTGAGACGCTTCACGACACGTTTAATGCCGTTTCCCTGACGAACCTCTATCTCTATACGGGCTACCGGGGCATTTTTAGAAATCTCGATGGATTCCAAATATAGATATGCATTTGTCCCAGCCAAGCCTCTCACGGCAATACCACGAACAGCAATCTTCTTAACCAACTTCTGGTTATAAGCGTCCAAGGCGTCAAGGCGATGGATCTTGTTGTGGGTGGTGCGGTGTGTTGCTGAGTAACGCAGAATCATCAACGGCTTGAACTTGGCTAAAGCGTTCAGCGTTTTCGCGCCTTCCATCTTCTGCGGTTCATCAAGAACTAGAATGGGTCGGTTGCTGCTAATGACGTCAATGGGGTGGCGGGACTGGAAGTCATCCAGCTCCTCGTAAATACGACGATTGTCTTTACCTGCGGCATTAAACGCTTGGATGTTGATAATCATGACGTTAATGCCAGCATCCGACGAGAAACTCTCCAGGCGGTGTAGTTGTTTGGAATTGTAGATAAAGAAACGCGCTTTTTTTCCGTAGCTCTCGGTGAAGTGGTCAGCCGTTATTTCCAGCGATTTATACACGCCCTCACGGATGGCAATGCTAGGTACAACAACAATGAACTTGGACCAGCCGTAACGTTTGTTCATCTCGAAGAAGGTCTTGATGTAGCAGTAGGTCTTGCCAGTACCGGTTTCCATCTCGACATCGAGGTTAATCTTGCATCCGGCGCTTGTACTCAACTCGTCCGAGAGGGGAAGGTTTTGCCTTCGTTGAACAACATGAATATTTTTGATTAACTCTGTTTCAGTGAGTTGAAGATCACTGTTTCTAAACCCTTCAAGCTCGTAGGTAATTTGATCACGACCTGGATCGATACGATATGCAAAACCAGAAGTATTCGCTTGCCCAGCGAAGCAGTCAACCACAGAGTCAACGGCGTTGGTTTGGAAAGGCTGGATCTTGAATTTCAGTTTCATAGCGTAGCCACTCATATGGACTTCACCTCAGTGCTTGGCGACATCTGCTTGAATATCTGCTCCACGTTAATTTTGACCGCATCGGATACAAAACCGTTATCACGGAAAACCACTCTCAAAGGCTTATAGTTCGCCAACGCTTTAACGAGTTCCTCATCCATACCAGTATCAAAGCAGGCCACCAAGGCATTTTCATCCACAAAGAAAACGGTCTTTTTCTGGATGGTTTCCTTGCGGATGGGTAGCGACAAGTCCACACCCCAGTCAAGCAGTACTTGGAACAGTAGGTCTTCAGGGGTGCGGTCAGGCTTGATGTTGTCGGCATATAGATCGAGTTTGTCCTGTTCAAGGGCATCCGGAGTGTAATAGATATCTGCCATATTGGATGAGTCGATTTTCAATACACGGAAACCAATATCGAGCTTTTCCGACTCGAGTGATTGGTGGGTTGTTTCTCCCTTGAAGAGGTCACTCTTCTCTTTCTCCGCCAGCTCATCTTCCATAGCAATCAAATCCGTCTTAATCATTTTCCCAGCACGACGGATTCGTTCTTTGCCGATTTCGGCAATAGTCTTATAGTTAGCCTTGAATGCCTCGGACTTTTCATCGCAAGATTCTGGTAGCTGGACCATGATATAACTACGATTGCCACCATCATCTGCGTTAAGCTGCATAGCAGCATGGGCTGTGGTTGCTGAGCCAGCAAAGAAATCCAGAATCAAAGATTCTTTATCGCACGCATGCTCAATGACTCTCTTGATTAACCTTATCGGTTTAGGATTTTCGAATAGTTTTGCATTAAACAGCATTGATAGATCGCTTGTACCTTCGTCTGTATTTCCCGCATACTCATGCTCCCAAAAATTTATTGGGGTAAGTCCTCTTGCCCCTGACAAGAACATTTTTATAGATGGCACGGGCTGCATTCCATCAACACCCCAATAGAGTATTCCCTCTTCTTGCAATCGAGCAAATTCTTCTTTTGATCGACGCCAAGCATTCGTTGTTGGCTCTGTCGAGAGCCCTGTATTTGGATTAAGTATTGGATAACACAGGTTAGGTCTCTTTTCCGGCGTAGCCGGATTAAGGAAAGAGGCTCCTTTCCACACGCCTCTAGGATCATTGTCAGGATTAGTGTAGCGAGCGTCCGCTTCTTCAGTTCTCGGCAGCAAATTTACAATAAAATCACCTGATTTAGCGTACACGAATATGTGTTCAATTACTGTTGTGAAATCTACTGTGTTATTGCTTCTTGTGTATCTTTTCTGCCATGAAATATCCGATTTGAAGTTTTCTCCGCCGAAAATCTCGTCGCATGCTTTTCTTACATTGTGCGCTTCACCGTCATTGATGCTTATAAAAATTACCCCATCATCCTTTAGCAGATTTCTTGCAAGTTTTAGTCTCGGATATACCATTGAAAGCCAGTCCGAGTGAAATCTTCCATTTGATTCAGTGTTCGCCACGAGACGATTGCCTTCTTCATCTTTCTGATTAGACCGCTTCAAGAACTCTTCGCTGTTTTCAGCAAAATCGTCCTCATAGATAAAGTCATTCCCAGTGTTGTACGGAGGGTCGATATAGATCATCTTGACCTTTCCGAGGTAGGTTTCCTGTAGCAGTTTCAAGGCATCCAGATTGTCGCCCTCGATGAAAAGATTCTTCGTGGTATCAAAGTCCACACTCTCTTCACGGCATGGACGAAATGTCTTAGCGATGGGTGCGTTGGCTGTGAGCAAAGCTTCGCGCTTACCGGGCCAGTTTAGGTGGTAACGTTCCTGTGGACCTTCCACGATGGATTCCGACAATTCTTGCCGCAGTTGGTCAAAGTCCACCGAAAGCTTGAGTTTGCCGTTCTCATCATGGGCTTCGGTCACGCAGCCAGGAAACAAGTCACGGATACGAGCGATGTTATCCTGGGTCATGTTCGGCGAGTGCATTCTCATCTTTTCCATCGTGTTCGTCCTTTACAGTACAACTGTTGCCAAACGGCGGGTCAGATATCTTATGTCTGCTTTAAGTTTTCGGAGATCGGTATTGATGGCAACCTTGCGATTAAACTGTTTTTCTTTGTGAAGCCGAGTCTCGTATTTTGCCAACTCTCGCTGTTTGGAACGAATCTGTTCCATTCTTCCTACTTGGGCTTGCAGCTCTTCTCCCTCACGGGCAGGGAACGGCATTAAAGCTGTCAATATCTGTGCATACAGTGTTTCAAGATCCAACACCACCGGTAATGAGGGACGAGGCGTCTCGCTTGACAGCCAGACGCTTTCAAAGTAGTCACTTACCAGCCATTTAGAACTGTCAGCCTCACTAGGTCGTTTATATGAAGCGACAACTTGAATCTTCCCTTCATACCATAACTCGTATAGGATGGGGAATGGGATTGCCTGGTCGATGCAATGCAAAACTACATGCTTAAGCTCACCCGTTTTAAGAGCAATCCTGAATACCTGAATTTCAGGGACTGTCCGTGTTGGCTTCATATTGACCGTTTCGGGAGCTAGTTTGTACTGCCAGACTATTTTTTCAACCTGGCGAACAAACAGCTGTTTGACGGCAGTGCTTGGCCGTGCATGCTCATAGATCTTACTCTTGGGCAGCACACGTCCAAAGGAAGCGCTCTTTGGATAGTCGAAGAGGACGGTTTTCATTCTTCTTCCTGCACTACGAAAAAGGCTACGAGTTCGAAATCATCGAGCCCCGCAATTGCATTCACCAGCGCAGTTGTCTTACCGCCAGTGAACAGGCTATCAATATCCCCTTCTTCTTTAACGTCAATCATTGAACGGATGGCTGAGCTAAGCAGGTCGGAATAAGCTTTCATGTCCCTGCCTTCATCTGTCCGATTATTGAACAGGCGACATACATTTTGAATAGGTTCCTCCTGACCTTTGCAGCTAGTACGCACCAGGTCAAGAAGTGGTTTTACTTCGGTATGGTTGGCAATGACTTGACCATCGTTTGCGATATACGTCAGGTAGTAGGGATGCAACCTGTTCTGCTGGTTTATGTTAACGGCTTGATTGATATTACGAAGTGCGAAAATCACACCAGGGTGTAACCCTAGTTCGGGCATGGACGGTACAACTGCATGCATTCCGTTTGGTACGTTGGCAAGGTCGCCATTGGTTTTCACATAGTTCAGCAAGTCCATCCGAAAATCGTTCAAGCCAAGATCGGTGATAGAAACGCCGGTTTTTAAATCTTCAAGTTCGATCACTTCATCCTGGAGACGCCGAAGCTGCTCTTTTCGGTAGGAGACTTCGCTGCTCTTTGCCGTCAGAACATTGTCATCGCCGGATGCCGTTACGTCGGCGATTATCATCCGGTTCTCGACTCGTTCCTTAAGGTTAATGTATTCATCTAAAGAAATATCCGGCCAATAGTTGACCAACTGAATGGTTTCATTAATGGACCCAATTCGGTCAATACGGCCAAAGCGTTGGATAATGCGGACGGGATTCCAGTGAATGTCGTAATTTATGACGTAGTCACAATCTTGAAGGTTTTGACCTTCTGAAATGCAGTCTGTGCCGATGAGAATATCTAACTCGTGTGGTTCATCTGGCAGCACCAGTGCCTTTTCCTTGGCGCGGGGTGAAAAAAGTGTCAGCAGTGACTGAAAATCGTAGCTCTTTTTGAGTGTTGATTTTGGTGCGTCCTTGCCCGTCACTTTTCCCGTATGCAAGTCCTTAGTTGCTAAAATATCATCAGCCAGGTTGTCGTAAAGGTAATTGGCGGTGTCGGCAAAGGCTGTGAAGATCAGAACCTTTTTATTGCCGTCATTGATGGGGTTTTCAATCTTGTTCTGGATAAGAGTTGTTAGGTGTTGAAGCTTGGCGTCGTCTTCAGGGGTGACTTTTGCCATTGAAACGAGCAAAGTGTTAATGACATCCAGATCGCAGTTCAGGTCATGTTCCCAGGATGGTACGTCCATATCTGCAAGGTTGATCTTGACCTTACCGCCAATTTCATCATCCCCCAAGCTAGAAATATCATCTTCCTCAGCTTCAAGATTTTCCAGATAATCGGTACTGTCAGAAACGCTACCTGCGCTTCCAGTGGTCTTGAATAATTCGATTTTCTTCAGCGTACGATTGTGGTTGTCATACAAGCTTATTAGTGTAAGACGGAAGGCTTCAACAGAACTTTCAAGCCTCTTCAGAAGATTGGTCGTCATCAACGCCTGAAGACTTTTTTCCCGGTCAGCTTGACGTAGCTTGCCTTTACCACCTTCAACCTGTGTGTCATACAAGTCTTCATATTTCTTTAGTCGACTAGGCAGGATATAGCTAATCGGGGCATAAACGGCCAAATTGAGCATCGATAGCTGTTCAAAGATCTCGTTGAAATCCATGACACCCGGGCGCTCAGTAAGAGGAGAGCGGAACGACAAGGGTTTGCGACGCTCAGGAAACGGTCCAATATCGCTGACGTCATAATAAGTCTGGATATGCTTGCGCGAACGGGCAATGGTGACGCAATCCAGCAATTCAAAGAAATCAAAATCAAGGGATTCCAGAATAGCCCGTGGTGTGCGTTTTTCTAGGGGCAACGTCGTCCACAGGTTGAAAACCATTTGGGCATTGCGGAATATTTCTTCCACCGTTTTGCCGGTTCGCAACTTCTTGCTAAGAACATCGGAGTCGCCTTCATAAGCCAGTGCGAGTTGGTTTCGCAGATCATTGAATCTGTTGTTGACAGGAGTAGCAGACAGCATCAAAACCTTTGTATTGACTCCCTGTCGGATGACCTGATTCATCAACTTCTGATATCGTGTTTCCCTGTCTTTAACTGCATCGTTATTACGGAAATTGTGTGATTCGTCGATGACAACCAGATCATAGTTTCCCCAGTTGACACGGTTTAGGGGAATGCCAAACGAATCGCCCGACGTGCGGGACAGGTCTGTATGGCACAGGACATCATAATTGAAGCGATCTTTGGAGAAGATGTTGGTGGTAAGATTGCTGTTATAGTTTAACCAGTTGTCCGCAAGTTTCTTCGGACACAGGACAAGCACTGACCGGTTTCTAAGCTCATAGTATTTGATTACGGCTAGCGCCGAAAAAGTTTTCCCAAGCCCTACACTATCAGCCAAGATACAGCCGTTATAGGTTTCGAGTTTGTTGATAATACCAATCGCTGCATCACGCTGGAAGTTAAAAAGTTTGTTCCAGACTAATGTATCCTGATAGCCCGTCCGGTCGTTTGGCAAAACGTCTTCGTCGATATCATCAAGGAAATCACTGAAAATATTGTAGAGCATCAAGAAGTAGATGCGTTCAGGCGAATTTTCCTGATAGACTGAGTCGATATGATCACAGATTGCAGCCGTCACATCTTCTAGTTTGCCAGGATCATTCCAGATTTGGTTAAAAAGCTGAAGGTAGGTCGAAGTAAATGCTGATTCATCAATGCGGTTTACGATGTTTGAAATGGCGTCTCCTCGCTGATATCCCAAGTCTACAGCAGTAAAGCCATGTAGCGGCATATAAGCTACTTCCGGCTCTGACCCTTGGATACATGCAAACTGCTGCATTGGGGACTTAGACTTATTGGAACGGAATTTTGCTTTACGCCGCATCCAATCTGCGCATTCGCGGGCGATAGCCCGTTGGGTAAGTTTGTTTCGAAGCTGGATTTCAAACTCAGATCCATAAAGACTGCGTTCGCGGTCCGCCTTAGGAATGAAGAATTCTCGACTTTCCTTATTGATACTGTCTGTGACTTCATTCGGTACAAAAGTCGGTGCGGTGAAAATGAATTCTAAGGACTCAATCTTTGAAAGTTCTGATTTCAGGGATTCATAGGCATAGATAGAAAAGCATGACGCAGCGATCTTAAGTTTGGTTTTGGGTTGGATGGAATACTTTAGATCGTCCCCCAGCAATGAATTGATATTGTCGATGATCTTCATTTGTTTGATTCCTTCATGCTGCGATCTGCAGCACTACCAGCCTTCACCCATTCATCCACTTCGTCCTTCATGAATTTCCATAACCGACCTGCACGATGAGCAGGCATATTTTTAGTCGAGATCCACTTATAGACCGTATCCCGCTTGATACCAAGGTGTTCAGCGATCTCATCAACAGAAAGCCAACGTTCGGTGAGAGGCGTTTTCATGATTTACTCCGAAGCAATAAGCCTTCGCCCACGTTACTCAAGACATTCAAAAACAGATGCCGCACGTAGCAATCAGCGATGGTCTAAGATTACGGAAAATCAAGCCGGGTTACAAGCTTCAACAAGGTTTAATGCGGTTGAAATCGGTTTAAGTGGTAAGCGAGAGTCAAATATCTTGGGGGCAGTTTTGTACGGATGGGCTTCGACATTATGTAAATGGAAAAAGTTGATACGGGATTGGGAATATCCCCATATCGCCCTATGCGCCCCACGAAAAAATTTGGAAAAATATATAGCCAGCCAGGGTTCGCTAGCTTCCTTGATCGCGTTTTGGGACCCACGCAGACTCGGGGTCTCTAACCGACCCGGTATTGTCCACATGGGGTACCGACCTGACAGAAGCTTTGTCGTGAATCGACTCCAGGAGGGGCGTTTGCATTTCAGAAATCACAGATAGTTCTTGATTTTTCCAACTTAACGCCCTATCTTGTAAAACTATACTAACTTCACCACACATACTGATTTCGGGAGATACCATGCGTTACCTGCCATTGTTAATCGCGCTTCTGCTGCCTGCACTCGCATATCCGCAACTCGCTTGGGAATCCCATGTTATTGACGGTGCATTCGAGGGTGCTTTCGAAGTGTGTGTTGCCGATGTAAATAGTGACGGTACCAAAGACGTGATTGGTACTGCCTATTTTGGGGACGACATCGTATGGTATGACAACATTGATGGGACAGGATTAAACTGGCTTGCGCACAGCTTAGATTCAGAGTTTTTGGGTGCCACTAGCCCTGATGCTGCAGATATCGATGGTGATGGTGATTGCGATATCCTTGCCGCAGCAGACGGTTTGGATGAAATCGCTTGGTGGGAAAACGTGGATGGCGAAGGTTTGAACTGGACAAAACACTCCATAGATGCTGCATTTGACAACGCCGAATCTGTGCGTGCAGCTGACATTGATGGTGATGGTGATCAAGACGTTATTGGGGCGGCGTGGGTTGGTGATGATATCGTCTGGTATGAAAACACGCAGGGTGATGGATTGTCTTGGACACCTCATTCGTTAACCAGCGAATTTGATGGTGCTAATTGCGCCATCGCTGCGGATGTGGATTCAGATGGCGACTTGGACATTATCGGTTCAGCTTCAATTGCCGGTGACGTTACATGGTGGGAAAATCTGGATGGCAACGGGTTGAACTGGTCCGAACATGTAATTGACGGCGAGTTTAGTGGCGCATATTTCGTGCACGCTACAGACGTTGATCTTGATGGTGACCTTGATGTGCTTGGTGCTGCTTACTTGGCTGATGAAATCGCGTTGTGGGTAAATATGAACGGTGACGGTACGGTATGGGAAAAACGTACTGTTGGTGGTAACTACAACGGGGCTTGGAGCGTTTCCACGGATGACATTGATGACGACGGTGATATTGATATTCTAGGAGCAGCCGCATTTGCTGATGATATTTCGTGGTGGGAAGACGCGGACGGCAATAGTCAAAACTGGATCAAACACACCATCGACGGCAATTTCGATGGTGCCCGTTGTGTAGTTACGGCCGACCTTGACCAAGATGGCGATTCGGATATCATTGGTGCAGCTCAGCTGGATTATTCGATAGCCTGGTGGGAACAAGTTCCCTTCCCGGTCCAACTCACGCTCACGCCAACATCACCTTTGACAATCCCGGCTGAAGGTGGCACCTTGGTCTACGATGCACAACTGGTCAGCACGTTGCCCAACGCATATCCAGGTATTTACTACTGGACAAGCCTACTGTTGCCGAATGGCAATGAGTACGGTCCGTTGCTTACACAGCTATTCAACCTACAGTCGTACATGGACTACACTGGCGTTGGTTTCACCCAGAACATTCCCGGATATGCACAAGCTGGTGACTACGAGTTCATCGCGCATGTTGGATACCAGCAGGGTTTAAACATCAGCGATTCCTTCGCGTTCAGTAAGGAAGGTGTATCCATCACTTCGAGGTCCTTTGTCAGCTGGGAATCAACTGGTTCGTTCACAGCTGTAACATCAGATGAATCAATAGAAATCCCCATTGAATTCCAGGTCAGCGATTCGTACCCAAATCCGTTTAACCCGGCGACGACGGTTTCCGTGGTGTTACCAAAGGCGTCTAAACTCAACGTCACCGTGGTTAACATCCTCGGCCAGCAGGTCGCAGAGCTGGCGAACGGTCAGTTCAGTGCGGGTAATCATAATCTGACATTCGATGCATCAAACATGGCGAGCGGATTGTACTTCATTCACGCGTCCGTTCCCGGTCAGATGAATCAGGTGCAGAAGGTTATGCTGGTGAGGTAATAAATCACGTTTGCAATTCCTGATAGACTAAAAGGGGGCGATGTACAATCGTCCCCTTGTTCGTTTATCATTTCGACTTCAGCCAATGCCACAGCACACTGGCACCTTCGAGTGCAGATTCTGCGATCTTGCCGATCCTTTTCCAGGGGATTCTTGCCAAAAACATCAGTCATCCTCCCCAGATACACGATCACCCGGATCATCAAAGTCAGATTCAACGATGACACCAAAGGTCTGGCGACATTCATCACGCAAGGACATTGCGATATCCAGCTCATCCTGTGTGACGACCCGCTCTACCGAACACTTAATCTCGGCCCAGCGATAGCTGTTGCGTTGAATGTCATCCAGACTGAACCGTGTAACGACCGCAATTGCCGGTGCTTTTGACCTTGCAAGCCGCTGAACGTGATTACGCCAGTGCTTGATGCTGGTCGGTGACAGGTTGAATACGACAAGCTGTGGTTTGCTATCCAGAAACGTTAAGACAAACAGACGGGCTTTATCCTTTGCTTGGGATGCGTGGATTTCACTTCCCGGCCTAGAAGTCACCTTGCCATCAATTGCGCTATATCGGGGGATCTGTTCACCTTCGACCCACAATGCACTAACGGTTTGACTGTAGACTACGATCCCGGTGAAAACGTTGTTTGGGACATCAACTTGGTCTTCTTGGTCAACACCATAGGAATCACCATTGTCGATAAACATCCGGTGTCTGCCTGATGGACTGTGGTCGATGCGGACCCGAACAAGTGACGGTGGGATATTTTCCACCATCGTCGCGACTTCAGTTTCTACATCGATGTTGCTGAGTTGACTGATCTCGTCCAGAATAACAATGCCCGATTCATCAGAACCGGGCTTGCGAGCGACAGTACTGCCGTTGCTTTTTTGTGTTGTCATGCAGCTTCCTCCATTTGAATGGTGAGTGTTTCAATCGATTTGACCTGGGACGCTGAAAGACCGTCAATTCGGCTATCGCCAGTGCAAATACCAGAATAGGTGCATGCAGGACAGTTGATCGTGCCCGGATTTCGTGGGAAAACACCACGGTTGATGTTTGATGCTATTGCAGCTACATCACGCTTTAGCACTTTCAGTTGGTCGCGTGAACGCGAAGTGAAACGTCGTGGATCGCCACGTTCATCACCTGCTTGGAATCCCTTTCCATTCCGCTTGTATGGTATATGATCCCGTAACTGGTAGTACGCGATGACAAGTTTTTCCGGCGGAATTTCAAGCATCCGCATCGTGCCGTCTGGCAGTTTGAAGACTCCTTTCCAACAGGCTAGCGCGTACAATCCAAGCTGATAGTCCACGTCCAAGAACGTCTGGTTCGGTGGAAACTTCGATGACTTAAAGTCCAATAGCGTGAAGCTGTTGTCATCATTCTGGCGAACCTGGTCAACCGTTCCGCTGAATGTGTTCCTGCCAACCTTCAGCACAAACTTGGCTTCAGACAGGATCACGTTTGCATCGTAGTTGTAGTCCTTCTCACGGTAGTTCTTCAGCATTTCGACCGCTTCATCCACCAGCTTTGCGATCGTTGCTTCACGGTCTTCCTTCCAGAAAATCGGAACATCGGATTCATCCCCATGGAATTCCATCTGATCCAGTATTTCCAAATACCGTTCACGAATGTCCAACGACCAATCTATCGTGTGCAGTTCATCAATAATCTGATGAAGGACGCTTCCGTGGACCGCTGCGATAGAACGGAATACAGAAGGGATTTGGTTTACGTACCGGTATTTGAAGCTGGCGGGACACCATAGGTAGGACTTGATGAGGGATTGCCTTAGAACGTTGATAGATAACCACCCCCTTTCGATCAGTTTGGCGACAGAAAATACTGTGATACGCGCCTGTTCAGGTTTTCGGAGCTGAACTTTTCCTGCTTGGTCAGTACATCGGTAGCCGCGTTATAGACACCCCATCTTGTATCATCTTCAATCGCATTGAACACCTTAGCCTGGGTTGTGATGGGTAGGTTGATTTCGGCGAAAAACCGTTGGATATCAGCACGTTTCATCCGTTTGCGTGTCAATTCAGTCAGCGTTGGCAGGACAATGTGCAGCCGGTCACCTACCCTCGTCAACTGACGTGCAGCAACACGCATTTCACGATCAAAGTTCTGGCTTCCCCAATGCTTGAATCGGAAGCCACCCAGCATGAACGACAGCATCATGCCATTTGCACACACAAGACGAACAGCATTGAATTCCAAACCGAAGGTTGTGGAACCGTCGTATGAACTCACAGCATCCAACGTACACGCCACGACATCACCGACCTTCACTTCACCTGAAGTCTGCGATAGCAAATACCGTTGCCGGAATTTCTTCCCGTTCCACAGGGTTTGGTGATCATTGAACGCCATACCAGTGTTTGCTAAAAGATCTTCAGCCACTTGCACAACGTCACTGTTTTTCACGAGCTTGTATTCGTTCGAAACAACACCTACTTCCTTAGCATCATCGTTGGGATTAAGCACTACAGCCATTCGGCTGCTGGGATCGCCATTTGTCCTGCGAAGTGGCTGTAGTTCGACTGGCACAAATGGGGATGGCGGTGGTTTGGATTTAATCATACGTCCTCCTGATGTTTGGTTTCCGTTCATCTTCTTATACCGGATTTTGCGGATGTCGGACATAAACTGGTGCTGGCTGGTTGTGGCAACATGCTTGCGTTAGCAGGAAGCAAAAGGAAAGGCTGGCACATATTGCTATGATGGTGAACACTGGATGACCTTGCGGAAGCCTTGCGAGAGGATTTACCTTGTGACCTTCCAAAGTACGTTACTTCAGCTGTGGCAGTTGCTGCCACGAGGTAACACGAGGTAACATATAGGTAACAAATTAACTAGCAATTATCTCCACTTAAGAAATATTAAGGTCTCAGAATCAGTCAGAATACCCTTATTTCATAGGCCAAAGCCCCGATTTCTGGGGTTTAGCAAAATATGCTAGATAGGTCTTAGGAACCTGTGCCGTAAGGTGTGGGGGTTCGAATCCCCCCTCGCGCACAAGCTGTATTAGATCGAGATAACAGTGATTCCTCAGGATTGCGGTTGAAAACAATCCTGCTTCATTATTGTGGATGAGATCGCCGGATTGAAACATTGATCCGGCGATTCATTGTTTCTTGGAAACTTCTCAAATCCTGACCGGGTGAGCGCTAGACTTCAGCCCTTGAGCTCTGGAGTGAATGTCCTTATCTTCCGTTTTCGTGGAAACAATGAGCACATTGGCAGTGTAACATCAGTTGTGACTGCCAGTGAAAATGCCTTGAACCAATTGATGATTTATGACCGTAATTCAAAGTTAGTATTGCAGATACAATGTTGACGGCAGAGAGTACAGTCCTGCAAATTACTCTGTCGCAACTCTATTACTTGTAACGCAAGGTGTTGGGGCGCGAATCCGTCTTGAAGTGTTTACCAAGCGAGGAGTACAGCGTGGCAGAACAGGATTTTCAGAGCATCACCAGTTTAATAATTGTTGCAAACGAGTTTCCCGATCCGGAATTTCGTCAGCGACGGGCAGAAGCGCATTCAGGCGAGTATTTCCGTGAGATCTACATGCGCTGGCGTGATCTTTTCGACATCCTTCCTCCCGCAAAGAATGTGAAATGGAACGACAAAATAGACTTTGCGGATGAGGATTTGTTTTACCGCACCATGCGTCTGGTAGTGGAATCGAACGAAACACCGCCGGGTTTGTTCGCTGATATAGTTGTGGCTACAGATGGATTAACGATCCGTTGGAAGGAATTCATCAACCTGGTGCCGGATGCAGCTTCAATCGACTGGATGTGTGAGGCGGAGCGTTTCAAACACCCGGATGATCTTGGTCTGCCGAAGTGCTAAATTCTTAATAGTTATACTTTTCCGCCTCTGTTGAGATTCGCTGCACCGTACTCGATTCGGAGACAGGGCATCGCTAATCTCTTGCTTTAGCGAACTGATAGTCTAACTTTAACTGCGGGCGTTGTGGGGAACCACGGCGCCCGCAGTTATTGTTGGAGATACGTTTCCTGCCATTGTCCAGACGACGTAAGTTTGAATATGGGCGGGATATTAAATGCGAGTGTGGTGACGGTTGCTGGGGATCACCACGAGAGAACATTGTGAAGAAGCCTCGGGAGAGCTGTGAACGTCAAGGAACCAGTTCAGGACGGTTGTATCGTACGCGTTGGGATCGAACTCAGTTCGGACGAAATTCAACCGAAGATTGATGAGACATTTGAAAGCACTCGCAAGAGTGCCTCTTTGCCGGGATTCCGTCCGGGCAAGGTGCCGACTTCGGTTTTGAAGCAGCGTATTGGCAAGCAGGTGCGTGAGGAAGCCGCCGATGAGATTATTAAGGAGAAGCTGCCGGACGCTCTAAAAGAAAGTAAGATCAACCCGATAGCATTAGCGCCTGTGGAAGATCTCAATTTCGCTGATGATGGTAGTCTGAGCTTCACCGCGGTGCTGGAGATTGCACCCGAAGTTGATCCTTCCAAGTGGAAGGATGCCCCTGTTGAGCGACTGATTGTGGATGTAAGTGACGAGGATGTTGAATGTCACATCGACACTTTACGTCGTGACAACGCAGTCGTCACCGAAGCTGGTGCGGAAGATGAAACTTCTCTCCATGACCGTTTGACTGTTGACATGCAGGAAGTGGACGAAAGTGGCGTCGCTATTATAGGAAACAAGAGCGAGGCGACGGTTTTCGAGCTTGGCTCAGGCTATCTTGGTGTGGACTCGGACGAGATTTTGCTGGGGATGAAGGTTGACGAAACCCGTCGGGTTCAGATTGATGAAGAGAAGTCGGAGATCATCGATTTGCCTGGTAATGGCGTTTCCAACTGGGATGTCCACCTGAAATCGTTCGAGAAAGTTGACCTGCCTGAAGTCGACGATGATTTTGCCGCACAGATCAATGAAGAGTTCAAGAGTGTTGATGATTTCAAGAAGAACGTGCGTGACCAACTGACGGCCTTCTCGCAGTTTCAGGCGAACCAGCGTTCGGCCGCGGGCTTGCGTGAAGCCGTAATCGGTGCCTATGACTTCGATCTGCCGCCATCTTTGCTCGGTAAAACTCTGGGCGACATGGCTGAGCGTCAGATGCAGGAGATGGGTAACAGCGCCGATCCTGAACAGCTCCGGCAGTATCTGACCCCTATCGCTCACCAGGAATTGTCATGGTTCTTCATCCGTCGATCCATCATGGACGAGGAGAACATAGAGGCGACGGATCAGGATATTGAAGAGCACGTCGAGAATTACCACAAGACCCACCCTGAGATGAATTTGGACGAGCTCAAGGTGATGTTCAAGGAGGGTGAGAAGCGTGAACAGCTCGCTGACGAGATCATCATGGGCAAGATCATGGAAGTACTTCGGAACGGCGTGAAGTGGGAAGACAAGACAGTCAGCTTCATGGATGTGCTTCAGAGTGCTCAGGCTCAACATGCCCATTCCAGTGGCGTTTAACCTAACTACGATGTGATCAATGGCACTAAATTTACTGTATACAGGAAATCAATTTCCTGATGCATCACCTCACGGAGAGGACATGGATAACACAGTTGGACAGCTCATTCCCATGGTGATTGAGCAGACCGGTCGTGGCGAACGCGCCTTCGACATTTACAGCCGTCTGCTCAAGGAACGTATCATCTTCCTTGGCACCCCTATCGACTACCATATGGCGAACCTGATCATCGCCCAGCTTTTGTTCCTCGAAGCGGATGATCCGGAACGTGATATCAGCATTTACATCAACAGCCCTGGCGGCTCAGTGAGTGATGGCCTGGCCATTTACGATACGATCCAGTATATCCGTCCTGATGTACAGACCATCTGCATCGGTCTGGCGGCTTCGATGGGCGCACTGTTGCTGGCGGCAGGAACAAACGGCAAACGTTCTTCGTTGCCAAACAGCAAGATCATGATTCACCAGCCATCCGGCGGGTTCCGGGGTACGGCTGCGGATATTGAAATTCATGCCCGTGATATCCTGAAAGAGCGTGAACGTCTGAACCGGATTCTCTCAGAACACACCGGCCAGACTGAGGAGAAGATTTCGCAGGATGTTGACCGTGATAAATTCCTCGACCCCCAAGATGCGCTCGAATACGGGATCATTGACAAAATCCAGACATCCGATCGCAAAGAGTCGAAGTCTGATGAAAAGAAGTCAGATGCCAAGAAGTAGGAAGTGTTGGAGCTAAATTATGACTGATAAACCAGACGGTAGTGACAACATTGTGCAGCGCTGTAGTTTCTGTGGGCGCGGCTCAGACCAGACCCAGGTGATGATCAGCGGCCCGAAAGGGGTGATGATCTGTGACCACTGCATTCGAGCTTCGAACCAGATTATTCAGCAGAATCAATCAGTCAAGCAGGTGAAGCCGCTTGATTCCTTCCCCATACCGGAAGAGATCAAGCGCCGGTTGGATGAGTATGTAATCGGACAGGATGAGGCCAAGCGCAAGATCGCGGTTGCGGTCTATAACCACTACAAGCGTGTGAACAGCCGAATTTTGGATGACGATGTCGAGCTGGAGAAGAGCAACATCGTGCTGCTCGGGCCCACAGGCACCGGCAAGACGCTTATCGCCCAGACGTTGGCGAAAATGCTGCAGGTACCTTTCTCTATTGCGGATGCAACCACCCTCACCGAAGCTGGTTACGTTGGCGAGGATGTTGAGAATGTGCTTGTGCGTCTGTTACAGGCAGCTGATTACGACACCGCCGCTGCGGAAATCGGTATCGTCTACATTGACGAGATTGACAAGATCTCGCGGAAGTCGGAGAACACTTCAATCACCCGAGATGTGAGTGGTGAAGGTGTGCAGCAGGCCTTGCTCAAAATGCTGGAAGGCACTGAAGCTTCTGTTCCGCCCGAGGGTGGCCGTAAGCATCCTGAACAGAAGCTGGTCAGCATTGACACCAAGAACATATTGTTCATCTGCGGCGGAGCGTTTGAGGGTCTGGACGACATCATCAAGCGTCGTGTCAACAAGAAAGCTATGGGCTTTGGTGCTGATGTAAGCAAGCAGCAGGATACCTCCGCTTACGAGTTTCTCCGCCAGTGTCAGCCGAAGGATATGATTCAGTTCGGCCTGATTCCAGAGCTTGTGGGACGTATTCCCATTATCGCGGCGATGGATGAATTGAGCGAGGAAGCGCTGCTGCGCATTCTCACCGAACCGCGCAACGCGATGACCAAACAGTACAAGCGTCTCTTTGAGATGGAAGATGTAGAACTGGAGTTTGAGCAGGACGCCTTAGACGAGATAGCGCATTTGGCTAGTCAGCGCAAGATCGGTGCCCGTGCCCTCCGTACCATCATGGAGGAGGCGATGCTCGAGCCGATGTTCAAGGTACCATCGGAGAAGGATGTGCAGCGTGTCCTGATCACCAAGGATGTAATCAATGGGATTGCGGATGCGATTATTGAAGGTGTGAACGAAAACCGGAAAAGTGCCTGATGGCCGACCCCGAAGTTGTCACTGGGGATGATCTACAACAGACCATCCCCGAAATGCTCCCCGTTTTTCCTGTACGTGACCAGATAATATTTCCACGCATGGTATTCCCTCTGCTGGTTGGACGAGAGGGGACGTTGCGTGCTGTTGAAGCGGGAATGATGCAAGACCGTCTTCTCCTCCTCCTGGCTCAGAAGGATTCGGGCAAGGAAGAGGTGAACTACGAGGATCTGTACAAGGTCGGCGTGGTAGTTAAGGTCGTGCAGGTCATGAAGTTACCTAACGGCCTCGTAAAGGTGCTTGTAGAAGGGCTGGCCCGTGCGCAGGTGGTGGAACCCGTTGAGCAGGAAGGCTATATCGCCGCCAACCTGACCCCCATCTTCCCCAGCGACAAACAGGACATTCGTCTCGAAGGGGCGATGCGTCACGCGATCACCCTGTTCAAGGAATATGTTCCGCTGAACCGTGCGTTGCCCGATGAACTCCTTTATGCCATCGAAGCGTTAAAGGATGCGGAAAGGATCAGCGATTTCCTCGCCGCACAGCTCACCATCCCCTATCAGCGCAAGCAGAAGATTCTCGAAGCGATTTCCACTTACGATCAGCTCCTCGAAATTGCAAATCAGATCGCGCACGAGATCGAAGTACTTCAGGTTGAGCGATCCATCGAGAGCCAGGTTCGTGAACGGATCAGCGTCTCTCAGCGCACTTACTTCCTCCAGGAACAGATTCGCGCCATCAAGCGCGAGCTGGGTGATGAGGCCGAGGATGATTTCGGGGACGTTGTCGCCTACCAGAAGAAGATGGAGGAAGCGCAACTCTCCGATGAAGCCCGGGAAAAGGTTGAGGAGGAGCTGAACAAGCTCAAGTCGATGCCGATGATGTCGCCGGAAGCGACTGTCATCCGCAACTACGTTGACTGGGTGCTGGCGATTCCGTGGAAGAAACACACCCGCGACCGTCATAACATCAGCGAAGCCGCGAAGATCCTCGACGCCGACCATTATGGTCTGAAGAAACCGAAGGATCGTATTCTCGAACATCTGGCAGTGTTGTCACTGGTGAAACGCATCCGTGGACCGCTGCTCTGTCTGGTTGGCCCGCCGGGAGTTGGAAAGACCAGCCTCGGCGCGTCTATTGCGCGAGCGCTACATCGTAAATTTGTCCGCATCAGCCTGGGTGGCGTGCGTGATGAGGCGGAGATTCGTGGCCATCGCCGGACTTACATCGGCAGCCTTCCCGGACGCATTGTCCAGTCGATGAAAAAAGCTGGCGTGGTTAACCCGGTGTTCCTGCTGGACGAAGTTGATAAAATGAGTGTGGATTTCCGTGGCGACCCGGCCTCGGCGTTGCTGGAAGTGCTGGACCCGGAACAGAACCGCACCTTCTCAGACCACTATCTCGAGGTCGAATACGATCTCAGCCAGGTGATGTTTGTCTGCACCGCGAACACGCGCGAAGGCATTCCGCTGGCGTTGCAGGACAGGATGGAAATAATCGACCTGCCCGGCTACCTCAGCGAAGAGAAATTGCGCATCGCGGAAGGTTTCCTCATCCCCAAGCAGCTCAAGGAACACGGTCTTAATGCCAAGAAGCTGCGTTTCACGTCTGACGCTATCCGACGCATCATCGAGGAGTATACACGTGAGGCTGGGGTACGTGAGCTTGAGCGGATTATCGCCCGTGGGATACGTCGAATCGCGCGTAAGTATGCCGAGAAACGCAAGATTGACAAACAGGAAGTAATCGGCGCGGGACGTTTGAAATCACTGCTCGGACGCTCTACTCATCACAAGCAGGAGCTGGATCTCAAGCCGATGGTCGGTTGTGCGGTTGGGTTGGCGTGGACGTCGGTTGGCGGCGAGGTGCTTCGCATCCAGGTGCGCACCATGCCCGGAAAGTTCAAGCTGACCCTGACCGGACGCCTCGGCGACGTGATGAAGGAATCCGCCCAGGCCTCGCTCAGCTACATCCGCAGCCTGGCGCATGAACTCGACATCCCTCAGGAGATGATCGACAAGCGCGAGATCCACATCCACATCCCGGAAGGCGCTGTCCCGAAGGATGGCCCATCCGCCGGTGTGACATTGGCGACTGCACTGCTCAGCGCGTTAACCGGCAGGCAGGTGCGCGGTGACCTCGCGATGACAGGTGAGATCGGCCTTCAGGGTGAAGTGATGCCGGTCGGTGGGATCAACGAGAAGGTTATGGCCGCGCAACGGTCTGGCGTGAAAGTGATTCTGCTGCCTGAGCGTAACCGTCCTGACTGGGAAGATCTTCCGAAAGGCGTCGGCAAAGGGCTTGAGGTGCACTTTGTCAGCAGTATTGATGATGTGTGGGAACGGGCTTTTGTTTAAGATGGTTGGATTCATCCGGTTATCCAGCTAACTCAGCCAGGAGATATGCCCCTGTGACCCGCCGTCTTTTTGGCGGTTCGCAGGGATTATCCAACTGTAATCCTGAGTCCTGAGAAAACAAACACGTACCTAATAACTTGTGGATCAACCCTGTTATCACCTGCGGCGGTAACAGGGGCATGTTCATCGCACCTCAGCTGAGTTAACTGGATAACCGGATAGATTCATGAACTACACCGTAATTATTGAGCGCGGCGACACATCATGGGGAGCCTGGGTGCCGGATCTTCCCGGATGTACAGCGGTTGCCAAGTCGCGCGAGGAAGTCGTCAAGCTTATCCACGAAGCCATTGAGTTTCATCTCGAAGGGCTACGTGAGGACGGCGACTCTATCCCCGAACCTCGCTCCGACAGTTTACAGATCCATGTAGCGTGACTATCCCAACTGGGATTGTCTAAAAATCGGCGGCAAAGGGTTGGAAGTACACTTCATCGAGAAGATTGATGATGTGTGGGATAGAGCGTTTGTTGTATTAGTGTGAGGTGTACGTTGAATACAATTAGTATTCAGAATCCCAGAGAGCTCCTAGAACTCCTTCCAAGTTCAGATATTTCAACCATGCGTTTATGGAGAGGGCAGGGGGACGCAACATGGAATCTTGTTCCATCCATCTTCAGAGACTCTGCTCGAATTTGGCTAAACCAGCATTTAAACTTTTCTGATGAGTTACTCAAGCAAGAAGGATACCAGAATGCTTTGCCTAAAGCGGAAAGGTCAGTAATAGGTTTTTTTATCTTAAACGCAGATAGAACTGGAATCGCATTACCAAATTTCAATAAAAATCTTATGCTTCACCTTTATCAATCGGACATACATTACGATGATCCATTCCCACAGTGGCCAACGGAAGATGACTATGAAATAATCGCCACTGCACAGCACTATGAACATCCTACTAGGATGATTGACTGGTCAACTTCTCCATTGATAGGTCTCTATTTTGCTGTCAATGGCTTCTTGAAAGAGTATGCGAAACGAACCGAGGATCCACCAACTGAATACGCACTATGGAGTTTGAATACTGCTGTAAATACGAATTTGAGTGGCGAAGATAATCGGAATGATTTTATCAGAAGTAGAATAGTGCGACCTGTTGAAATTCCATATAGAGAAAACAAATATTTGCGTGCACAATCAGGGAAGTTCACACTTTGCACTGATACGTTGGCTAAGTCATGGGATGGCACAAAAGATGGGATAGAAAAGTATTTTCCGGAAGATACCCCAGATTGTAGACTCACGAAGTATTTGTTACCAGCAGATTCAATCGGGTCAGCTAACAGAATACTTGAGAACCTCAATGTAAGCGCACTACAAGTGTTTCCTGGTTACCGGGGCGTTCTGCAATCATTGACTGAGGCCAAACTCTACAACCGCTTCATCGATGAAACCAGATAGATGCGTGCAACATTCTACCCAAACATCGGCGGGTCACGGCGTTGATCTTTGGTGAGGGCGCGGGAGAGTATGATTGTGAAGGTACCGTCCTCATTGATCTCACCTTCGACATCGTCCATGTTCTCATTCGCGACATTCAAGCTCTCCATCTCCAGCGAACGCGCGGTTTGATCCTGTAGCAGAAAAGTGCCGATGGCGCAGCCATCGGGTAGTTCGTGCGGTGTGCAGCGGATTGTGAACATCAACCGTTCCGCCAACACCGTCATATCCACCCGGAACAAACTCTCACCGTCCTCGTCAAGCAACACAACTATCATCTCCTCGCACACTCCCAGTACGCTGACCATGATCTCCTCCATGTCGAAGGGGTTGGTGTTCAGACGGCGGAGGGTAGCATCCACCTTCTCCTCGATCATCCCGAGGAAGGCGGGGTCGGCGGGGTATTCGACACCCCAACGGATGGAAAAGAAGCTGCGGCCTTTGGACATTGGAAAACCAGTTATGAGTTGTGAGCAGTGAGCTATGAGCAGAAGAAAAGGCAAATCAAACATTTTCTACCAAGGGAAATGCCGGGCTTCAACACCGAGATCCTTCTCGTACGTCGGAAAACACTCGACGCACGTCAGGATGACTTCATTCCCCGGCATACGGAGATGCCGGGCTAGTCACTGTCTTCCCCGGGTTCAGCGAACCCGGGCTACATACTAAATCAACCCCATTGAGCGGAGAAAGCCCATATCCAGATAGGGATTGGTGCGCGCTTCGACATGCAGGGTGGTTGAGGGACCGTGACCGGGATGTACCTTCGTCTCGCCGGGCAATGTCAGCAGCTTCTCACGCATGCCCTGTATCAATACGCGCCCGTCACTACCTGGAAAATCGAAGCGTCCGATTCCACCCGCGAAGAGCGTATCCCCAGCAAAGACATGCCCACTCTCGTGATAGAAGACCACATGTCCAACGGTGTGTCCGGGGATGTGGATCGTCTTCAAAGTGAGTTGACCGAACTCGAGCATCTCGCCGTCGGCGATGCTTCTGTCCGCTTCGCCAACGTTCAGCTGTGAATTGAAACTGATGGCGTGGCTGAGTTTTGGATCGGTGAGCATGGGGGCATCCAGCGGATGGCAGAGGACTTCAGCGTTTGGATACCGTTCGCGCAGATCCCCGACCGCGCCGATGTGATCGTAGTGTCCGTGGGTGATGAGAATCGCGGCGGGCTCTATCCCCCACTCGCTGAATTGATGCTCGAACAGCTCCGGTTCCGCACCCGGATCTATGATGACCGCATCGTCACCTTCACGAACAATGAAACCATTGGTCTCGACCGGTCCAACTGTCAGTCTGACAAACTCCATGACATTTTATCCTTTCAGCGCCTCGGGCAGAGAAAACCACCGGCTATTGTTAAGATAGCCGATGGTAGGGTAATCTATGGTAGAAATATCTCAAACAGTTCAGCTTGTGGTGAGGAATTGGCTGACGAAATCATCCGGACGCGATGAACCACCGGTCGCGGTTGAAATGAGCTCGTTGTATTCCCACATGGCGCCATGCTTGAATATTCTTTCCTTGAACCATTCGCCGATGCGCGCATCGTCCATCCACAGCACCGGTTCCTCGAGTCCAAGCTGCTTTTTCATCGCGGTGGCGAACTGTGAAGCATGCCACTCGGCGATGATGTAGTTATGTGACTGCACTGGGTTGAGCAACAATGTTGGATGCATCACCCAATCCGCCATGTCCGCACGATCAGGAGGACGACGGAGCAATTGGAAACGTTCGATAAGATCCCACCAGCGATTTTGCTGATTCTGGTCCGGATCACGATACAGTCCTCGTTCGAAATGGACCAGTACCATCCGCCAACGTCCCTCGATGATGCGTTGATAGCGAAGTTCAATCGGCATGGCCTTGTCGAGCCCGCGAACTTGGCTACCTCGCATCTCAAACATATTGAGCATCCACTCGAAATCGGTGGCACGACGTGCGAAGAACCGTCCCACGGCCTCCAACATGCTGGGGTGAGCGGGGCGACGTAAGGTCATCGGCAAATGCTTGTCGATTCTGGCCACGTATGACGCCTTACCCAGGACACGCAGCATTTCTTCCGCGCCATCCTTGTTGGGAGCTGGCGAAACCAGCAGGCGAAGATCGCCCGCGCCGTCCATATCGGTAAATTCCCACTTCGGGTGAGCACTGGTTCGGGTTATCGTATCCTCTTTCAGGATTCTCTCGAGGGGCAGGCCCAAACCATCAAAATATTTCGGTGCCCATTCCATCGGGTCACGTTCAGCGTACAATGAATCAACATTTGTCTCGAACACCTTCGGCACTTTTGCGAAATAGGGATCAGAGCAGTACCAAGGTTTGAGGTTTATGGCATCAACGTGGAATTTGTCAGATAGCATGCGGTCCAGCTGTGCCTTCATCCGCCGGAACGGTTCTTCGGTAGCGGCAGTAAATGCACTTAGGGCGCTGAACATGCGTGTTTCATTGATTTCCTGCAACTCCATGTGCATACGATAGAAGTCGGGGAATCCTATGGAACGTGCGGCGACATTGCGTGCTTTGGTGAGCTCGACGATACTGGGGACTATTTCTGAACCAAAAGTCTTTCCGGCTTCCCAGGCTTGCTTTCGCGCTTCGATATCATCGCTTTTATTCATGATGCGATGGATATCGGCCATTGTTGATCGGGTGCCCTCAATCTCAGGACGGAACTGTCGCAACTTGGCTTCGAGGACTTTTTCCTTCGCAACGATGGACTCATGTACCTCAACGGTGTACATGTTTGGAGCCATCTCATATCGGAGCAACTTCGCCCAGCGACGAAGCATTACATCCTGCACGCCAGCGTCGGCAAGTCGTTCGCCTATCTCGTCAAATAGTGGGCGATCACCGACTTCCTTGCGATAGGTGAGCTCAGCCTCTTTACTGGTGGCAATAGCATCATCGGACGGCATCATCATCGCATCCCAATTTGCCTTGGTGCGATTCAGACGGACGGTCAGGAAACGGTTTTCCGTGGATTCGAGAATATTGCGTAACTCTCGTTCAACTTCCGGGTTTCCGGTCACTAAGGTTCTCCTGCTGAGGAAGTTTTGTCGACCAGTTATTGTCAGGCATGGGGAAAGCCTCGATCCTTGTCGTACAGCCGGGAAAGGTACGGTTTCTCAGTGTAGCATCGCAAACTTCATTTGATGCATATCGTCCTCCGTTCTGTTAGCAGAAGTGAGCGAGTTTATTCTTGATGTGTTACCTTTGCGCATGTCTCAGATCGAAGTATATCGAGTATTCCCGAAGTTTGTTGATGAGCCAGCTGGTGTTGCCGAGCTCGAGGGTGATGAAGCCCGTCATCTTTTGCAAGTTCGACGTGCGGTAGCGGGCGAACGTGTTATGCTCATTGATGGCGCTGGTTCAGCCTGGCCAGCTGAGCTGATTGAAACCAACGGTAAAAGTGCCCGTTTCTCCATTGGAGAGAGGCTTGATCGGTGGCGAGAACCTGGTGTAGCAATTCATCTGGGCCTGGCAGTGCTCAAGGGAGATCACTGGCTGGATGCACTGGATGGATGTGTACAGGCTGGCGTACAGCAAGTGACACCGTTGAAAACTGACCGCAGCATCGCAGGTTGGAAAGAGAATAAGGCACGTCGTGCTGAGCGACGTTCGCTGGAAGCTGCGAAGCAATGTGGACGTGGACTTGTACCTCCGATCGATAGCTTACACCGTCTCGCCGAATGGTGCATCAAACTTCCAGACGATGTGGAACGGTTCGTCTGTGAGGCGGGTGGAAATGCTGTACCGATTCTGCCGAATGGTGCTGAGACGGCCGTTGCGGTCGGGCCAGAAGGTGGATTCACAGCTGATGAAATAGTGCTTCTCGAGGATCATGGATTCAAGCGGATTGATTTGGGGGCACGGCGTTTCCGTGCAGAAATGGCAGCAATTGTAGCTGTTTCCCGGTTGATTGGCCCTACGGAATCCCCGTTACCCTAAAACGACATCCCACAAACCAACGATAATATGAAGGGCAAGAGAACGATGGCAGACACACATTACCAGGTGATTATTCTGGGCAGCGGCCCGGCGGGCTATACTTCGGCGATTTACGCTGCACGCGCACATTTGAAAGTGTTATTGCTGGAAGGCTTGAATTCCGGCGGGCAGTTGATGATCACCACCGATGTGGAGAACTATCCCGGTTTCCCGAAGGGTGTGACTGGTCCTGATTTGATGGCGGACTTACGTGCCCAGGCCGAACGTTTCGGCCCAGAAATGATACCTATGGACGCGGTTAAAGTGGATCTGACATCTGGTCGTCCCTTCAAGGTATGGACTGATGAGGCGGAATACACCGCAGATACTGTCATTATTTCCACCGGCGCTACAGCCCAGTACCTGGGTATGGAGAGTGAGCAGAAGTTGAAGGGGTTTGGGGTGTCGGCTTGCGCAACCTGTGACGGATTCTTCTTCACCGGCAAGGAGGTCGCGGTTATCGGTGGTGGTGACACCGCCCTGGAAGAGGCTATTTATCTGACACGTCACTGTTCTAAAGTACACTTGATCCATCGCCGCGATGAGCTTCGCGGATCGAAGATTATGCGCGAACGTGCCTTTAAAAATGAGAAGATTGAAATCCACTGGAACAAGGTTGTTGACGAAGTCCTCGGCGATACAAATGCAGGCGTCACCGGGCTCAGTCTGAAGGACACGGTCAGCGGTGAGCTGAGTGAATTACCGGTGGAAGGGATGTTCGTCGCCATCGGCCACAAGCCGAACACCGAACTGTTTGAAGGCGTGCTCGATCTGGATGAAACCGGATATATTCTGGCCAATCCGGGCAGCACTTATACCAATATTCCTGGCGTGTTTGCTGCTGGTGATGTGCGTGATAGCGTATATCGTCAGGCGGTGACGGCGGCGGGTAGCGGATGCATGGCTGCGATTGACGCCGAACGTTGGCTGGAAGCACAGGGTGAAGAGGAGTAGTTACGCTTGCCACGGAGTGTTAGTCCGTGCCTGTGAGCTGTGAGACATAAGATAATACAAACTTCAACTGCCACGGACTGGAGTCCGTGGCAGGATCTGTTGATAATCCCTACTTACCACCATGTAGGGATAAACTCGTTCTACCTGACATGACCCAGCTGATTTTGTTCATCAGACCATCGAAGTGATCACACTCCCCTCTCAACAGATGGCCGCTATTATCAAGTCAATCCGGTCGATTATTCAACGGTCAACTCAGATAGCCTTGGATTCGCCGTTTCTCAGAAAGTGTAACTCAATGTTTATTCTTCAGTATTGGGTATGTACTCCGAGAGTCAAAATATATGCGAAACAAGTTAACAAGCACGTGCGGAATATTCCAATATTGACTATCAGAATACGACAGTCTTCGTTCATATTATCTGGAGTTCTGATAATACTACTGAAAGCGTTTTATGGAGCACAAAACTGGAATCGAGTCAATCATCAGTATTTTGTGTTATCATGCTACAGTATTGAGTATTTGATTGTAGAATTGTAATCTCAAATCTCACCTGACCAAATGTTGTGTGTCCATTATGGGTAAGCATGTCTAGCCAGGAGGTCTACTGGTTTCTCGGTATGAGACGCATTGATCGGGAAAAATGAGTTGAATCCGTAAGAGGGATTCGGGCAAGATGGTGTCCAGCTTTGCATGTGAAGAAATACACACTGATTTGCAGAGAAGATATTCACGAAACGTCGAGTGGTGGATATCCTTTTCGAGTTTGTTTATACCATTGATGATCATTCGTAGTTGACAAGGGAGTTTTGGGATGAGAGTTACACTCAAGAGCAAACTGCTCACGATGACCGTTGGGACAGCGATTCTCTCGCTGCTGTTGCTGATTGTGGTGTTGGTGATTCAAATGCCGGGTTTGCAGAAAACAATCATCGGTGATTTGAACACTATTGCCAGCAGTAGTTCGGTTGAGATTAGTAATGGCGTATTGAATGCTACAGCGGACACGATCCAGACCTCCATCATGAGGAATGTATGGATCGCGTTTGGATTCGGGCTGTTGATAATTCTGGTCGGTTCCCTGATAGCCTACCGATTTAGTACTCGGATTGTGGAAAATCTGCGTGAAATGTCGCACATGGCCAGTCGTCTGGCAGAGGGTGAAGCGACAGATGAGATCACCTTCGGAAGTGCGGATGAGCTGGGTGAACTGGGTAGTACATTCAGCCAGATGAGCAAGAGTTTGATGGCTAAAAACGATTTCATCCAGGATCTGGCCAGGGGAAAGGTAGACACCTCGCTAGACATCACGAATACCCATGATGCCATGGGCAATTCGCTTCTACAGATTCGTGACACGATTGTCAATGTGACTACTGATATAAGTGCTTTGGCAGCATTTGCGAATGCCGGTCGAGTAAACGAGCGTGTAGATCACAACAAGTACACTGGTGAATACAAGTTGCTTCTTCAGAAGCTCAACACCCTCATGGATTCCCTCGTAAGCCACCTGGATGCCATTCCCACCCCGATTTCGATCATTGATAAGAATCGAGACTTCATGTATATCAATGAGGCGGGAGCTGGGTTGAACCATAGGGATCCAAAGGATCTTGTCGGGACCAAGTGCTTTAAGCACTTCAAGACCACAGATTGTAACACTAACCGATGTGCTGTAGTTCGGGCCATGAACTCAGGACAGGTTGAATCCAGTGAAGCTATTGCCTGTCCGGCAGGTCAGGATGTTGATATCGCTTACACGGGAAGGCCATTCTTTGATGATAAGGGTACCGTGTTGGGTGTGGATGAAGTTGTGCTCAACCAGACGGATGTCATGAACGCTCAACGATTGGCAGGCTTGATCAACGAGTTCCAAAAAACGGAGATCAACAAGCTTAGTGAGGTTCTGTACACTATGGCCAGCGGTGATCTGACCGCAAAATATGACGTGAAAGATGATGGTAACAAGGATATTGACAAGGTTCGAGAATCGTATGCTGAAATCGCCTCTGTTCTTGGTCAGACACTCAGTTCCTTAAATGAGATTCTAGGCCAGGTTCAGGTATCAACGGATGAGGTACGTAGCGGCGCTGATCAGGTCAGCAGTGCAAGCCAGTCGTTGTCGGAGGGTGCTACCGAACAAGCTGCTTCGCTTGAAGAAATTTCCGCTACGATGACCCAGATCGCCAGTCAGACCAAGATCAATTCCGAGAACGCAGAACAGGCAAATAGTCTGGCGAAGAACGCCAGCCACAGCGCGGGTGAAGGCAACCAGCGCATGGATAAGATGCTGGCTTCCATGGAAGAAATCGAAACGCAGTCACTGGAGGTACAGAAGATCATCAAGGTTATTGATGAGATCGCTTTCCAAACCAACCTCCTGGCGTTGAATGCCGCAGTTGAAGCCGCGCGTGCAGGTGTGCATGGCAAGGGTTTCGCAGTTGTTGCGGAGGAAGTCCGAAACCTCGCGCAGCGTAGCGCACGTGCAGCCAGCGAAACGACTGAGCTGATCGAAAACAGCGTGAATTCGGTTAAAGAAGGTTCGAAGATTGCGAATGATACTGCGGAGTCTTTCAAGGAAATCGTAGATCAGATCAGCAAGATCACTGACCTCGTCTCGGAGATCAGTGTTGCTTCGAACGAGCAGACAACCGGAATAGCTGAAATTTCAGACGCTCTGGGTCAGGTGGACATCGTTACGCAGGGAAACACTGCGAATGCTGAAGAGAGCGCAGCTGCTGCCGAGGAGCTCTCTGGTCAGGCTGAACAGCTTCGCCAGATGATGAGCCGCTTCATTTTAGCTCACTCCTCGAGTGGCGGAAACATGAACCAGATAATCAGCGATCATATGCCGAAAAAGAGCTCTCCGGTTGGAAATGGTCGCAGCAATCAACAGGAGACCATCGTTGCAAGTTCAAATGGTAATGACAAACCATCAGGGATGATCCATCTCGATGATGAGGAATTCGACAGGTTCTGATCGGTACTGGACATCATATTCAGCCGCCATCTCTGCCATTGACGTGAGTCGCTGGTAGAGGTGGCTTTTCAATTTTTATGCCTATGGTGAGAGTTGCCTGCGTTATCTCAGCTTTTTCACACGTACATTTCCGTTCATCGTACTGATTTGGTAGGTACGCGACCCTCCATTTATCCTACCGCTACCATTTATGTGTTTCACCGGATTATCTCTATTGACTGAGTAATCCCACTCCGGCGTTTCACTCTGAGTGATATCGAAATCCGAGTTGATTTTATATGATCGCGTTGCTCTCTGTGTATATGCCAGATCTATACTAAGATTCATAGGGTAATTCTCTGGAACTGTGAGGGTGACATCTCCCAATCCACTACGAATGAGAGTGTTCCTGGAAGGAATCATTTCGATCTGCTCGATCTCGACCGTCACATCTCCGGCGCCAGTCTCGACATCCATCCAACCGGATTCCAGGTTGACAAAGATATTGCCACCGCCAGCGGTTGCCGAACCTGTCAAACGTGATTCAGTAATCTTGATATTGCCGCCTCCAGTGCTCACCTGAGCACTGCCGGACACGTTGTTGAGGTGGGCCAGTCCTCCTGCGGTATGAGCGATGATTGTTCCGTCTGCACCCTCAATTGTGACATTGCCCCCGCCTGAGTTGATGTTCAGGTTGAATTCACGTGGCACTTTTATCATGAAATGTAATCCACCTGAATCCAATTGAGGATCATCCAGTGTTGCGATGATACTTAGATTACCGCCGCTGGCATCGAAACTCATGTTCCACACATCCAGCCCGATGCGAGTATCCTCGTAGGTGACGCCGATAATCTCCTGATCCCAACTGATAACTCGCGCGGATCCACCATTCTCCATTTTCAAGGTGAGCTTGCCCCCAGGATTGCCGGGAAAGACCTTGTAGATGGATTCTTCACCGGCTGCAAGCACACTGATCAGAATCAGTGTAGCGAGAATAAGGATGGATCGTGTCAGACTATTGAGCCTCATCTTACACCCCAGCAAATCCACATCTCCCGATACTACTACCAGTTTTCTTCCTTGGGCAACTACTAATCATAGCTATCGATATGCCGCTATTGCAAAAGCCCGGCATGTATGGTGCAACCGGGCATTAATACCAAAATTCATTCAAATCCTTGAGATTTCTCAGGTGCTATCACTGGTCAATCACTTACAGCCCAGACTTCATCAAATCGATCTAAGATGTCTGGTTAGATCAAGACGATGAGGGTTCGTCGTCGCCGTTCTGATCTTCCAGGGCTGATCCCCCGGTTACCGAGTCCAGCACCTTGATCTCGTCACGTATGCGGGCAGCTTCCTCATATTCTTCCTTTTCCACCGCTTCCTTCAACCTGCGGTTGAGCTCCATCAGCTTGTCTTCGCGGGTGGGTCCGGTCGTCTCAGCCTGGGCGATTTCACCCCGCATTCCTGCTTCTGTGAAGACGTGCGGCGCGACGAGGATCTCGGCATCTGTTTTGAGAGCGAGGGCGATGGCATCGCTGGGACGAGCATCCACCTCTTTGCGCCCTTTCTCCGTCTCGACGAACACCGTCGCGTAGAAGGTATTCTCCTTAAGATCCGTTATCTCGACACGAGTGATCTTGGAATCGGCAGCGTCCAGGAGATCTTGGAACAAGTCATATGTGAGAGGGCGAACGTATTTCATTCCTTGCAGCAGCAGTGAAATGGTGTGCGCTTCAGTGGCGCCAATGAAGATAGGTAACCATTGTTCTCCGTCCTTCTCTTTCAGAATCACTACATAGCCCTGATAGGGTGGGCTTATGGAAATGCCTGTGACCTCGACCGAAATCATTCAAGCCTCGCGTGCTGACTGCTGTTTTGGAAATGTGGATTGTGTCCGCTCGGACCAATGTGTCCTCTGTAATTCGTCTTGAACAGTCGTTGAAAATAGGGGTCAGGGTAAATGGTGTCAACAGGCAGGTTACTCACAGCCCGGCAGCGAGCAGTCCACTGGTCAGGCCTGAAGATGCGTTTTCAGCCACGTTGGCAGATCCAACACGCGCAAGACCACGTCATCCCTCAAGCTGCGTTGACAGAGTCAACACGGGCAAGAACTTGGCTATTCTAGTGGAGCTAATCCCTGTGAACCGCCAAAAGACGCGGATTCACAGGGGCCAACCCCTTAGCCGCGCTACAAGCACGCGCCTGTATCAGTAGCGCCGGAAAAGACTTACTACGATCCCGAGGATCAGAAAATCTTCCCGTGTCGGGTCAACGATAATCGGTTGCATATAGGCGTTCGCCGGTCGAAGTTCGATCTCGTTCTTGCCAGGGTGATAGTATTTGACCGTGGCCTCATCACCGATCAGGGCGACGATGATCTCGCCTTGATTCGCATCGTCCTGTTTGCGGCAGAAGACGACATCTCCGTCATGGATGCCGGCGTCGATCATCGACTCACCTTTAACGCGTAGCGCGAACACCTCACCCTTGGGAGCATAGTCGGCGTCCAGGGCGATATGCCCTTGCACGTTGTTCTCAGCGAGCAGAGGTGCTCCGGCCGCGACGGCTTCACCATAGATCGGGATCTCTACAACGGATGTTGTGGGGTAGATCATGTCGCTGAGTTCGACGACCCGGGCGCCACTTGTCCTGGGCGAACCATCTCGGCCACTGAACGCGACTTCCTGGCCGGCTTCGGTCAGTTCGATTGCCCGACTGCGGTATCGTTCCCTGATTATATACCCCTTCTTCTGAAGGGCTTCGAGGATGCTTCGGACACCGTTTGTGGAACGAATGCCCTCCGCCTCGCCGATATCTCGGAAGGTTGGCGGATAGCCGTTATTGCGCAGACCATCTCCAATACGTCGTAGTACCGAGGTCTGACGTGCGGTCAGTTGATCAGCCATGGCTGGCTCCTGTTCAAGAGGTTCTCACTGAACAAAAGGTAAAGATCGGAAGAGCGTCGTGTAGGGAAAGAGTGTAGATCTCGGTGGTCGCCGTATCATTAAAAAAAAAAAACCAAACCCCCCCCCCCCCCCCACACCACCCCCCCCGCCCCCCCCCTCTTCCCTCCCCTCTCCTCCTCTTTCCCCTCTTCTATCCCTACACCCTTC
>CAJVXH010000004.1 GCA_913009835.1 uncultured bacterium
TAGAGTTTGAAACGGGAGTCTTTCTATTGTGTTTTTATTTTTTTTTGTATTTTTTTTTTCAAGCAGAAGACGGCATACGAGATATATCAGTGTGACTGGAGTTCAGACGTGTGCTCTTCCGATCTGATTAACAATTTAGTCGTATCAGGTATAACACCCTTTTCAACATTATCAAGCATGATATTAGTTTTAATGATATTCTTGAGAGTCTCCTTCTTATTAAGCAATTGTCCAGACCCACGATTGCGATCAGTCAAATCATACTTGAACATGGTCAAAGAACGTTTTTTACCCTTAGGTTTTAGATTGGGTAATTGGAATTTGGCGGTGAGAATCCGTCCTAGATCAAACGCATCTGCAATAACATCATGTTCCCCTCCTCCGCCTTCACCTGCTCCATTTCCATCGCCTGCCTGTTCCCAGGGAACAATGCTTTCCTCACCAATAATGTCACCTTCTTCACCATCGCCCGATCCACCGGTACTCTGTTCATCGTCGGTAATGGAATCATCGTGATAAAATTTGGGTTCACTAGTGGTGGGAACAACAATAATCCTATCTTTTTTGTTTCTACTGGGCTTGGCAATGCGTCCGATCTTTATACGTCTATGAAACCCATCTTCTTCACGCTGTTTATCTCTCTCGAGCAGCTCATCAAGCGTTTCGAGCGATGAATGAGGTATAATATTAGTGGTACGAAGCTGTTGAAGAGTTAAAAGATCATCCCAGCTGTATATTGTGGTCGGCATTGTTTCAGGAACATATTCATAATCATGAATTGGGATCCTCTCAGGATCAGAGTTCTCCCTGTGTTGCTCAGCATGCGAGTCTCTGTTTTTGTCAGAATCTTTAATCATGAGAATCTCACAATTCCGAATGTGATCGGTCGATAATGAATGAACATGAGCTCATATGTGTAATATGAATACAAGTATATAGATAGAGCGCCTGAGAAACTTAATTTATACCAGCTGTTACGTAGTTAGCTGGCATCATCCTGAGTACAAAAGTACTCTATTGTCTTTTTAGCGCAGGTATTACAATAATTGAGCTTGGTTTTCATAGTATTTATCATACGGTTATACAGCTGTTGGTTCTCCTCGTTTGTACGGTTGGACAACGCTCCCACAAGACTTCCAGCACCTGCTATATCTGACTTGAGCCTGACATCGGTAACAGCCTTTACCAACTCGTTGTTATCCATAAAATTATAGTTTGGATTCTGAATCATTTTCTGACCATATATCTTCGAGATAGTGGTGCGAAAACTCTGTTTCTGTTCCTCTGTTTTAAGCCCCATCCTAGTTTCAACGCTATTGATGAAGGTATCGTCTATCTTCAATGGAACGAGTTTCCCAGTTTGGGGGTCTTTGTAGGTCCATATCTTGTCTGTACCAAGGTTTTTGGCATCGATACCGATTATCATGTTGATATAGTTCATGACATCCCTTTCAATCGCCGCAGGCTCATCCATGTAGGCGTTGAAGATGGTTGTCATAACATTTTTACGGTACAATTTCCGTGCGATCTTGAGATCGTTCTGGTACTTCGTGCGATCATTGGGATCCTGAACGTAATCAAGGATCACCGTATCAACTGCGCGGAAAATGTCGCCGGCGTACATGCACCGGCCTTCCTGGGTTTCTGAACGTTCGCGAAGTATCTGAACAATCCTGCCTAGATTACGATGCCCCAAACCTTTCTGTCCAAACCTTTTCGTAATATTGGGATCGTTATTCAGATCGTTAATAACCTCGGCAAGCGTCTTAATGCTCTTTTCGCCCGCAACTTCACCAGCGGACAACTTCATCATCTCGATAGGGGTGAGCTTTTCAGAAGACGGCATTCTGGAGAGGGTAACGGCAACCGATAAGGCATAATTGAGATTGGGATCAACATGGAGCTTCTTATTATCGAAAGTGGTTTTCTGGCCAGTACCAATGGCATAATCTGTCAGTTCACTCTGTAATAAGTAGTTAGTGTTGTGCGCCATGTAGGTCAGACGGCAACGATCTACAATCGGGGCCTGCTCCTTTTCCTCGAGGAAACGGGCAAACTCAGCGTTGTTGCTGGTGGCAATGACGAGAGTGTCCAGTGGCCACTTGAAGCCTTCCATCTCAATCGTACGGTTTTGAATCACACCTAGATAGATCTGCACCAGATCACGTTTATTCTTGAATATCTCATCGGCGAAATGGATTCCACCAGCAGCCACCCGCGCCAGTGCCCCCCGCCTCAGATCAAAACGGTAGGGATTGCTAGTGTCGGAAATATGCAGGAGGCGTGAAATGGATTCATCACCGAGGAGATCCACAGACGATGAGGTGATCTTATCTTTGGCGGCGTATTTCCCAGTCAGGGTGCCGCGAGATTCGCTAATAGGTAGTGGGACGATTTCGATAAACTCGTTGATTACATCAGGCTTGTTATCGGCATATTCCCGTATCTGCTGGAAGATGTAATCCGAGCAGGCACCTAGAGGACGGTAATTCTCCCAAAACTTGTCTAACATCGCCTTCTTGGCACCAAGTTTGGCCAGGTTCTTGCGGCATTGATCGGCATCCTCAAAATAATTCATTGCCAGGATTAGAGGGTCTTCAAAGGTCTGAGATTCGATGAATTGAATCTTGCCATAATCACCGATCTTGTCCAAGTGATTAAAGCGGAATGTATACCGACGATTATTTGGTTGGGCAGTAAAACGGCGATATATGCTGTTCAGATAATCTACAAGATAGGTTTTACCGTTTCCGGGTTCGCCAATAAGCACAAAAGCCATCTCTCTTGATGATCCACCTTCAGAAGCATCTTTCACAAAGGAAACAAAGCTGTTGATCTCATCATACATGCCGATAATGTGCTTCGGACCATCACGGAACACCCTGAAGTCATAAGTTGTTCGACCGTTGACAGTGACCTTCTGGATCTTCTCTGAATCACCTAATATCATACGAGTAACGGACTGAAAGACATTCTCAAAACGCCTGCGACCAGCAATCACATTCTTGATATGCGAATTGAGTGAATTTTCTTCGGAGGGGAGGGTCTTTGCCTGTGGAGCCATCTTCTGTCTCCTTGCTTTGATGGGATCTCATTTGATGGGATCTCATTAAAAGTAGCATGCGGTTGAAGCAAAAGCAAAGACTAAATAGTTTTATTATTGATCTCTGGACGTTATTGCCAGAGACACTCAAGTAACTCCGATATGCTCCAAATACAACAGATCGCTTTGAAAGTGCTGTTGTTAACGATATAAATAACAAATAATTACGATATTGTTCAAGTCCAACATGGCTTTACTACTCATCCCGCCACAGGCCCTGAGCGACAGGCACTATCTGATATAACTACACTAATAAAGCAGGACTGCCATCACAGCAGATGTCATGAGAATACATTCCAGTGGATTAATTGCGCATATAGCCAGACCGGCATTCATTTATGGCTATCCCGAAGCATATGTCTGTGAGGATCCGGGTTGTTTACTTGAACACGATCAATCATCTCGTAATCCAAATTCTCGCATTTTCCGACGCAAGGTCGGACGGGATATACCCAGAATATCACATGCCTCGCCGAAGTTATCGTTGACCTCATTTAATACCCAGGCGATGTGGTCCTTTTCAACCTCCTGCAAACTCCGTTTCCACAGCGAGGGTGAGGATTCAGATCTGGCAGATTGAGGCAGTGTTGCGCTATGGCTATTTGGGCCCCACGGTTCTTCCTGGGGCAAAATGCTGTTGAGAGTGTCGCCCGGTGAAGTCATGACCGCCACGTGGATGCGGTTCTCGAGTTCCCGCACATTTCCCGGCCAATCATAGCTGCTGAGTGATTTGAGAATGTCCCGTGGAACCTTGCTCACATTACGGTGAAGCAGCCGATTTGCTTTGACGAGCAAGTGTTCGACAAGTGATTCCAGGTCATCACTTCTACCTCTTAATGGTGGAAGATGGATGTGAGCGACTTTCAGACGATAGAACAGATCCTCACGGAATTTGCCGTCCTCACGCATAGCATCGAGGTCACGGTGAGTTGCAGCAATCACCCGCGCCTTGAACGGCTTCGATTCCGTACCGCCCACCCGTTCGAAGGTCCGTTCCTGTAATACACGTAGCAACTTGACTTGCAAGGACAGGTCCAGATCGCCAATCTCATCCAGGAACAGGGTTCCATTGCCAGCGAGTTCCAACCGTCCGACTTTGTCTCGCACTGCTCCCGTGAAGGCACCTCGTTCGTGACCAAACAGTTCGCTCTCCAGAAGTGTTGGCACCAGGGCGCTGCTGTTCACCGGGATAAATGGTTCGTCCGGTGTTGAATGGCGATGAATAGCTCTAGCGACCAGCTCTTTGCCGGTTCCGGACTCACCGGTTATCAGGATGTTTGCGTTTCCCCGACTCACCATTCCGATCATTTTGTGAACTTCAATGATCGCCCGGCTGGTACCGATGATTCTATCGTCAGGTTCGTGGCTGGAAAGATCAGCGACAATAGCCAGATTGCGTTTACTCGATAGGTATTCCAGCGCTCTATCTACGGTGATTTCCAGTTCGTCGATATTCAACGGCTTATGGATATAGTCAAAGGCACCTGCCTGCATCGCCACGATAGCGCGTTCAAGATCCTGATGTCCGGTAATCATGATCACAATTCCCGACATCGATTCTTCAGTGGCTTGCAGCAACAAATCCTGACCCGTTCCATCTGGAAGCACCAGGTCCAGGAGAATCACCTCGGGCTCATGTCGTATCCACAGCTCTTTGCCCTCGGCTATCGTCGAACCGGCAAACACCTCATGTCCCTGAGCTTGAAAAGCGAGTTCCAAGGTACGACGGGCAGCCCGATCATCATCAATGACTAAGAGTTTGGCCATGAATTCTCCTTTGGCAGATGGATTGTTACTTTAGTACCCTGACCTGTTTCTGATTCCACGCTGACAGTTCCACCCATTACGCTGACAAACTTTTGAACATTGCTCATGCCCAAACCAGTTCCCTCCTCACGAGTGGTAAAAAAGGGGTCGAAAAGACGTTTCCGAACAGTTTCAGTCATCCCGGAACCGGTGTCCTTAACGCAGATACTGGTAGCTTCAACAGAGTATTCAATCTCAACACTCACCGTGTCACCGCTTCGACATGCTTGAACAGCATTGAGGACGAGGTTTTCCAATAATCGATGAAGGAGCTCAGGGTCTGTGCGGATAGTTGGCTGATTATCCGCTTGCTCGAATTGAACCCGCACATCTCCGTTCTCAGCCAGGGATCTGGTTTCTTTCAGGATCTGAACGATGATATCGCTGATGTTCACTTGACGTAAATCAAGCTCAACTGGTTTACCATAATCCAACAGTTCTTGAAGCATTGATTCGAGACGTTGAGTTTCACCGCCGGCAATTTCCAAATGTTCTTTTTCATTTTCCGTCAGCTGAGCACCACGTTGTAGCAGGCGAAGATTCATCTTGATAGCTGACAATGGGTTTCGCATCTCGTGAACAACGCTCGCAACCAACCGACCAATTACAGCCATCTTTTCCTGCTGTACGAGTTTCACTTGGGCGTTGGCGAGGTTCTGTTGACCGTCAGCGAGTGACTCAACCATGCTGTTGAATGAATGGCTCAGTGTTGCGACTTCGTCACGGGCACGTTTTGCGTCAACCCGTACAGACAAATCACCAGCCGCGACTCTCTGGCTTGCCTCAGTCAGACGAACGATCGGGCGTGCCCAGAAGTGTGCCAGTAACAGAGTCAGTATCAGGAGTGAAAGTAGGATTAACGCGGTCAGTAATATGGTTCGGTCATAAATTGCCCGGATCGGTGAGAGTACTTCTTCCACGTCCAGTTCACCCACCACAATCCACTGTTGCAGAGGCATAAGATGATAGGCACCCACCACCGATTTTCCCAGAAAGCTGGTGTATTGCATTGACCCATGACCCTGTCTCAAGGCAGCCATTGCGGGTGGGATAGGCATGCGATGTTGTAATGGATCGGGGTGATCATGGCTTCGAGAGGGGGTAAGCATCCGCATGTCAGTGTCGAGAAGGAATATCTCCCCGCTCTGTCCCAGGCCTGCGGTGTCAGTTAATACTGGGTCAAGGATTATCCTGCTGGAGAAACGCATAACCAGGTACTGGTCATGACTTCCAGACACATCCACCGGCGACACAACATCGAAAGCAGGCACGTCATCTTCAAAATAGCCTACGGTGCTGAACGCCATCCGATGCTGGTGTCGAGCCTCATTGAATGCTGAACTGTCGGGAATCAGGTCTGCCACTGGATTTGATTTATTTTCAGATAATTCGATCCCGGATGAATCAAATATTGCCGCCGCAATTAGCCCTGGAACCTCTGATACTATCTGCTGCCACTGTTGATGGTCAACGAGATGGCCCGCATTGCCCAGCAAATGCTGCTTGGTATGTTCGATGTGCAGATCAAGCCAATCGCAGAGATGAGCATGGCGTTCCTCCACCAGGGCAAGAATCCGACGTTCCGTCTCATCCAGCAATCCCTGACGGGCAGTAGTCACTCCCACGAACGCGATCACTGTTCCGGTGAACAGTACGATCAGAGTTCCGATGAGGAACAGGCGTGCGCCAATACGGCTTCCAAGTGGGAATCGAGTCTTCAACTTCGGGTACAGCACTGTCTCACCGGTTTTGATCTTTATCTCATGTTCGCTTTCACTCATAATTACAATGTAGTTCTTTCCGGAACTGGCAGGGGCATGAAAATTTATGGAATCAAGATGTATGTACGACATTCATGTCGTGGAATGACCGTAACATGAACATGCCCCTGTGAATCGCCGAAGGTCATAACAGGGTTGATCCACAAGTATTGAAAGTTGGTGAATCCCTGCGAACCGCAAAAAGACGCGGGTCACAGGGGCATGCAGATTAAATGTACGCGCATCTCGTAATTCAACCTACAGACAGTTATACTACAGCGATCTCTTTCTCAGGTTCAGGATCTCTCATGACCGTATGCCGCTTGATCAAATAGTAAACCGCTGGCAGGATCAGCAGAGTTAGGATTGTTGACGAGATCAGTCCACCCACCATCGGCGCGGCGATTCGTTTCATTACAGATGATCCAGTCCCGGTACCAAACATGATGGGGAGCAGTCCAATCAAAGTGGTGGCAACTGTCATCAACTTCGGACGCACTCACCGACCTATAGCCCCGACCTGAACCCGATCGAGACGCTCTGGTTGACACTGAAAAAACACTTCTTCAATGGGTGGATCCCCTCGGACGAAGAACCACTCGACCACCGGGTTACCAACGCCATCGGCTACTACGAACAGCAGCCCGGCCTGGTCCGATCCGCTTGCGCCATCACCACCTATTTATGAGAACCACTATAGAAGTTAAAGTTCTCTAAACAGCTACAAAGTGCACTTGTAGACGACAAGAACACAAATATGATGGAGCACATGGTCATAAAAGAGATGTATATTTCTTATTCAATAGGGATAATTGACTTTGAAACACTTTAATGATGCTAATAAAAGATATAAATGTATATCTTTTTGCGACGATCTCAACATGTTGATAACTAACGAGATGTGGAGAGGATCGCTGTGGCGAGTAATGAGGTAGATGAAGAAGCGGTTGATTTTTGAGCCGCTGGTTTTTGCTTAGCAGCTTCGAACAAGAAGGTGTACTCCCGAAAAACAAGAGCGTCGAACCGACCGAAGAGAGCCAGTTTAACCTTCCAACCTCTTCGTTAATTCGCCGACAGAATCTCGCAAATTGTCCACGCGGAGATGGGAATACCGCTTGACCATCTGCAAAGTCCGATGGCCGAGAACTTGTGCGATGACGAAATCGCTGGCCCCCGCAGAAGCCAGATAGCATGCAGCGGTGTGTCGCAAATCATGCCAGCGGAAGTCCTTCACACGAGAAAGTTTGAGCGCCTTACGCCAGTGGTAGGTGAAATCGAAATGTTCCTTACGGTTCTTAACTGCTGGGAATACATATGGAGAACTTGAAGTTTTAGGTCTCTGTGAAACGTTCTGCCTCCGTTCAATCAGAAGCCTCTTTGCTGGATCGATCAATGGAACAGATCGACTAGTATCATTTTTCGTCTCGACAAATGTGATGCGGTCTTCCTTCAAGTCAATCTGCCGCCAAGTCAGTGACCAGATCTCTGTTTTTCGAGCACCCGTTGCTAGTGCTAATACGACAGCGACGTATAGGTCATGAGATACCTCTTGGCAGGTTTTCAGTAGATGTTTGCGTTCTCTGTCAGAAAGAAATCGTTCTCGCCCTCGAGGTTCGCGAAAGGCCTCGACATCTTCAGCAGGGTTCTTGGAAATCAGACCCCAGCTGCGCTTGGCAATGTTCAACATTTGTCTAATGGTCGCTACATACCTGTTACAGGTAGCTGGAGTTCTTCCATCTGAGCGAAGCATACTACGATTGCTGATAATGTCAGCCGTTGTTAAATCGGTTAATACCTTGTGACCAAGTTTCTCTTGCCAGAACCTAAGATGAGTCTCTAGTGACTTCCTGGATTTCAGATCGGGTAGAATTTCTCTGCGGTATCGTCCGATCAACTTCTTGAGCGTGATCTTGTTGCCAGGCAGCACTCCGAAGTAGCGACCATCGCGCAGCTCAACTTCTGTATTCTGAATCCAATGACGTGCTTTGGATATGTTTGGAAATGTTGCAGACTGGGCGGAGAATCCTTTCAAGCGCACGAGGGCACGGTATCTGACGGCGCCATCGTCCTGTATACGTTTTTGAATGCTTCCCATGATCGCACACTCCCCTTAGTAACTGCCACTGATCGCTGAACATATAGATTGATATGTACCATCAGTGATCCATGAGAAGCAACAGGTTTGCAACAATTGCCGCAAACCCGCGTTAATGCTGGTACCCCCGACAGGACTCGAACCTGTTACCTTCTGATTAGGAATCAGACGCTCTATCCTGATGAGCTACGGGGGCAGATCTCACGGCGCAAAGATAATAAAATAACCTAATCGCCAGTTGCAACTCCTGAAGTGAATCTCTCAAGCGCCACAGCCTCGAAAATGCTGCAAGAAGATAGAATGCAATGTGCGATATCGAAATCACACCTGCCTCAATCAATCTCCGAGCCACCTGACAGTTCCCAGTTATGCCGAATAATCACAGTCAGGTCCGTTACATTCATTAAACAAAATCGAGACGGACCGGAGGCAGCCGTATGTATAGCATTTCCATTCGCGAGCGTTTCACATCATTTCTTCGACTGGAGAATTCGGCGGATGACGAGGGCTATGACCTCTACCACAATTATCTTATGGAGGTCGTTGTCTCAGGTGAGGAACTCGATGAAAGAGGCTACCTGCATAACATGGATGATCTTCGCGAGGAGTTGGGAGAGTTGGTGGTGAAGTGGGATGGAGCCTTGCTCAACGATTTTGACGAATTCGAGGATGAGAATCCGACACTGGAAATCGTTGCCCGTACCGCCTGCCAGTTACTAGCCGAGACATTGTTTAACGAAAGACTGAGTGAGATGCAGGTAACGGTCTGGGAAAATGAACTCGATCCTCAACTGGGACCAGGTGCCAGCTACCGGATGTCATTAACATGAAAATAACCTTCGTAATCTACGGCGATCTGAACACACTGTCCGGGGGGTATGTCTATGACCGATATCTGCTCCGACACCTGAAAAAGTGCGGAGACCAGATACGGGTAGTCTCGCTGTGGGATGGAAGTTACCTCAGGCACATGGCGGACAATTTTTCCCGCGAATTGCCACAAAATCTCCTGGTGGGAAACCCTGACCTCATTTTGCAGGATGAAATCTGCCATCCCTCTTTGGTGTTGGCAAACCATCGCATCAAGCAGATGGGAGCGCCTCCGGTCGTCTCACTCGTCCATCACCTGTTGGCGGACGAGGGACATCCACTGCTGACACGTAATTTCTATAAAACGAATGAACTGCTCTACTTCAGCGGAATTGACGGAGTTCTCGCCAACACTCATGTCACCTTAAACCGGGTGCGTGAGGTTTCCCACCGCCAACTGCCAGCAGCCGTCGCCTGGCCAGGGAGTACCTTACCCAGCCCACCGTTATCTCGCACCGTTCTGAACGATCGTTTGAATGAGCAACGTCCGCTGCAAATACTGTTCGTCGGTAATCTCGTTGAACGTAAAATGGTTACTGTGCTGCTAACCTCTATCATCAAGCTGCTGCGGCATACGGATGCACGTCTGAAGATTGTAGGTGGCGGTAAACTCGAACCCAAGTATGCGCGACGGGTAAAGAGAATCGCAAAACCGCTCATTGACAAGGGGATTGTCTCTTTTACCGGGCCGAAGAGGGGTAAGGAACTGGCGGAATTGTACAGCGAATCCGATGTCCTGGTGGTTCCCTCAAGTTATGAGGGATTCGGGATAGTGTACCTGGAAGGAATGGCCTATGGTCTTCCTGCCATCGGAAGCGCTGCCGGGGGTGCACGTGAAATCATCGAGGATGGTGTAAACGGTTACCTGGTGCATCCAAGCGATAGCAACACCCTCACTCAATATCTGCTTCAACTGGCGAGGGATCGAGGATTACTGGCACGTATGAGTCGAGCTGCCCGAGACCGTTTTGAAAGGCATCCGTCATGGACACAAAGCATGGACAACGCACGAGAATTCCTGCTTAGAATGGCGAAAAAATAGCAACCCAGGTAGTAATGAGATTACTGAATATTAAGCGCAATTGATACGCCGATAGTATGCCTGAGTACTGAATGCTTTTCCACGTTATTTCATCTTCACGGAAAGAGTAGAGCCAGATCTTCGAAAATCGTCTATCCCAGTGATTCGGAGTTCCAGAAAATGACACGCATCTGACCTGACCATCCTTTCAGGATTCTTAAAACTTCGCTTAAAAACCTTAAATACCTCCAAATTAGATTCTTGATCCAATTTATTATCACTCATGCATCTTCCAAAGATGGTATCAGGCATTAACTAAAAAACGTAGTATTCACTGAAGATTTGAAGCACTTGAAGCTATTGCGTTCGCTACTCACCCATTGTATAATCCGGGATCCTCGCCCTATGGATTCAATGGCGAGACAGGATATTGGCGGCCATTGTGCCACAAATTGAGGGAGTAAAACATGCGTGCTCGCGTGATTGTTGTTGCGATGATGATGTTGTTCGCAGTTGGTGCTGTTCAGGCTGGAACTCCGACCGGATTCTACGCTGGTGCTGGTGCTGATATTTTCATGTTCGGTGATGCCGATGCACTCGATGCTGGTGGATTCTCTTCCACATTCATCGGATTCACACCGAAGGTCGGATACCAGATCAACGATATGTGGGGCGTCAACGCTGGCTACAAGTACTTCATGACCAACGAAGGCGACGGTGGAGTTAAATGGACGCAGACCGCTATATCTATTGCCGCGAACGCTGCACCGTTCAAAGATGGTTGCCTGATGCCGCTGTATTTCATCGCTGGTATTGACATGGTATCTTGGGAAGTTGAAATAGATCTTGGAGCCTTTGGTACGGTAACAGGCGACGACACCGAAACCGGAATCGCCTTTGGTGCTGGTTATGGCTGGTGGACGAGTGACAATTTCAGCGTAAACCCAGAGGTTACATACGTCACTGGTGACGCTGGGGGAATCAATATCGAAGTCGGTGTGCGCTACTACTTCGCTAAGTAAGTATCTATTCAGATTAGATCTTTCAGGGCCGTCCTTCTTGGGCGGCCTTTTTCTGGCTCCAAATGAGCTGAAGAAGGAGGAAAATCGCAGCTCTCGATATTTGAGCGAACAGAATTCAATCCAAACGCGGATTCCATTAGAACTGGGTCCGCGTTCTCATATGGGGCAATTTCCCTCGTACCGGGCTCCACAAAATCTCTATTATCTGCATGGATTTCATCTATTAGCGAATTTTATTGCGTAAACTCTAAGACATAGGGTGAGAGGACTATAGACGCCGGGAGGAACCATGAACAGGCGGAAGTTGAACCTCGAGCTGTATAACGATGAAGCAGCCATTCAACGTGGTGAACCAGGAATCGTACACTCGTATATGCGAGGACTGGCTACCGCAATGCAGGCCATAGGCGACAAAAATGGACCCGCCTGGTGGATGGGAAGCAGTGGTTTTGCCTTCCGAATATGGGCATCTGATACCCTGTGCCCTTCCGCGATGAGCATGTTTGAGTTCAACCGTATTCTCCCCCAAGCTATCGAACAAATGGGCTACACCCCGATCTATACCAGCCGTCTCTGGGACGAGCCGAAGCTGGAATTGGAACGGAGGATGACAGCTCACTCCCAGATTATCGAAGCAGTCGAGCGAGGGGTGCCGGCCGTGGTCTGGGATCTGAGCGATGCTGAATGGGGTGTGATTACTGGATATGATGACGGTCGCGATGTATACATCACCCTCGATAACGATGGCAATGTCTCAACGTTACCATATGAACGTCTTGGCCAGAATGGAGTAGATATTCTCGCAGTCACAATCCCAGGCGAACCAACCAACCAGGACTCGGAAGAAGTCATACGACGTTCCATCGAAATAGCCATAGGCCATGCTTCACAAGAGGAATGGGCAGACCGTCCTGATTATCAAAACGGCCTCTTCGGATACGATCTGTGGGCATTGGTATATGAACGTTGGGGACTGCTGATTGAGGCCGGACGAATGAAAAAAAGCGGTATTCCCATCCACGAGTACAGCAAGTACTACGCCGCACACTTCTATTCCGCCAGATGCTATGCCCGTGAATACCTCAACATGATCAAGAATCACGATCCGGATCTGTCAAACGCCGCCACTCTATACGCACAGGTCGCTGACCAGCTCCGCCTGCTCTGGACTGAAGCGCCAGATACACTCACCCCGAAACGAAGCCTGATCGATGATTTCACCCAACGTCTGCAGAATGCCAAGAGCCTGGAGATGGAAGCAGTCGAAGCGATGAAGATGTACCTCGGCGTGCATGCGTGAGTAGCCTGTAGACATTGGACTCGTTGGTACAGGCCCGTGGAGTGCTCGCCAAGCGCGGCTGAAACGGAGTTGAAATACTTGGAACATGCCCCGGACATTTATGTCTGGGGTCATCAGCAGGTACAAACGTTGGAAATCCCAGACATAAATGTCCGGGGCATGGAATGATGTCATCCTTACGCCGCAAGCGAGAAGAGCCTGTCCTGAACGCAGTGAAGGAATCTCGGGGTTGATCTTTGGATGATCCCGACTTGACAAGCAAGTCGGGGCAAACCCATGAACGAGCACCATCAAATGGAGACGAACAATGAGAACCATGTTACGCATTGGATCTGTGGTCTTAGCAATTTTGATGCTGGCTGTGGCAATGCCAGCCAGGGCCTACTTTATTGAACACAAGCCAGACGCGACAGTTTATTCTGGTGGAGGAAACTGGGTAGACTTTGATTTTGATGGAGATTTGGATTACATAGGTGTGACCACCCCTGCAGCTGAATGGGTCACCATCACCTGGAACAATTTACCGGATGATTGGACTTATGAACTAGTATGGGAAGAGATGGAGGAACCATATAATATCATTTCTGCAAGTGCCTATGATTTTGATAACGACGGTGATTACGATATCCTGGTTCTGGTGGCAGAGACTAGTGATTACAGTTTTGTCTTGCTTGAGCAAACCAGCCCAATGAACTTCACATATCATCTGATCTCACCTGTGGACGCAGATCTGGTGACATCTGGGCTTTGGGGGACCGGTGATTATCATATCGCGGACATTGATCAGGACGGAACCCTGGACTTCATCAGCAAAGACGAAGTCTGGTTTGACATGATCTCACCTGACCGCATCATTACCCCCATCCACTTCAACCCCTGGTGGCATGGAGAAATCACTCCACCCACTGACCTCGATAACGATGGTGATCTCGATTTCTTCACTATTAACCATCGCTACACAATAATACTGGTCCAATATGATGAGAACTACCAATTCACTTTCACTCGCCTTGACGATGAGAATTCAGTAAACCCATATGGTAGCCTGATATCTGGTGATTACGACACTGATGGCGACATCGACGCAATGGTGTATCGCGGGGAAGCTGAGGATCCGCCATACTTACCAGAAAAGCCGTTGGTGTTTGTAAACAATGGCGGAAGCTTCACCATGGAGGAACCTTTCGAAGATGAAGATTGGAATCCCCTGGCGATCATGGACGGAAATGATGATGGGATCAATGATCTACTCGTGCTTAACGCAAGCTGGTACGAAAGTTACGGGTGGCTCCGGGTAAGTGATGGTATCGGAGGTTTCCAGGAGTACTTCATGGCCGAAATGCGTTTTCTTGACTACGCTTCTGCTGACCTCGATAATGATGGTGACCTGGATGTGATTTCCGTAAAAAGCCGCCGCTGGTATGAGAACCTTCTCTACGATGAAGGTCCCTTTGAAATGGATGTGCGCTGGGATCGGGATTATTCGCCGCCCAATGACTTGATGATTGAGTTTGATTTGGTGCTCGCAAACTATGACCAGACACGCAGCGGAGCAATCTGGGCTGATGCCGTCACACCGTTTGGCACCTACCGCTTGAATACGGTATATCCAACCATGCACCCCGGTGAGTTTCTCGTACTGCAAGACGTTCGCCAGGAAGTGCCAGAAAACCTGCCAGCAGGAGATTATGAGTACATTGTTTCGGTAGGAGTACCACCAGCTTATGCGCTGGAAAGCGATACTTTGTTTTTCCATGTAAACAACTCGTTCACAAATGCCAGACCGCCAAGTGGATCACAGTATTCCACTCATGAAGGAAGCTCGGTTGAAGACGCTCCATGGCTGCAGAGTTGGCGGGAGATGGCAGCTCGAGTTGACTGGACTGGCGAGAATGGCACGCACGGTGTCTCGTCACCCATTCTGAACGACCAGCACACCGTTCTAGGCGTGTCGCCGAATCCGTTCAACCCGACGACGACAATCAGCATCAATCTGCCCGAATCCGCCAAGCTGAGGGTACAGGTATTCAACATCACCGGGCAGCAAGTCGCCGAGCTGGCAAACGGTCAATTCAGCGCTGGTAATCACAATCTGAGTTTCAATGCATCGAATATGGCGTCAGGCCTGTATTTCGTCCGGGCGACGGTGCCGGGTCAGATGGATCAGGTTGAAAAGGTGATGTTAGTGAGGTGAACATGCCCCTGTGAATCCGCATCTTTTAGCGGTTCACAGGGATGATCGCATGAATGATATTGATTGTTTTGTTGCTCTGGAGGTTGGATTATCCCTGTGAACACCTTCGGCGATTCACAGGGGCATGTATCATTGTTCATCCCAGACATAAATGTCTGGGGCACATTGTAGAACCAGCACGGGCCTGTAGAGTGATCGATTAACTCTGCCACGGACTTACACTCCGTGGCAAACTTCTGCCGGGCCACATTGGTCACAGGAGCATCAGCCTCAGTTCACCCTTTTGATCAACTTCCTGATGTATCTTCCCGTCCCTCCCGGAGGAGGGATATTCCGTCTGTGTACCAACATCCAGATGAGTACATTAGTAATCACAGCGGAGGAGGTTTCGCTGGCACCATCAGACGGATCATTCTGATACTAACGATGATACAAGAATCCCTGGAGTATTTGTGTCGATAAGAACTCGCGAAAATCTGCGCAACCTGGCCATCATTGCGCACGTTGATCATGGCAAGACTACACTCGTTGATGGGATGTTGCATCAGTCGGGTCTGTTCCGTGCCAATGAGAGAGTCCAGGAACGTGTTATGGACAGCAATGATCTCGAGCGCGAAAAAGGCATCACCATCATGTCCAAAAACACTGCGATCAATTGGCAGGGGACCACGATCAACATCGTGGATACCCCAGGTCATGCAGATTTCGGCGGTGAGGTGCAACGAGTGCTGAAAATGGTCGATGGTTGCCTGCTGCTGGTGGACGCGTCAGAGGGCCCGCTGCCCCAAACACGCTACGTTCTCTCCAACGCTCTCCAGGCCGGACTGTCACCGATAGTCGTGATAAACAAGATCGACCGTCCCGACGCACGTTTGGGCGAAGTCGAGGATGAAGTTCTCGACCTGTTCCTCGACCTGGACGCATCAGAAGATCAATGCGACTTTCCAATCGTCTACACCGTTGCCAAAGCGGGCACCGCGACGCTGGATCCCAACGAACCAGGCACGGATCTGCGTCCGCTGTTCGATGTCATTCTGGATCAAATACCGGCTCCGACATTTGATGATAGTCACCCGTTACAGCTCCAGATTACTACTCTCGATTATAGCGATTATCTCGGGCGGATCGGTATCGGACGGGTCTCAAATGGTATTCTCCGCGTCGGGGACACTGTTCTGATGACCGGAGGTACCGGGGGCCACAAGGCGAAGATCACCAAGCTGTTCAGCTATTCGGGCTTGAAACGTATCGATATACACGAAGCCTACCCCGGTGACATCGTCGCTATCGCGGGCATCGCAGGCATTGAGCTGGGCTGGACATTGACCGATCCGGAAGACCCCAGGCCACTGCCAGCGTTGCACATCGACGAACCGTCACTGGAAATGATCTTCTCGGTGAACAAAAGCCCGTTCTCCGGACGGGAAGGGAAATACGTCACCAGTCGTCAACTTCGCGACCGTCTGTTCAAGGAAATTCAGGGCAACCCATCGCTGAGGGTAGAAGAGACCGATTCGCCGGACTCGTTCCGCGTCCTCGGACGAGGCGAATTACAGTTCGCGATTCTGCTCGAAATGATGCGACGTGAAGGCTACGAAGTCGCTGTTGGCAAACCAAAAGTTCTGATGCATGAGCAGCCGGACGGAACGTTGCATGAACCGTGGGAACAGCTCATACTCGACCTGCCCGAAGAATACATTGGCTCGATCACCCAGACCATGGGATTCCGCAAGGGTCGGATGATCAAGATGGTAAATAACTCCAGCGGCTGGGTACGGTTGGATTTTGAAGTGCCCATGCGTGGGCTGATCGGACTACGTTCGCAGCTGATCGTGGAAACACGCGGCACCGCAATCATCAACCACGTGTTCCTGGATTGGCGTCCGCACGCTGGCGATATCCCTCACCGGAAGACGGGCGCGCTGGTAGCGGATCGCATGGGCAAGGTGCGTGGGTATGCGCTACAGAACCTTCAGGAACGTGGGCAGATGTTTGTCGGGCCGACCGTCGAAGTGTATTCGGGGATGGTTGTCGGTGAAAATAACCGTAACGAAGATATCTGGGTTAATCCGACCAAAGAGAAGAAACTGACCAACATGCGTGCCTCCGGAAGTGACGACAATTACATGTTGCACCCGCCACGCATCCTCACACTCGAATCCGCGCTTGAGTTTATCGCGGATGACGAGCTGGTCGAGGTAACGCCCAAGTCGTTACGTCTGCGCAAACGTCACCTCACCGAAGATGCCGCACGTAAAGCGGAGAAGAAGAGGGAGAAGGCTGAAAAATAGCACGTTTTACGAATCATTCTCATCACATATGAACATGTTGCAGGTTAGGGCTGTCCTTTGCAGACGGAACAATATTATCCTGTTGTCGTACTATGATAGAGGTTAGGTAGCTACGACAACCAGCAAGGGGAAATCCGATGAGCGGACAAAAGGCGCTCCTCAATGCATTCACCTTGGCCCGAATTCCCATCGCACTATTGCTGTTCTGCTGGTTGTTTGCCACGGACTATAACACTACTTCCCTGATTGTAGCATTGATTCTGATGGCATCCATCGAGCTCGGCGATTTGCTGGACGGTTTCCTGGCCCGACGTTACAACCTCGTCAGCGAACTGGGTGCGACACTCGACCCGTACGCCGATTCCATAGCCCGACTCATCATATACAGCGCGTTGGCGTACGATAATCTGGCGCTGATGGCGGTGCCAATCGTGATGGCGATCCGGGACATCACCGTCGCTTACTCACGCATTATCATCACCCGTGCGGGCAAATCAGCATCCGCCAAATGGAGTGGCAAGATTAAGGCGGTAGTTCAAGCGGTGGGGGCGTTTCTGTTGATCCTCTCGCCTGTGATCTGGCCGGTTAAGCAGCAATCCTTTCTCGAAGCATTTCTGTTCACCAACATTTTCAAACCGATACCCGTGCAGATCATCTCCTGGATCGTAATCATCGTGACGATGCTCTCGATGATTGAATATGTCGTCCGCGCTCTGCCCGCTATAAGAAAACAGATTACCTAATCAACGTGCTCTCAATAACGACAGGGATGGGTATAAAAGTTACCAAGGTTGATTACCCCAGACATGAATGTCTGGGGCAGGTGTCCCACCGAACGTTGCCTACAGGTGGCGGGAACTCGTCACTCGATGTATCTTCCTCCCCATGAGTGCAATCCTCACGCGTAAACTCCGGTCAGTATTCCAAACCCGTGACCTGAGCCTGCTCTGGGCAGGTCAGGTGATCAGCATGAGCGGCGACAGCATCTACCAGATCGCATTGCTCTGGCTCGCGCTCGAACTGACAGCCTCAAAAGCGATCACCGGTCTGGTCGCGATGAGCTCATACTTGCCCGCGATATTCCTCTCGCTGGTGGCGGGAGTGGTCGCGGATCGCGCTGACCGACGCCGGGTGATGCTCTACGCAGACGCCGTCCGGACAATAGCCATATTCGGGATACCGCTGGCATCGGTGCTGGGAATTCTGTCGCCGTGGGTGCTGGTGATAAATGCCTTCGTGATCGCTTCGGCGGCAGCCTTCTTCAATCCCGCCAAAGATTCAATCATTCCACAATTGGTCCCACAATCCGGTCTGCTCCGCGCCAACGGTCTCATCCAGACGAGCTGGCAACTGGCAATTCTCACTGGACCAGCAATTGCGGGCGGTCTGTTGAGTGTGACAGGCTTAATTCCACTGTTCGCATTTGATTCGGCAGCATACGCCACCTCCTTTCTGACTATCTGGTTGCTCAGGGCGAGGCCTGAAAATGTCCCAACCGCAGCCCAATCAGGACAACGATCATCCGTTGTTGAAAGAATCCGGGAAGGATCAGGTGAGATCAAACGTGGTCTGAAATTCGCAGCAGGCAACCGAGTTCTGCTCCCGCTGTTGCTTATCACCGTCGCCGACAACTTGTTCATCATGGGCCCGGCAATCGTGGGAATACCGGTACTGGTAAGAGAAACCTATAATGGAAGTGCGAGTGACTACGCTCTGTTGGCAATGGCCTTCGCGGTGGGAATGCTGATCGGAACAGCGGGGCTGTTAATCTGGGGACGACACATAGCAAAAGGGAAGATGCTACTCTGGGGGATGGTGTTCGATGGGCTCACCTTTATCCCATACTTCTTCGCTCATAATTTGCTTGAAATGACGGTGTACTCGGTAATTCACGGAATGGCGGTTCCGTTGTTAACTGTCAGCCGGGCTTCACTGGTTCAAGAGGTTGTTCCGCCGGAGATGCGGGGACGGATGTTCTCCCTGATCAGCCTGGCGGTAGTCGGGATGTCAGCGTTTTCGTCCGGGTTTACCGGGCTGGTGCTGGAAGTAATAACCGCTCCAACGTTGTTCCTCATAGTCGGAGTGGTTGGCGGGCTTTGCGGAGTGATCGGGTTGCTATTCGCGAAACAACTACGCAAACAGAACTGATTCATCGTCAATCACTGATGAACAAAGTTGCTCGATGATGAATTCAAATGGATTGATCCCGGTTTTCAGATAACGAATGTGGATAACTATTATCACAAGAACTGGAGAGTTTCTAATCACTAAAAAGTTATCCACATGTGGATAATAGCCCCCAATACCTGTTATTAGCGCCTCAAATCCGTGATACACATAATAGTAATGAATAATTGACCCCAAGAGCACAAATCTTTTTGTATTAATTTGCGCCTTCCACTTGTGTACGTCCTTGAAATACCCTAGAATGTGCGGAGTTCGGATGAGAGCTGAATTGGCAGCAGGAGGAGAAATGCGGATACTGCTCGTTCACTGGGATGACATGGAACAGCAAGAGCTGGCCAGTGAATTGCGGATCTGGGGCCATGAGGTAATCGCAGGATTTACAACCGTCGGCGAGGTTAAAGATTCCAAACCCGAAGGTGTAGTAATCTCTCTGCGTCGGATGCCAGGCCACGGTCGCAAGACAGCACATGAATTGCGGGAACAACTGGGTGAGAATTGCGCGCCGCTTGTCTTCGCAGACGGTCTTCCTGACAAAGTCTCGGACATGATGGGTGAATTCAACCAGGCGCGTTTTGTCGCCTGGGATCTGCTTGAGAGTACGTTGGCCGGTTTGGATTCAACCACCGAAGAGATCGCATGACAGATTTACCAGATGTGGCAATCAAAACGAGTTGAGCTGACATACTCGAACGCCACATTTGTCCCACTCAATAATGCTATCCGCAACATTTCATAAGAACCGCCTCGACACACTGTATCGAGGCGGTTTGCATATGCAAAAAATACTGAGTATTTCTAGATCACGCCCAGTTCCCTACCAATAGTCTCAAACGCACGCATCGCGGTATCCAACTGTTCACGAGTGTGCGCCGCACTCAACTGGACACGAATTCTAGCCTGCCCCTTCGCCACCACCGGATAGAAGAAACCGATGACGTAAATGCCTTCATCCAGCAACCGGTTGGCAAATTCCTGGGCCTTCGGTGCGTCATAGATCATGATCGGCACAATCGGGCTCTCGCCGGGCTTAATGTCGAAGCCGAGATCAAGCATCACTTTACGGAAATAATCAGTGTTGCGATGCAGAGTCTCGATAAGATCTTCCGATTGGTCAATCAAATCGAACGCCGCAATCGAAGCCTTCGAAATCATCGGCGAGAGGGTGTTGCTGAACAGGTAGGGACGTCCGCGCTGGCGGAGCAGATCCACGATCTCCTGCCGTCCTGAAACGAAGCCGCCACTGGCCCCGCCCAAAGCCTTGCCGAGAGTGCTGGTGATGACGTCAATCCTGTCGAGCACACCCTTCTGCTCAGGAGTTCCGCGACCTGTTTTGCCAATGAAACCGGTGGCGTGGGAATCGTCAACGCCGACCATCGCATCATACTTCTCGGCCAACTCCACGATCTCATCCAGCTTTGCCATGTCGCCATCCATGGAGAAAACACCGTCGGTAAAGACCATGCGGAAACGTTGATTCTGTGATTCCTTCAGCTTCTCCTCGAGATCGGCCATGTTGGAGTGTTCATAACGATAACGCTGCGCTTTACACAGTCGTATCCCATCAATGATCGAGGCATGGTTCAGAGCGTCGGAGATGATTGCGTCTTCCGGGCCGAGCAACGGTTCAAAGAGGGCGCCATTCGCATCAAAACAGGAGGAGAAGAGGATTGTATCGTCCTTGCTCAGGAAGTCGGAAATACGTTTTTCAAGTTGCTTGTGAACGCCCTGTGTTCCACAGATGAAACGCACGCTGGAGAGGCCATACCCCCATTCTTCCAGCCCATCACGGGCGGCTTGTGCCAGAACCGGATGCGACGATAAACCGAGATAGTTGTTCGCGCAGAAATTCAGCACCTCACCCTGTGGCACCCGAATCTGAGCGCCCTGCGGGCTTTGGATAACACGCTCTTCCTTGTACAGTCCGGCCGCTTTGATCTCCGCCAGTTCCTGTTGTAGAAACTCCTGCACCTTGCCAAACATGCCTGCCCCCTCGTTGAATCTGTAATTATGAGTTATGGACAGAAGATAGGAAATTCAATCAGCGCAGGCTGGGGAAGAGGGACGAGATTTGAGCTTGCGGGGGTTTCAGTTTCTGAAGCTGAGGCGGAAGAGACTAAGTACAATCCAGGCGAGTACACCAGCGAGAGTGTCGTCCAGCGTTACTCCCCAACCATTTGGAATGGGCTCAATGTGACGCTTGGTAAACGGAAACTTGAACACATCGAAGAGTCGAAAGAGGAGGAAAGCCAGGAGCAGCCAGGGCCATTTACGTGAGGGCAATCCGGCCAACGCGATCGCCTGACCGGCGAACTCATCCACTGTAATCCGCCCAGGATCTTCGCCCCACATCTTCTCACCCCAGGCGCCGAGGGGAACACTGGCAGCATTTAGGGATAAGGCGACCGTCCATTCTGCACCTCGGTTCTTCGGGACAAACAGCACCCACAACAACACAAACAAGGCGCTCGCCGCCGTTCCCTGGGCGTGCTTGAGATAGCCGGTGCCCAGACCCGTCCCCAGCACTCGAGTTAACCAGCGACGGACCGTTCCAACGGCGTAATCGTTCTCTATTCCAGTGATGCTGGGTTTCCCCAGGCTGTGGCCAGACCCAGCCATATGATCACAAGTCCAGTTTATCATAAATGAGATTGGGGAGGTGACGTACTATCTTCATGACTGGCCACCAGATCGAGGGAGCATACACCACTTGTCGTCCACGCTGAATACCAGAAACAATCCTCCTCGCCTGCAACTTGGGGTCAGCCTGCAAGCGCTGGGTCATACCAGCGGTCATAGGTGTTCGAGTCGGGCCGGGTTTTACGCAGGTGACAACAATGGCGGATTTAGCGAAGCGGTGGCGAAGTCCTTCCAGATGTGTGTGAAGCGCCGCTTTTGAGGCACCATATAGATAATTGGAACGACGCCCCCGATCGCCGGCCGGGCTGCCAAGCGCGACTATATGACCGCAATCAGAAGCTTTCATATGGGCGGCCGCCAGTTCGAGAAACTCAATGGCTGCGGTGTAATTTATCTGATGAGCGATGCTGGCACGAATCGGGTCGCGTTCCAATTCACCTTGCGGCCAGAGAACTCCAATCGACCAGATTACCCCGAGAGGTCGCCCATCAAGTTCCAGCTTGTCGAACATAGCCTTGAAGGTTCCCGGAATAGAAACGTCAACAATCCCGGATTTCACAGGATTTCCGGAACGAATCTCCAAGTCGCGAACGTTCTCCATGAGCAATTTCTTGCTGAGGGGAGAGCCGAGGATGGTCAGGTTACAGCCTTTGTCAGCAAGTTCCCGGGCAATAGCTGAGCCAAGGCCACCAGTCGCACCGGCAATAATCCAATTCTCAATCATGGGCGACTCCCCATGATTTCCTGATCAATCAGCAGTCGCCGTGAGAGATCAGAAGTGAAGCGGCAGGTGGGATCAACGTTACGTTTCACCTCCAACCACCGCTCAATGTCAGGATACATTTCGCGGAAATGCTTCGGTAACACCCGCTCATCCTTTGCGAGATAGACACGTCCACCCAACGTAACTACGCGCTTGTCGAGCTTCTCCAGCACATCAAAAAGTCGTGGTGAGTAGGGGAGATCCACTGCCATTGTCCACCCGGGAATCGGAAAGGACAACCACCCTGCACCGGCCCCGAAACGTTTCAACACAACCAGCACCGGTGATTCCTGTACATTCTGTAGCCGTTTCAGAGCATAGCCCATAAAGGACTCTGCGCCTTGATCTGGGATCACAAACTGGTACTGATGAAATCCCAGTGGGCCGTAGAGACGATTCCAGCCGTTTAACGCATCCAGAGGATAATGGAATTGCCAGATATCTTCCATGCTTTCGCCGGTTGTGATCCGTTTGAAGCGATGACTGTTGAAAACTCGTAACCATGATTGCCGTAATACGTTCAATGGGAAATCGAATGGAATGCTAAGGCGTGATTCGTCGGGCATACGATGCGGTTCAACCGAGAGTTTGAAGGTCAAATCTTCCTGCTTGGCATGATGTCCAAGGATGACTTCTCCACGTCCAAGCTCTTGTCCATAAGAAAGCCCGTCAATCCAGGCGACAGATGATTCCCAGATTTCATCGGCGATGGTCAGCGCATTCATGGTCTCAGCTAAATTTGCCGTTCGAAGACGATTCACTTTCATGAAAGATGTTTCAGCTTTCCGGAGACGCATGGCGACACGGAGGATGACGCCGGTCAGACCCATACCTCCGGTCGTTGCATGAAACAGGTCGGAGTTCTCTTCAGCGCTACAGCGAATTATTTCACCACCGGCAGTAAGTAGATCCAACCAGAGAACATGTCTGGAGATCGTTCCCGAGTTGAGGTGATTTTTTCCGTGAACGTCAGCCGCGACGCAACCGCCTACGGTAACCTGACGTGTGCCCGGTGTGACCGGGAGAAACCATCCGGCAGGGAGGACAATCCGAATCAGATCAGCCAGGCTTAAACCTGCTTCACAAGTGAAGTGACCCGTGTCATGATCGAACTCAACGGCACGCTCCAAGCCGGCAGTGCGAAATATCGCACGACCCGTATTCAGTGCAGCATCGCCGTAACTGCGCCCCAGACCACGAGCAAGAACTTGCGGACGTGTATCAAACATCGCCAGAAGTTCGATCACACTATGAAGGTCGTTGACTTCGGACGTGCTAAGACCGGTACGCCCCCAACCTGTTAACGTCGTTTCATACCAGCTAGACATGCGAATCCGTCAATTAAATTAATCCGCTCAACACACTCACAACTGCAATAAGCCAACCGATCATCGTAATCCACATCACACGGTCTTTAAGCAAGGCAGCAGTAGGGTCTTCACCGTTCTGATTCCGTTGCACCTGGCCAAGATAATGGAAGATACCGTAAATGACGAACGGTGTCGTGTACAACAAATGGTTTGATCCAACATGCTCAACCGTACGAGTATCTACCGTGTACAGGATATAAGCAAGTATAGTAATCCCAGCAACTGAATTGATCCACTGATCCCAGGCAATCACCGGAGGAGCAGCTTGTAGACTGCGACGTCCAAGATCAACCTGATCCCCAATACGGACAAGCTCCTGCCGACGCTTCACCAAGGCCAGCATCAATGAAATCAGGAAGGTGCATATCACCAGCCATTGGGATATCTCTACCTCAATAGCAGCCGCACCATACAAAGCGCGGGAGGTAAGCCCCATCGCAATGATCAATACGTCCAGAAGCAGAATATTCTTCAACGCAATACTGTACAACAACATCAGAGCAACGTATCCAACAGCGATCATCGCAGCTTCAGAATTTAACCACCAACTAGCCCCTAAACCCAATGAGAGACATAATACAGCAATCAGAATCGCTACCACCGGTGAGAGACTGCCAGATGCAACCGGCCGATTCTTCTTCTCCGGATGCTTGCGGTCATATTCTGCGTCCATCACATCATTAAACGCATAGATTCCACTTGCAGTCAGCGAAAATCCCGCGAATCCGATCAATGCCGCAAATAACGATTCCCACTGCCCGTATGCTCCGGAAAATATCAAGGGGGCGAGAACCAGGCTGTTCTTGGTCCACTGGGTAGGACGGAGCAAACATATGATCCTGGCGATCACAAACACCCAAATGTTGATCAGATGGAATGACAGTAATATGCTCAATCAATCGCAACGATTCTTCAACAGTTAAGGTAGTGCAAGAAAAGTAGAGAAAATAGATATGCCCACACTACCAGATCCCTGCATCAGCAGGAGGTAGTAGTGCGGGCTGGGAGGTTTGCTGCAAGTCCTTCAAAGAAAGATTAGAAACTGACGCTGATACCAACCTTACGTTCAGTACGATTATCAAACGCTGGCGCCTGACGTCCGGAAGAATACTCGAAATAGATGAAATTGTTGGCGATGATTGGACTGTCCTTGATATTGAGGAATGATATGTCACCAAAGACATTCAGCAAGAAACTCAACTCCTGTGCCAGACGTACGTGATACCGCGAAGCATCAGGAATCCTCTCACGATGCAAGAGGCCATCCTCTCGTACAAAAACCGGTGTGGGCATCGCGAAAGTGGTCCACTGATAACCAAGGTCGAGGATCAGGAAACGTGAGAATGGAAGCTCCCATTCGGCAGCGACAGAATTCCTGGAGGCGGTGCTCCAGCCAATGTCATTCTTGCCGGACCAGAAGTGTTCAAGTTTCAAACGTAACGGCGGCACATCTCGAGTCATCATCCGGTCAAGGTCCAACTTCGCAAGAAAGTTGGTATATGGCACTTCCACCGTAACGCCTGCACCGAGCGTCTTGTTCATCACCCTCAGCATCCGCTCAGTTCGCTGATCATACGCTGTCTCAACGAAGTAGCCGAAGTACGTCTCAACCATCAATGATCGGTTGAAGGTCGTGTAATAATACCGGTTAGCCTGGAGATTCAAGAATGTATTGGTTCCATTTGCAACACGACCAATGCTGCCGAGCGTACCCTCGGAACCCAGATTCAACTGGTAACGCCAGGCGAGAGCCTTGTTGTCAACAGTGCGAAGAGCGTTGAAACCGACCAACACTCCCTGAAGATCGTAGGAGAAGGATACCATGGCGGCGTTCTCAAGAACACGTTCCAACTGAATTGTAGTTGGGTATGCCTGAGTGTAGAAAGCCTCATCCTCTGTGTAGGCAATGCGGCCGCCATCACCGGCAATGGTGTTCAGACGACGGGCCACCCCAAGACGGTTGTTCTTGAAATCCACTGTCACCGAGCTCATTGGATCTTTCTTCAGGGTGAGGACGATCTGAGAAATCCCGGAAGTAGTCGCCTTGGGAACGATCTCACGGATCACGAGTTTGTGACCCCAACCATCACGCAACTGCCAGTTATCACCGAATTCAACTTCCGGAATCCGATTCAAGTTCAAATACAAACCGCGCTTCAGCACGATCTGAATCTTGTACAAACCTTCTTCCATCGCTGGCACTATCTGCCAGACTTCTTCCTTCGAAAAAATCTGCTCATCCGAGGCCCGACTGACACTGACTAGACTCAAAAGGATGATCGCAATCCAAATTATTACTTTCGCTGACTTCATCTTACACCTCCCGCTTGCAATCGTATCTGGACTCGCAAGATTCAAGTTCCTACCGTTTTTTGCAAATCAAGAAATACCCCAAACTAATACCCAGCCATTAACATTGATCTCCCTCCGGGTTCTTACACTGGTCTATCTTCACTATCATCATACGCAAGCGCTTCAGTATAATGCAATAGTGATAATGATATAGAATAATATATATCAGTACTTTGATAATACGCGCTGTATATGGGGTTTTAGACGCTTGCGAGGGAGGGATACGCGAAATATGCCGGATAATAAAAACTGATAACAAAAAAGCCGAATGCAGTTGCACTCGGCTAAGAATATGCTCTCGGAGTCAAATGACTCCACCTCTCGAGATTAACCCTCGGCGCTGTCCTGTCAGTTGATCAAATACGTCAAGAAAGACCGGGAATATATTGGACAGTAAGACAGTCCCGATTCCAAAAAAATACGATAGGCAAATGGCTGCTATTTTTTACTCAGTAATCTCCCAATGGGTTGAGCAGAGTGATACCTCCACCAACAAACCAACCTGACATCTCCAGGACTACTTTCTCAGGGAGATAGTCCTGTACAGGTCCAGTACTACCCTCAATGCCGCTGACGCCGGCGGTGCCGTAATCGGCTTCAAGGTTATTGACATCACCCATACGTATGCCACCACCAATATCCAAGCTAAGGTAACGAGTGAGCTTGATTCGAGATCGCAATTCAGCTCGGAAGGGAGTGTAGGTACCTGTCAATTCAGCGCCTTCAGCCTGCTTGATGAAATCGGTCAAGGAACCGTCGATGGTGCCAAATCCGATCGAAACCATTGGCCCAATTGAAAACCAATCGTTAAATGGGTAGAGATATGCTGCGTATGCGTAGTATTCCTTGGAGGATATTTTCATTTGCCACTGACGGGGTATACCGTATTGTTCCATCGTGAACCCAGCCACCTGCTCAGGAAGTTGAGAATAACCTAACCCAGCATGTAAGGAATGAAAACGGAATCCAAGCCTCAGTTCATATGCGAGGAAGTCCGCAAATCCCTCCTGCTCCCAAGTGCTGCTATAACCATCTGTTGTGGTAAAATAGTGATTCGGTCCGTTTTTGATCTGATTGTCAACCTGAGACAGATTCAGATGAGTCAGGTTTCCGAGAATAGTGGCCTCGAATCCCCAGGCGGTTCGATCATTCGAGGGCTCACCGAGCAGCTGGGCGTGAACATGTAACGGTAGAATAGCCAGTAGTGCAGTGATGGTTACAAAGGTCGACCATTTCTTAATCATCTTCCCCTCCCTGGGTATCAAGCAGTCCTAATAACCTCGCCAATGATAGTGTGCAGGAATAACTTAGAGCGGATAGATCGCCTGTGCATGATGAAGCTCTCAGCAGTCTCACCGGAATGCCTTGGAATAACATCTTGCTCGTAAAATATGTATGATCTATATAAACCATCCCCCCGAAAACATTCGATCAGATGAGGACGAGTCGTGAATACTGAAACACGTCAAGCTGGAGTGCTTTTGCACCCGACGTCTCTGCCTGGCCCCAACGGTATTGGCGAGCTCGGATCTCAAGCCACGGACTTTGTCGATTGGCTGGTGGATGGAGAGCAAACTATCTGGCAGGTAATGCCGCTCGGTCCAACTGGCTACGGCGACAGTCCCTACCAATGTTTCTCCGCCTTTGCGGCCAATCCTCTCCTCATATCATTGGACAGGTTACAAGCCGAAGGGTTACTCAATCAGGCCGACCTGGAGCCGCTAAGCAAGCTTTCCAGCAAATATGTCGACTTCGGCGCGGTCATACCGATGAAGAACGATCTGCTCAAGCAGGCGTTCACGGTGTTTCAAAATGATGCTGATCCTGAAGCACGAGCTGATTTCGATCAATTCAAAGCTCGCTTTCATTTCTGGTTGGAAGATTTTGCGCTGTTCAAGGCTCTGAAGGAATTCTATGCAGGCCAGTCCTGGAATGAATGGCCCGTAGAATTGCGTGATCGGGATTTCGATGCCATAGACAGGGTGAGTGAGGAGCTGGCCTCAAGTATTGAGTTTCACAGTTGGCTTCAGTATAAAACCATCTCGCAATGGTGGGCAGTTCGGCATTACGCACAGAAGAACGGTGTTCAGATTCTGGGAGATCTACCAATTTTCGTGGCCTATGACAGTGCGGATGCCTGGGCAAATCGTCAACTATTCCATTTCGACGATCAGGGAAATCCAACCGTCGTTGCCGGAGTGCCGCCAGATTATTTCAGCGAGACCGGGCAACTCTGGGGCAATCCTCTCTACAAATGGGAGGCTCATCGCGATCAGGGATTCAGCTGGTGGGAAGCGCGATTAAAATCCACATTTGAGATGGTAGACATGGTCAGAATTGACCATTTCAGAGGTTTTGAGGCATGCTGGGAGGTTCCGGCCGACGAAGAAACCGCGATCAATGGGCAGTGGGTGAAAGCTCCGGGCTATGAATTGTTCGGCACTTTACGAGCGCGAATGGGCCAGATGAACGTTGTGGCGGAAAACCTGGGCGTAATCACCGATGAGGTAGAAAATCTCCGGCGCCAGTTCCATTTCCCCGGGATGCGAGTCCTGCAATTCGCCTGGGACTCTGGGCCGATGAACGCATTCCTGCCCCACAACCACAGCTGTGATTCAGTCATCTACACCGGAACCCATGACAACAACACCACCCGAGGTTGGTTTGAGCAGGAGGCGACGAAAAAGGGTCTGGCATATTTGAAGGAATATGTTGGTCACGAACTCGGAGAGATTGAGGATGAGTTCGTTCGGATGGCCTATGCTTCCTCCGGCCTCTACGCCATCATTCCCATGCAGGATTGGCTGAAGCTGGGCTCGGAAGCGCGTATGAACACTCCCGGCAATGCCTCAGGCAACTGGAGCTGGCGAGTCGACAGCGATCAACTTAGCAAAGAACTCAGCGACAAAATGCGCGAACTCACGCAACGGTATGGACGTGCCCCGAGTGTACAGATCAAAGAGGAGGAGGCCTGAGCATGAGGGTGATGATTCCATGAACAAGTTCGACTGGACAACCTGCCTCTGGCCGGAGGATAAACACCCGATGCCATTATGCCGACACGCTTGGGAACGCCACCTTCGTCAACAGAACAATGGCGAAATGCCCCTGTCCGAGGAAATGCTCGATAAGCAGTGGGATATGATTCTATCATTGCAGGGTGATGAAAAATGTCCTTGTGCGAAGGAACTGGAGTTGTTGGTCCGGGGAGAAAAGACTCCCAATTTGAATGATCCGAGCTCTTGACTGGCATTTGCATAATTGTTTGTTATTTTCCAGCCGGTCAAGTGATCGGCATTTTTTAACGCGCAGTTACAGAGTGGTTTTCAGCGTTCACCGCAATCAGTAAGGATGGCATGGCTTCTAAACTCTTAATCGTCGAGTCGCCCGCAAAGGCGAAAACTCTATCCCGTTATCTCGGTAATGATTACGCTATCGAGGCGTCAGTCGGACACATTCGCGATCTGCCGAACAAGAATCTTGCGGTAGATATTGAAAACAATTTCAAACCGGAATATGTCATCATTCCGGAGAAGAAGAAGAAAGTAGAACAGTTGCGTAAGGCAGCCGGCAAGGTGCAGACGGTGTTACTGGCAATGGACCCTGACCGTGAGGGAGAAGCCATAGCCTGGCACATCGCCCACTTGCTTGGCAACCGGAACGGCGAGATTCGACGGGTTACCTTTAACGAGATCACGAAGAACGCCGTCCTGGAGGCTGTAAAAAACCCGGGCGATATCAATCAGAACCGGGTGGACGCTCAGCAGGCAAGACGTGTCCTCGACCGCCTGGTTGGGTACCTGGTGAGCAAGCAGCTATGGGGTGTGATCGCACGCGGATTGTCGGCCGGACGTGTGCAGTCGGTTGCTCTGCGGCTGGTAGTGGAACGTGAACAAGAGATCGAGGCCTTTAATCCGGAAGAGTACTGGAACTTCCACGCGATGGCTGAGCTCCAGAACCTGACCCCCTTCCGCACCAAGCTGGTGAAGCTGGGTGGTGAAGACCTCGACATCAATTCGGAAGAACTCGCCAGGCAGGTCGAAAATCACCTCGAGACATTACCAGCCCGTCTGATTGATATACGTCGAAGGATCAACGCACAGAAGCCGAAAGCGCCGTTTACTACATCTACGCTGCAACAGGAAGCTTCGCATCGGCTGGGCATGGGCGGCAAAAAGGCGATGCGCACCGCCCAGAGCCTATACGAAGGTGTCGATCTCGGAGATGACACCGTCGGATTGATTACCTACATGCGTACCGACAGCACTCGGATCAGCCCGGAAGCCATCGGTATTACCCGCGATTTCATTTCCGCAGAATACGGGGACAGTTACCTGAGTCCCAAGGCGCGCCAGTTCGGCAAGGCCAAAGGCAAACACACCCAAGACGCTCACGAAACGATCCGTCCGACTGATGTGCGCCGCACACCCGAATCGATCAAGAAATATCTCAAACGTGACGAGCAACGCCTCTATGAGTTGATCTGGACACGTTTCGTCGCTACCCAGATGGCTGAAGCTCTCTTCGATGGCCTGACCCTCGATATCGGCGTCGGCACCCCAGCCGATCTCTCGCCGGATCTGGTCAATTCCGCCGTTCAGAAGCACATCGCCAAACTGGCCGAAAAAGATCCGAAGCTCGACATCAACGATTCCGTTTTGCAGAATAAAAAACGGTCTGAGATCGAAAAGGAATCCGCTGCCTACCTGCTGCGTGCTGTAGGACGTCGACTGGTATTCCCGGGATTCCGGCGTCTATGGGGAGAGGATGTCAGCGATGATCCGCCAGTCGGCAAGAACGCCGAAGAGATGAGCGAGGATCTGCCAGAAGTGCTGTTCCGTGAAACTCAGCTCGAGAAGAATGGCAAAGTCAAGGCTGGCAAAGCCAAGGTTGAACCTAAAGCCGGTGATGCAGCTGAGATCAGCAACATAGAGAGCGAACAGAAATTCACTCAGCCGCCGCCACGTTTTTCAGAGGCTACCCTGGTGAAAATGCTGGACGAGTTGGGGATAGGACGACCGTCCACCTACGCCCAGATCATCAGCACCATCCAGGACAGGAAGTATGTCGGACGGGACGACAAGAAGAGGCTGCAACCCACCGACCTGGGACGCACTGTCAACGGTGTGCTGGTACGTGAATTCGAGCACCTCTTCAACACCAGTTTCACCGCCGAGATGGAAGAGGCGCTGGACAAGGTGGAGGAAGGTGGAGATTGGACTGAAACCGTTCGCAAGTTCTGGGAACCGTTCAGCGAGCGCATTGAACATTTCAAGCAGAATAAAGAAGAGATCAAGAAGTCTATCATGACTTCCACCGGACGTAAATGCCCCCAATGTGGTGAGGGTGAATTGGTGGAACGATGGGGTCGCTTTGGCAAGTTCGTCTCCTGTAACCGTTATCCTGATTGCAAGTTCATAGAGAAGAATACTGACGAAAACGGTGAGGCGAAGAAGGAACCGGAACTCGTCGGACGTAAATGTCCGGCCTGCAATGAAGGCGATCTGGTCATCCGTGATGGTCGAAACGGCAAGTTCATCGCCTGTAATCGTTATCCCAAATGCAAACACACTGAGCCAGTTCCCGGCGAAGAGGGCAAGCAACCAAATCTGCCGGACGTGAATATCCCCTGCCCGCGCGAAGGGTGTGGGGGCACGGTTGTCGCCAAACGAACACGACGCGGTAAACTCTTCTATTCCTGCACTAACTGGAAAGAGAAGAAATGCAAGGTCGCGTTCTGGGATGAACCGGTTGAACGCAAGTGTCCGAACTGCAACTATCCCCTGATGACGATGAAGAGTGGGAATTTCGTCTGTCCGGAATGCAAGCACGAGGAAGTCAATCCGGACGCTCCGCCACCAGCTAAAAAGGCCACCAAGAAAAAGGCTGTAGCGAAGAAAACCACGAAGTCTTCAGCAAAGAAGACGACTAAGAAGACTACCACGAAGAAGAAATAGATGATGTGCAGAAGGGGCGAAATGATCGTCCCTTCTTTTTTATAGGTGAGGTCGGGAGGGGAGGCAGACCGATGATATTGATGCTATTGGTGATAGGTGCGGCCTTGTATATGCTGATTTCAGGAAGTCTACCGGTTGGGGATCTGGCGTTTGGGAGACCTTACAAAGGGAAAGTGGTCAGCGGTCATCCAACCCTGATGCGAATTTCAGCTCTCCTGATTATCTGGATTGTCTCGCCAATACCAACACCTTGGGGTGCAACAGGCGTGGCCATTGCCGGAGGTCTCGCTCTGCTATTGATTATCGTCGGGTTATTTTTGGGAAGATGAGGACCTAAACCATTATCTTATTGGAGTTACGGTATTTAATAGTCGGTGCCCGTGAGAGAACAACTCGACAATTGGCTGTCACACCTTCACGCGGTGGAGAATGTCTCACCCCATACCATCCGTGCGTACGGATCAGATGTGCTCAAGTTTATCAACCAGGTAGAAGCTCACGCTGGACGGGATCTTTCCCCTGATTTCATCACCCTGCGTCACATTCGACGATACCTCGGATCGCTCAATAAATATGATTCGTTCAACAGGCCATCACCGGTCTCACGTAAAACCAAGTCACGCACGCTGTCTTCGCTCAAGGCCTTCTTCCGATACCTCGTAGATCAAGGTGTGCTCGAAGGTTCGCCTGCGGAATCGATTGATGGCCCTAGAATGGAGATTATTCTACCAGACTCACCATCAGTGAATGAGGTTTTCGCCACTCTGGAGGCGGAGGAACTCCCGCAGGAAGACGAGATCGAGCATCTACGTAACAATGCTCTGCTCGAAGTTCTATACGGCAGCGGCTTGCGAATCAGCGAAGCCATCAGCCTTAACCTGCAATCTCTCGATCTGAAGAGAGGTTGGTTGAGCGTCATGGGTAAGGGGAGCAAGCAACGATTTGTTCCCATAGGAGTGAAAGAAAAGGGTGCATTACAGGCTTGGATTGACGTACGTTCTGAATGGGTAACATCCGAATCCGGTGAAGCGCTGTTTCTTGGCAAACGGGGAAAGAGGTTGAACGTGCGAGATGCGTACGAAGTTGTCCGACGTCGGATGACTGCTGCCGGAATCAGCCGGGGGAATCATCCACACGCTCTGCGACACGCATTCGCCACCCACATGATGGAAAACGGAGCGGATCTGCTCACAATCAAGGAACTTCTCGGCCATTCGAGCCTGTCAACTACACAGGTATACACTCACGTTACCCGCGACCATTTGAAGGAGGTCTATTCACGCCACCCTCGCGCGGCCGCCCATGACGAGAGTAAAGACTAAAGGTAGATTCAACCACAAACCCAGGAGGCTCCATGCAGGTGATCATTCAGGGAGATGGGATTAACGTTCGTGATGAACTGAAAGAGCACATCGAAAAGGAAATCGCCAGACTCGACAAATACTATGACCGTCTTATTCAGGCTGACGTGGTTCTCGAAGGTCACACACACCAGAAGGAAGCACGTGTCCGCCTCGAGCTTCCACGCGAATCGCTCTTTGCCTCCGAGACATCCGATAAATTTGAAATATCTATCGAGAGTGCTGTTGACAAACTCGTAGAACAGTTGAAACGCTACAAGGAAAAACTTCGCGATAGCTGATGAACGAACCGAACGAAAAAACAGCCAAGAGCATGGGTCGTGTCATAGATTTCCTCGAAGTCAAACAACTATTCGAGGATAACGAGGAACGCCTGGGGCTGAAACTGCTGGCCGGATCTGAAGGATTTCAACGTCAGATCGAAGTGAAACATCTTCACAGACCAGGCTTGGCACTGGCTGGATACATCGAGCTGTTCTCCTACGAACGCATTCAGATTCTGGGAAACACAGAGATCTTTTATCTCCGTGGACTCGATGATGAAGCGAGGCTGGCGTCCATCAAGAAAGTGATGGAGTTCGCTATCCCCTGCCTGATTATTGCCAACGGCAGCCAACCGCCGATGGAACTGTTGGTGCAGGCTAGCGAACACAAGATCCCGGTGTTCGGGACGCCATTATCCACTACCGACCTCACCCATTTGCTCAGCGATTATCTCGATGACCAGTTCGCGCCAACCATTAGTGTGCACGGTTCGCTGGTCGATGTATACGGCACCGGAATGCTGTTGACCGGACGATCAGGCATCGGCAAATCGGAAATCGCGCTCGATCTCGTCGAACGTGGACATCGGATAGTGGCTGATGATCGAGTTCGTATTGACAAGAAGGCGGAAGGGGTACTCATAGGCACCGCACCCGAAGTTACGCGTCATATCATGGAAGTTCGCGGTGTTGGACTTATCGACGTAAGACGTATGTTCGGTGTACGTGGTATTCGTGTGCAAAAACGTGTTGAGGTGGAGGTTCATCTCGAAGAATGGGATGAGACCTTTGAATGGGAGAGAGTAGGGTTGGACTATGAGTCCACCAAATACATCGGGGTGGAAGTACCGCTATTACGACTGCCCATCTTCCCCGGGAAAAACATCTCGATGATTGCGGAGGTGATAGCTCTACAAATCCATCTGCGCGTTTATGGGCTTAACCCCGCTGAAGAGATGCATCGAAGGATGGCGGAAGAGATGAACCGTCGCAAAGTTAAAAACTACTTGATCCGGGATTTCGAATAATGGTTACCGGAGGATTGGTCGTTACGCATGGGAAGCTGGGAGAAGTTCTCGTGCACGAGGTCGAACACCTCATTGGACGGCAGGACAGCTTTAAATCCTTGAGTACCCTGGGCATGTCAGCAGGTGAAATCACCGAAAAAGTGCACAATTTAATCGGAAACGATCAATACATCGTGTTTACCGATACGCCGGGGACGTCCCCGACCATACGTTCATATGCCGCTATCCAGAATGATCAGGCGGTGGTCAGTGGTGTCAACATCGGCATGTTGTTATCCTTCATCATGAATCGTGAGACGATAGATTTCAGAGAACTCACCGAACGGATGGTCCGAGATGGCCGTCGCTGTGTGGAGGTAAAATGGTCGCGCAACCAGCAGGAGATCTGAACGGGCTCGTTGTAAGAGTGGACGACCGCCTGTTTCATGGTCAGATACTCTACGGCTGGGCGAATGGATGGGCAGAGGCAATATGGCTCGTTCATGATATTGTCGCCGCAAATTCCACCGAAAGAGCTCTCTACGAAGAGCAAATGGAGGGAGTCAAAGGCGGTATCCTCACTATTGATGAAGCCCTCGCACGTTATCATAGCAGTGGCTGTAGTGTCGGACGATGCCTGCTCATTGTTGCGAGTTGCGTAGACCTGAAGCGTCTCATCGACGGTGGCGCCAGACCATACGAAATTCATCTCGCCAATCTCGGTGAAGGTGAGGGGAAAATCTCTATTGCGGATTCCGTTAATCTCAGCAAGGACGATTGCAATATCATCGAGAATCTTCAGGCAGACGGCCTATCCATCTGTCTTCGCAAATTGCCACAATCTGAGACCAAACCAGTAGTAATACCGAGCGAATAGCACGCACTCCAACTTCATCAAACATGGCAGGTTGAATATGTGATTTGAGTGAAGGCTGACATCATTACGGTGTACCCGTTGGTCACTTCATGGAGAAATCACACGCGCCCTCCTCAAGCTGTCGCGCTCTGCCTCATTGTATTACACCCACCCTCATCTCCATTCCAGCTAATGCTCAACTGCTCTGGCGTGATTAGGTATAGAATCTTGATTATCACTCTTGAAATAACAATCCCATTGGCAATACCTTTGGCTTTTCATCCAACAGCAGTTGTATATTTCCGGCCACGTGAGGGTTGCACTTAACGCAAGCCTCACTCCATGACTAATTCCATCGACCCAAGCATCTACCGGCCAGCAAACCAAAGATCCGGAGATATGATGAGTATTAAAATCCCGTTCGGCGAAATTCCACCCTACCCGGGAGAGCTTGTTGAAGGTGAAGAGAGTGAAAATGTCAAGCTGTTCCAGGAACTGCTGACATTGGTGGGTTTCACGGTTGAGATTGACGGTGTTTTCAGCGTGGCAACTCGCAACGCTCTACGTTCCATGACTGGCATCAGCACCATCAATGAGACGGTCTGGAGCATTCTGACTGCGAGCTTCAGCCATGCTCTTCGCGAGATCCCAGCCAAACCGACATTGGAGGCCACCGCTCTGGAATATGCCAAACGTCACCTCAAATCCGGCGCACGTGAGCTCAATGACAATGCAGGCCCGTGGGTGAGATTATACACTCGAGGCTATGACGGACCGGAGTTCTACTGGTGCGCGGGATTTGTTTCTTTCTGCATTGCTCAGGCCCGAAATACCGTTGACCCTTTACCCCTTAGTCATGCCTACACAGGGATTCCCTATTCTCTGGGCTGCGATGAATTGGGGGAGTGGGCGCGTGACAATGGAGTGTTGATCACAAATCCCGAGCAGCACTCAGTTCAACCGGGAAGTGTTTTCCTGGAAGGATCGGCCGATTTTGATCTCGAAACTAATCCCAACTATACACACACTGGATTTGTGGATGAATTCTACGGCGATAGCTTCACATCGGTTGAAGGAAACTTCAAGGACAAGGTGTTCGCCAAGTATCGTGCATTCGGAACACGGGTAATCCACTTCATCGATCCCACCGTAGCGGTTATCGCTTGAGCGAGTAGGATGAAAGTGGCGGCCTAGATCATCTTAAACCAAAACCGGGGACATTCGCATCTATAGCGAATGTCCCCGGTTAATACTCTGTCAGATTCTGGAGTCACTGTTCCCGTGTTTTTCCCAGGACTCAAGACTCAGGACTATGAGATCCTTCACCTTGCCACCGGCAAGTTTCAGGATGATTCATCGCTACCGCGATGAATCACTTCATCAGCACAATCTTCTGCATCATCGACTTGGTGCCTGCCTGCGCGGAAATGAAGTACACACCGCTTGACAAGTCAGATGCGTCGAACGTGAAGGTGTGTTGACCAGCACTCAAACGACCATTCTGAAGCTGTGCAACTTCCTGGCCCAGTCCGTTGAACACTGACATCTGTACTTCCTCAGTGTACGGCAGCGACAAGGTGACGCTGGTCGTCGGGTTGAACGGATTCGGATAAGCCTGGCTTAATCCAAAGTCGCTTGGCAAGCTCTGCCAGCTAACATCATCGTCAGTGGTATACTGTTCAAAGCCCTTGGTAGCCCAAATTTCACCAGCCGAATCAACTGAATTGCCCAGCTTGATGAATTCAAAGCTATCCGATGCCAGATCGTTCGGATAAGTCAGACCGGCCTTGATAACGTATGTGTATGATCCAGCAGGAGCACTGCCTGGAACATGCTGGGAGAAGTTATTCACGACTATGTCGATCCCGGTGCGGAATATCACGTTGTAGGTATCAACATGGTAAGTGTTCGAGTTCGGCAAGATCGCTTCGATCCAAACCACGCCCGGGGTGTTCGATCCGTAGTTATTCTCGATCAAGACGTCGAAAATCATGTTGCCGCCACCTGGCGGAATGTAGTACGGTGGGGTAACGGACGGAGTAATGGTAACCGTCAGATCATCACCGGGGCCGGGGTTATACTGCGAAGCCGCGTAACAGTCGATCCGACCGCTGCCGAAGGTGTTGTCCTTGCCAGCCGCACCGAGTTCAACTGCGGTCATCTCCAACGCCTCGCAAATCTCTGCTGGTGTCAGAGTCGGATTCTGGGAGAGAAGCAACGCCGCCGCGCCCGCAATGTGCGGGGTAGCCATGGAAGTACCACTCCAGCCATACTGTACATATCCCGTATTACTACTATAATCCAGCGATTTCACGTTCACACCTGGAGCGCAGACATCAGGCTTGTATAGGCCATCACCTGGGGAATAATCAAAATCATACCAGGGAGACACATTGTCCCATGTCACGGGACCACGGCTTGAGAAACTGGCTATAGTGTCGTTGTCTTCTGTTGCACCTGCGGTGATCACACCACCTGTGCCACCGGGTTCAGTCTGATCCGCATGCAGCCATGGTGGTGGAACAGTACCAGGAGTTCTAACGTTATTCGGAATCGGATACCAGTTCTGGTAGGATCCTTCGTTACCAGCGGCCACAATACTCACAATCCCGGCAGCGTTCATCAGATCATACTGTTCGCGGAAGGCTTGCTTAATGGTAGTGGAAGCGCTCGTCCAACCAGCTGACAAACTGGTTACGTCCACTCCATGAGCGATACAGAAGTCCAGTGCATCCCAGGTATCTGATTCAACACCACTACCCCCGGAGCTGAACACCTTCAATGCCATCAGGGTAGCGTCGGGAGCAACACCTGTTTGCGAACCAGCAGTACCATCACCTAATGCTGTTCCTGCAGTGTGGGTACCATGACCGTTATCGTCATAAGGATTGTTGTCGCTGTTGTAGAAATCGTAACCGTGATTAGGATAAGAACCACCGCCATCCCACATGTGATCAGCGACATCCAGGTGGTTATAGTTCACGCCCGTGTCAATAATCGCCAGCAGGACGCCTTCACCAGTGTAACCATCAGCCCAGACATCCGGCGCGTTCACAATATTGATACCGGTAACGATTTCGTCAAGCTCATCAGCCATTTGCGCTGGAGAGACAGGATCTTCAAACACTTTCTCTTCCTGTGAATAAAGAATCTCCATGATATCTTCACGGTTAGAAAGAGAATTGATGGAGGCTGGTGTACCATGGAATGATACAGCGTTGGCGAGCTTCAGAGAACGAATACGCTCAACCGTACCACTCTGCTCCAGTTCATAGAGATAGTCGAGCAATGCATCCTGTGACCGGTCCGCACGCAAGCTGACTTCATTCCACATCACAGCCTTGCGCTCGTCTGCACGGAAACCTTCAACCATCGCCGAAAGCTCTTCAACGTTGTGACGTTGCGCCATCAAGACCACAACCGGAATCATATCTGAGGCTGATGCCTCAGCCAATACTGGCTGCAAGTCTTCACCAATCAGGGTAGGAGCCGCCTGAGCTGTGCCAACGAGTAGCACGGCGACAAATAGCATCGCAAAAATGCTTCCAAAACGGGATCTCATCGTGTCATCCTCACGTTACGTGTATGTGTGCTTTCCCACGAAAAAACATAATAAGCAGAATCTTCAGGAAGATGGGGGGGATTTGAATCGATACCTGTGACAGGGAACACTATTGAAGATCCTAAGAGGTGATATGGCGTGGAGTCACACCCGGAGATCACTACTGGACCCTAACAACGCTCTCGCACCATCTCCTATTCTGTATCCTACTGAACGTTTCTGCTGATTGCAGAATAGACCCGCAAGTTAAAGCAAAATGTTCGAACATTGCAATAAATATCCGAAGAACTCCAAAGATAATAGTGAGGAACAATGCCAAAGAAAACGCCGCATACGATCGTATGCGGCGCTCAGGAGTCAAATTGTAATCAACAACTCAGATCAGTAGCTGCTGAAATAGAGGTAACGATAGTCCTTTACATCAAGCGTTTCACGCTCGATGTCAATCCACTGAGTGAAAAGATCCTGTTGTATCTTCTGGGCTATCTCACTGTAAAGCGCATCCCGATTAGCATCGAACTCGTCCATGGGTGGTGTGCTCAAGGAGTCAAGACGGATCATATAGTAGCCCTTTTCACCCTTGAAAGGTTCAGAGATCTGACCGACCTCAAGATTGAATGCCACATAAGCAAAGATGTGATCACGACCCACGGTGCTGATGAACTCATTGGCCTTAAATGGACGGCGTGTGTCGCGGACTTGAATTCCTTCAGCTTCAGCGAGAGTTTCAAGAGTACCGTCCAGCTCCAGTAACCTGGAGTGCAGACGCTCCATCTCCACCCTTCCAAGCTCATATTGATACGGCTTCAACAGATCAGGTAAGAGACGATTCTTCACTTCTTCGAACGATGTTACGCTGTCTGGACGCTCTTCAATCGTGCGAAGAACTACCCACGAACTCCGGAATTCATAAGTGGGAGTAATATCACCAATCGGACGTTCAAACATATAGTTCGTCGCTGACATATTTCGACCCAGACCCGGAATTATGCCGTTGTTCTGAATCTCCATCGTGTCAATATCCATATTGTAGAGCTCTGCGGCAGCCTCGAACCCACTCTCTTCCGCTTCATCATGGAATGACATGGCGCGGTTACGGTTTTCCTCTTCCGATTGCGGGCTGAGTTGAATGTTGATCAGAATGTGAGAGGCGAGCACTTCAGGCCCGTTCTCAGTCTCACGCTCATCCATCTTCTTGATGATGTGGAAACCGAACTGGGTCGGAATCGGACCAACAATTTCACCTACCTCTGCCTTGAAAGCAGCCTTCTCGAAGGCCTCAACCATACGGTCACGACCAAACCATCCCAGATCACCGCCGTTCTCGGCACTACCGTCATCGCTGTATGCTGCGGCCAGATCTGCGAAGGATTCACCCTCTTCACAACGATGCTTCAAGTTTTCGGCCAGACGCATGGCGGCAACAGTATCCTCGCGTGTCGGCTCCTTTTTAATCAACACATACTGGCTGAGGATAGCTCCATTCACCTTGAATTCGTCCATCCGATCACGGTAGGCCTGGCGTAACTCATCTTCAGTCACTACGCTGCTGTCAACGTCAGTGTGCCGATTATCCACCACGATGTAAGATGCAACAGCAGTCTGATTTGCACGGACGTATTCACGCTTTAGATCTTCCTCGCTCACGTGAATCACCGCTCCGAGACGACCCATCATCTTCTGACGAATCATCTGAACCCGAGTGACGCTTTCCAGGTTGAGCACAAAATCAATGTTGCTCGGATCGGAGATTACTGACTGATAAAGCGCCCAGTCAAACGCACCCGTCGAGTCTTGTAAGTTCGGATTGTTCATTATTTGAGGAGGAGGAGAATGACGCACAGTCATAGCGACTTCAGCGTCTGAAATCGTTATCCCAGCCTTCTGCTCAGCACGCTGGAGCAAACGTTCATTTATGAGCGCATCCCAGGCTTCCTGACGGAGCTGCTCGGCTCGAGTTTGCGGAATTTCACCATCCGGATAACGTTGACGCTCCATAGCGAAACGATCCTGCACTTGCTGCTCATACTGATCGCGCGTTATATCTTCACCATCAATCTTGCCCACGACACCCGGCTTCATGGGACCAGTGAAACCGCCCATGCCCCATGAGAAAATAATCGTGCCTATAAATGCGAACACCAGAACCCAAAGGATCACGGCTGTGTTTTTTCTCAACGATGACATCATCATAAAAAGGACCTCTGAAAACCTTTTGAATACAAGAATTCTGGAAGACAGGGAATATGGGAAACCGAACACACAGGTGCAACCGAGTTTCACTCTCCTCCATTTGGGCTCCTCTGGCTCTCAATGCGTAATAATGTGGCACCGTTAGAGCAACTCAAATCATCAACCTGCATCTGAATTCATACGAGGGAATGGCTTAACAAGATCCGATCAACAGGCTCCTGGGAAAGCACATTGATGTACCACAAGGCTAACTTGCTACGTACAATAGCGAAGTGTTGAAGCAAACAGGAACAGATCAAGAGGAGGCAGCATGCCGAGGATTGCACTGGCAACTTTAACGTCAGGGATGGAATTCGTTGCACGTACAGGCAGTAATCACGAAATACGCATGGACGCTCTCGAAAAGAGCGGCGGATCTGATAATGGACCTCGCCCGGCAGAGCTCCCATTCGTAGGATTGGCAGGCTGCACCGGAATGGATGTCATAAGCATTCTGCGCAAAATGAGGCAGGAGCCAGTCACATTTCAGGTCGAGGTCGAAGGTGTCGAACGTACTGAGGAACATCCTAAATACTGGAAAAGTATCCGCGTTATCTTCACAGTTACAGGTGAAGTTGAACCTGCGAAACTTCAAAAAGCAATTGACCTATCTCGCACTCGCTACTGTGGAGTGTCGGTCAGCCTGAGACCTGCCATCGATATTCAATATGTCTACATACTTAACAACTCTGAGACTGTAATGGACCCGGCGCAGGTGACAGCCTCAGGTGAGGGTGAGAAGAAGTTAGCTGTTTAAAGTGCTTTTTCCGCGAATTTCGCTGACTCATTATTCGCGATTTATGAGTTCTCACTGTGCCAAAGGTGTTCGCAAGTAAATGCTGTGCTTAGTATCTATTGTCTAAGCACAGAGTTATATACTTTCCCCTGGAATTGTATTCCTCCGAATCGTGATTTTCTTGGCCCGACTTAAGTCTCCAAAAGCCAAAAACAGGTGTACTCTTGGAGCTCAATAGCAGAGTATTATCTGTTTCAATTTGTGTTGTGATCTCATTTAGAATTATTATCAATATACCGTTGACGACTTTCTCGTTCACTAGTCAAGCAAGAATCTCAAGATATGAAATTAGCACGCGTTGACAATTTACAGCCCGGTCAAATTCTCGGCCGATCCCTGTTTAATGAGCGGAGGGAAATTGAGCTCGCAATAGGGACCCAGCTCGATCGCGATAAGATTGACGTTCTCAATCGTAAGCGTTTCACCTACGTGTACATCTGGGAAATCTCCGATGGCGAGTTTGTTGCCCCGCAGGAATTGATCGCTGACACCATAAAAGCGGCTAATTCAAAAGACATCGCAACCGCACTGAATGACCTGCGTTCTCACGAAGCTCTTCAAAAACTCGATCCGGAAACCGTCGTCAAGGAAATCTCTCAATCAATTTCTCTGCGCACCCTCCTTCCGTACACGAAAATTGAAGATGTGGCAGGGAAGATTCTCGAAGAGGTTCTGAGAAAAGATGTGCGCCTCTTCTCATCACTACCTGTTAAGCAGGAAGCTGGATCGGACATAGATCACGCCCTTGATGTAAGCGTGTTGTCCATCATGCTCAGCAATGCCCTGGGTGTGCCCTATGAGCAATTGATGACGATATCCGTTGCTGGATTATTACACGATTCAGGGTTGTGGGTGCTCAACACAGCGGCTGACAACTCTAACGATACTTTAACGCAGGATCTCTACGAGGAACATCCTGTATTGTCGATGCTGATGATTCGCCAGGCACGACCGGAAAAAGAGCTGGAGCAGACTATAGTCCGCCAGCATCATGAGTCTATTGGTGGCTCTGGTTTTCCAGATGGGTTAGAGGGCAGTGATACTCCAGTCGACTTGTCTGAAGATGTTAAACCGAATGGCATACACCCGCTATCAATGATCGTCGCGGTAGCCAATCGTTATGTAGCCTTGGTCTCAGGACGGGCCGAACATAAACTGCACACTCCCGAAAAGGCTTTGGCGAAGCTGGTCAAGGATTCTGGGGTTTTCTGGAACACCCATGTCGTCACTGAGCTGATTAAGATTGTCCAGCTCTACCCGATGGGTGCCCATATCCGCATAAAAGATTGTTCAAATCCGCAGTTCACAGGGTGTTCAGGTATCGTTATCGCCAACAGTCCATTGGATCCAACCAAGCCCACAGTCATCCTGACTCATGACTTCCGGGGAGGTGCCATACAGCCGAAACGGATAGTCCTGGCTCGCGAAGAAAAAGTATCTCTAGAGCTCGTCCTCTAATCTGTTGAACCCGCCTAATGGATCAGAATCAAATATGAGAGACATTTTCATTGATCCCACCCGGTAGAAAACGCACCACATCCAAGCCAGACTCAATCGTGATTCAAGAAAGTGAACCGTTTGCCATCCTGCTTCTGCGCGCTATATTCTCCTGATACGCAAACCAGAGAGGTGAGTGGAGTGACCGGGGACTGGCTGGCATTGGCAATGGAGAGAGTGCAAGCGGCCAAGCGTGAGGTGCGCCTGACCCTGCCACCCGGACAACACTCCGTTTTCTGGACCACACTTCTCGAGCGTGCCCGCCTGATTCCAAATCGTCTCACCTTCCATATCCTGTTGCCTGAAAACCCATCGGACAATGACGGACTGGGTCCAGCTCTGGATGCCCTTCCAGATCTTGATTTAACTCGACATGTCGTCTCGCTTAGTGCGGGCAAACCATTCCCATTCTTCGTGCTGCTGACCGACCGTGACGCTGCAATGGTGACTGTCGGTGACGCATACAATGGTGACGATATCACCATAGTACAGACCACGGATGATGTTCAGTATGTAGCGGACTTCGTTGACAGCTTCGATCGACGTTTCGCCGATGGAGTCAGCGAACCCGACTTGTTTGCATGGCGCGATTGGCTACAGGTATTCCCGAAGAGGAAGGAGGCTCGTTCCGCCCTGTCAATGCTCGAGAGAGGTCGCAAAAAACTGGAACGCACTACCCGGAAAACACTCGGCACCTTACCACGCCGACGATTCTGGATCATTAAACCAGGCGCCGCAGCGTGGGGGATGGAGGAGAAAGATGGCCTTCCCTTCGAGTTCTGGCTGAAACATTTTTCCATGCACCTGGGATGGCCAGGTATGGCAGAGTTCTTTCACAATAATCCGAACCTTCCTCACGGAAAGCTTAGAGCTGCTCTCAAACGCGGTCGGATTAATATCACTGATATCACCCGCATGCGCGCCACAGCCCATTCGTTTCTGAATACTATGCATGAACGTGACCGCGTAATCGCAATGGATGGATGGACCAGCAAACAGAAAATGCGCGTGCAAATATACGCCTGGGGTAAAGTCTCAGGGAATGCAGATCTGGTGAAAGCTCAATGGCCACTCGCACGCCCCATGCAATGGCGTGAACTGGATCTGAGAATTCCAGTGAGGATCGTACGGGAATGTACAGGCTTGAAGAGTGCTACATTTCCCATACACCAGGTTCAGTCCGATGCTTTTCGGGCATTGATGGCAGCCACCGAATCACGTGCTGCAAATGCCTCTGCTCCACAGCTAAGCCTGACCCTCGATCTATTCGCCAACAAAGACAACCAGGTATAGTAATTCCCAGCCCGGAAGTAAGGAGTAACGCCCAAACAAGTTCCCTCATCCGACACACACAACACCACTTTCCAGCTGAATTCGACTGAAGCTCCAGTATATCTGGAGGATGATCCTTAAAAGGGAGGAGACATTTCTCCACATATTCAAACTTATTTCGTAGTATTTCGGTTATTGTGCATCCCATTACGATTTTATTGGGACAATCGGGGGCCTGCCAATTTGCTGAACAACCAAAGCCTGTTATGCTCGAATTATGAGAGACCGTCACAATATTAAGAGGTCTCTGGAGCCTCTCAGGTAGCACAATTGGGGATATGCCGTCTATTAACTGGATTTGGAGGGTTTAGTGTATTAAGGGAAAAGTACATTAGTTTTATTAAAGTCAGAAGGACGGTTGACTTAGGGTTTTACGGATTAACATATTGTGCGGTCAGTTTGAAAACCAATTTTCGGCTGCTGCTCGCAGTCGTCAAAAAAACCGAAAGGGAGTACGATGAAGAAGCTCTTAGTGTTAGTGCTTAGCCTGTGTGTTGTATCATTCGCATTTGCGAATGTTGACAAGGCTGCTGTTAAAGATGCCTTGGCAGCACATAATGCCGGCCTTGATTTGACAAAAGCCCAGGACGCTACATTGTTTGAGTTCTACGGCACCGGCAATGGCAGCGGCAACGTGATTGACAACTTTGGTGGTCCGGATGCTGGCGGCTACTCATGGCTAGACAGTGAAGAAGCTGGTGGGCCGACCTTCAACTGGTTCGACATCACAGGAACCGGTACCTCCTTTATAGCCGACATGGGTGACGATACCCAGAATGGTCCGTATCCGATTGGATTCCCATTCATGTTCTACGGTACGGCGTTTACGGACGTATACATCTGTTCGAACGGTGCGCTCAACTTTGATAATAACTACATCAGCCTTGGCAACGTAGAGCTACCGAATCTGACCCACGGTGCCCAGATCGCCATCTTCAACGACGACCTGGATCCGGTTGGCGGCGCTGCTGATGCTTACTACGAGACACTCAACGATGGTACCCAGAATGTTTTCGTCATCAGTTGCATCAACTGGTATGAGTATCCGGACGGTGGCTTCGCCATCACCATGCAGTATCAACTGTACGAAGATGGTACCATCCAACTCCATTATCAAACGGTCGATGCGGGTTTTGACATTGCTGGCGGCACGATTGGTATTCAGGATCCCACTCGTACAATCGGTCTGACTGTGCTTTACAACGGCAGCATCGCTGATTACCCGTATGATGGACTCGCTATTGAGTTCGCCAACGATGGTCCGGCTCCGGACGCTTCCTTAAGTGGTTATGTGTATGATGACATGAGCAACCCGCTCGAAGGCGCAACTGTCACCTTGAACGGTAACGGAACCCTTTCAGGCATCGATGGATTCTACGAATTCCCGAGCCTGTTCTCCGGTATCTATCCGTACGAAGTCTCCATGGGTGGATTCATAACTGAAACCGGCAACCTTGACATCGCTGTGGGCGCGAACACCGCCGACTTCTACCTGGTGCCGATGGAGATGGACGCCGACGTACTGATCGTCGATGTTGATGCAACACCGGACTCAGGTCCAGTCATTGAAGGCATTCTCAACGACCTCGGTTACACAACCTACTACACCAACGATTTCTACGGCGCTCCGTTCGGCGATTATGATTACGTGTTCATATTCTCAGGCATTTACCCGAACGATTTCGATATCGCGACCGGTTCCCCTGAAGAAGCTGCCTGCATGGACTACTTGAACGCTGGTGGTAACTTCTATCTTGAAGGTGGAGACAACTTCGGATTCACACCGCCTACAGGCCTGTTGGCCATGCTCAATATTGACGGTCAGGCCGACGGTGGTAGCGATCTGCTGAACGTCAATGGTGAAGGCGACTTGGCTGGTCTGGACATGCTTTATCTTGGTGAGAACAACTGGATTGACCACATTGGCCCGCTTAATGGTGCGGTTCAGATTCTTAACAACCCGGCTGATGGCGCTGGTTGTGGTATTGTTGATAACTCCATGCCCTGGCACTCAGCTGGCTTCAGCTTTGAGCTCGGTATGCTCGAAGATGCAGAATGGACAAAGGTTGACATCGTCACGTACATCATGGACGTGTTCAACTATGAGGCGCCAATTGACCTCGTTACATTTGAGCTCCTCCCGACGACACCCCTGGTGGTTGCTCCGGGTGAGACAATTGGATACGATGTCCACCTCGCTAGCCTTGTCGATAATTACATGTGCGGCTTGCACTACGAAACCTTCGTGACCTTCTTGGGTGGTTTTGTCTTTGGTCCGATCGACGACATCCCGTTTACCATGTATCCGTTCATGGATCATGTCTACACAGGATTTGCTAACACCGTGCCAATGGGTGCACCGGCTGGTGTCTACACCTTCGAAGGTGTGGCTTCGTCTTATTATGTCCCGTCATTGTTCAAGTCCGACAGCTTTGACTTTGAAGTAACTGGTCCTCCTCCTGAAGATGATTGGATGGAAGACTTTGAAGACGGTCTCGCTCAGGATATGGACTGGTTCTACGGTGATATGGGCAGCATGGTGATCGAAGATGGATTCGCCAAGGTTGATGTCGTAGCTGAAACCGATGAATGGGGATCTGGTGTCTACACCGCAGAAAACTGGACTGATTTCACTGCTTCCTCGACTCATGAGCTGGTAGTCACCGGTGGTTATTCCGTCGGTATGCTGTGGCGCGGTACTGGTGTCATGGATGCAGCGTATAGCGGCTATGCCGTGTACTGCAGCAACGGTTCTTACTCAGCATGGGTATACACTGCTGGCGTAGCAACCAACCTCGTCGGTTGGACAGACGGCGGTGGTTTCATCAACTTCGGTGTTGGCGCGATCAATGATATTTCAATTGTTGCCACGGCCGACAACTTCGACCTCTACTCAAACGGCAATTATGTTGGTAGCTGGACTGATGCCACATATGCCAGCGGTTATGTCGGTGTGGTCACTGCATACACCAACGAAACCTGGTTTGATTATGTCGGATGTTCATTGCCAGTTGCTGGTGCTAACATGGGCGTCGAACTTGGCGAGCTGGAAACAGTGCTTCGTGACGACATGGGTCGTGTGATCACCAACCCGGCTGATTTCTACACACCAGGACGCGCGTTCGATCGCAGCGAAGAGATTCTCGCTGAGATGATGCCGCAAAACTGGTCCGGCAGTGGTAGCTTCATCACTGAAGAAGAAACCAGTGTTGTTGGTCTGCCGACCGAATTCGCAATGGGAACAGCTTACCCGAACCCGTTCAACCCGACCGCATCAGTCGCTATCGCTCTTCCGAGCGCCAGTGATCTGACCGTGACCGTGTTCAACGTAATGGGTCAGCAGGTTGCCGAGTTGGCCAACGGTCAGTTCAACGCTGGTCAGCACAGCTTCGTGTTCAACGGCTCTAACCTCTCCAGTGGCCTGTATTTCATCCAGGCACAGGTTCCAGGTCAGTTGAACGCTGTACAGAAAGTTACCCTCATGAAGTAATATGAGGTTTATTGAATCCAGTGATTGAGGATTCAAGTGTTGTTAAAGGAGAGACCGCAGAACTATTGTTCTGCGGTCTCTCTCGCTATTTCTATAGGGTGCTGACATTTGATAGAGTCATCGAAGCTATGTCTATAGTGATGCTCGAAACTATTGCCTCATGTTCGCGAAGTCAGTTCACCGTTGGGGCTCGGGGCTCGGAAAACAAATACAAATGCAGCCTCCGGTCAACATACCGACCCTGTCTTTTCTCTTGCTCA
>CAJVXH010000005.1 GCA_913009835.1 uncultured bacterium
TTTACGATGAAAAAGGATCGCGGCACAACCTGTCATTGACCTTCACCAAATCTGCCAACCAGGACGAATGGGTCTGGGAAGCGGAAGTCACCGAGCCCGCAATCGCAGGGGCTGGAGCAACAGGTACCGTATCCTTCAACTCAGACGGTAGCCTCAGTGCCTGGAACTATGACGGTGGTGCAGCTGCCTTTTCCTTCGATCCGGGTGACGGTTCCGCCCTGGTTAACATCGCATTCGATGCCGGAGAATTCAATGGTATGAACGGCGTTACCCAAACAGCTTCAAACTTTTCGACTACAGCTGTCGGGCAAGATGGTTACGCCATGGGGACGCTGGCAGACATCGATTTCAAGTACGATGGCAGAATTACCGGCAACTTCACCAACGGGCAGGAGTTGACGCTCGGCCAGATCATGCTGGCGGATTTTGTTAACGAAAACGGCCTCGAAAAAGCCGGTAACAACATGTGGCAGGCTACGCAGGTTTCTGGAGATCCGCGCATCGCCTATCCTGATGTTGATCTGGGCAGCAGCATTGAAGCAGGAAGGCTCGAGATGTCAAACGTTGACCTGGTCAAGGAATTCACCGAAATGATCAAAGCACAGCGAGGCTTCCAGGCCAATGCGCGTGTCATTACGGTGTCCGACCAGATTCTTCAAGAGATCTCGAATCTGAAACGTTAATTCAGTAGCGTGAGGCGGCAACCATATTCGGTTGCCGCCTTGAAATAAGCTATATATGCCTTGACCAGATAAATGCTCGAGTTCATGTATGGCGTGGAGGGACCATGATTCAGATTACCCGGCTGGATGACAGCGAACTGATGATAAACTCGGACATGATCGAGTTCATCGAACAGACGCCGGATACGATTATCACCCTGAGTGACGGGAAGAAGATTCTGACAAAACTCTCTCCTGAGGAAATCATCAATCGGATCGTTGAGTTTCGTCAACGGGTGTTGCAACCCATAACCTAGACACGGTAGCGGGAACGACTGATGGATATTGCAACCTTAATCGGACTGATTCTGGCAGCTGGACTGGTGATTGGATCTATTCTCACCGGACCTGGAGTCGGCTTCTTTTTCAGTTTGCCGTCTGTGATGATCGTCTTCGGCGGATCTTTCGGGGTTACCTTGATCAACTTTCCGCTCAAAGATGTGCTGGCCGTTAGCAATGTGGCTAAGAAGACCTTCTTCTCTTCAGCAGATCCACCGCAGAGTATCATCGAAAAGCTAGTTGAGATCGCGGAAAAAGCCCGGCGAGAAGGAATCTTGGCCATCGAACGTGAGATGGACACGATTGATGATCCATACATGAAACTCGGAGTTCAATACGCTGTGGACGGCGTTGAGCCTGAAGCTATTCGTGCCATCCTCGAGAGCGAACTGACCGGGATGGAGGCCAGGCACAGCCAGGGAAAGAAAATCTTTGAAGCTCTGGGTGCGTTTGCGCCTGCCTTCGGGATGATCGGAACCCTGGTAGGGCTGATCCAGATGCTCTCAGGTCTGGACGATCCCTCAAAGATCGGCATAGGTATGGCGACAGCGCTGGTAACAACGCTGTATGGATCCATGGCCGCAAATATGGTTTTCCTGCCAATGGCTGGAAAGCTGGAACTGCGTTCAGGCGAGGAAATTCGGATGAAGGAGATGATTCTGGAAGGAATTCTCGCCATTCAGTCCGGCGATAATCCACGTGTCGTCCGTCAGAAACTGACAACTTTCCTGCCACCTGCTGACAGAGTCTCAGAAGAAGAAGCTAAAGCGGCAGCAGCTGGAAAAAGTGAGTAACTAAGATGCCAATAAGGAAAAAATGTCCAGAACCCCCACCAGAGGGAGCTCCCGCCTGGATGGTTACCTATGGTGACATGATGACCCTGTTGCTCACCTTCTTCGTGCTGATCGTTTCATTTTCGTCGACTGAAGTCGTCAAATTCAGAGCTGCAATGGATTCTGTTCGAGAAGGGATGGGAATCTGGCCGGAAAACAATAGCGCTATTCCGAACGTTTACTTGCGAAATCTTCAGGACCAAGCCACGGAGAGCGAAGAAGTGGTCGAAGAGATAGAAGAGATGCAAAAAGATAATTCGGCCCTGGAGTTTATCGAGGTATACAACACTCCGCAAGGAGTGCGGCTTATCCTGTCAGATTCACTTCTATTCAACAGTGGCTCGGCAGAACTCACAGAAGTCTTTCAAAATTTGCTCGAACGGATTGGAGCCGTCGTAGCCAGACGATCATTCAACCTGGTCCGAGTAGAAGGTCATACGGATAACGTCCCGATCAACACTCCGCGATTCCCCAGTAACTGGGAGCTGAGTGCGTCGCGGGCAGTACAGGTGGTAAAGTTTCTGGCGGATAATTCCGACATCCCGCCCCAGGACTTGAGCGGAGTGGGATACGGGCAGTACCGACCACGATCTGACAACGATACAGCTACCGGACGAGCACGCAATCGTCGAGTAGAAATCTTCCTTGAATTCGCGGATCCATTGATATCGCCGGAAGCCGCAAGGGGGTACATCATCAATGAATGAAGAAAACCCTGAAGTTGAGAGTGTAGAATTGCCTGAGAGTGATCAGGAATCTGGCGAAATTGTCTCCGGAAAACAGATGAAACCGGTGGTGTTTATCGTCATTCTGGTGATCATGCTCGGATTCCAGGTATCATCCTCCTGGTTGCTGATGAACAGAGTTCTTGAGGACAATCCATACTTTCCTGGAAGCGCGCCTGACCCTGAGGCGGGGCTCTACGGCATTCTCCACACACTGGATGGTATCATCATCAATCCCACCGATTCAAATGGTTCGAAAGTTCTATTGGTGGACATTGGATTCGAAACTGGCAGTGAGGATGTCGTGTTGGAATTGCAGAAACTCGAACCGTTGCTGCGAGATAACATCAACACATTTTTGTCGGCACAGAGGTTACCAGTGCTGACGGACATTCGCATGCGAGACCTCATGCGCGAAAAGGTGAAAGAAATTGTAAACCACAACCTGACGTCTGGCAAAGTAGGACGAGTGTTTTTCGTCCGCTACGTACTTCAATAGCCGAAATATGGTGTTGCGATGAACAAAATCCTCTCACAAGACGAGATTGATGCCCTGTTAAGCAGTGTGTCCAAGGGCAAGACTTACGATAATCTCGAGCCGGATTCCAGAAGGACGGTGACGGTTTATGACTTCAAGCATCCGGATAGGATCAGTAAAGAACAGATCCGGTCAATGCGAACGATTCATGAAAACTTCGCACGCTTGTTCGCAACATTCCTCTCAACAAACATGCGTGCTTTGGTCGATGTAAACGTTATCTCAATTGATCAGGTGACATACAGCGAATACACAATGTCCTTGTCGATGCCATCAAGTCTGTATCTACTCGGTTTCGAGGAAATGGAAGGCAAAGCCGTTGTCGAGATCAGCCCGCAACTCCTGCTGTTCATCGTTGATCGTCTGCTGGGGGGATCGGGTGAAACTGAGATCGAAGTACGCGAGATTACCCTGATCGAGCAGAACATCGTTCAACGCATCATCTCAAACCTGATAAACACTCTAAACGAAGTCTGGTCACAGGTTTTCCCACTGAACGCACGGTTTGATTCGTTCGAAACCGACCCACAGTTCGTGCAGATTGCACGTTCCAGCGAAACAATCGCGATAATCTTCTTTGAAGTTAAAGTGAGAGGTGCGGTTTATCCGATGAACGTCGGTTTCCCGTATTTTGTCCTCGAACCGATCCTACAGAAACTATCCTCACAAACCTTCTTCTCCACTAGCAAAAAGGTCAGTGACGATGAATTGAGGATGATGGAGGAGCGGCTGAAAGCCACAAATATCCAGCTGAGCGCAGTGTTTAATGAAACCAACATCAGGGTGAGTGAATTCCTTTCACTGCGTAAGGATGACATCATTCAGCTGGACAAGAGTATAAACGAAGAGCTGGTGATTCAGGTAGGAAAACGAACTAAAATGTTTGGCGTGCCGGGACGGTCTGGACGTAAAATGGCTGTTCAGGTCACCCGTCAGTTGTCACCTGAAGAGAAGCTCTCTCTCGAACAGTAGAGGTAATCATGGCAATCGATCCGATTTACACGAACGTGATGGACAAGGCGCTGGAGATCATGACAGATGTTCTGCGTCCCATCCTCAATCGGGATGTCGAAATAGGTCTTACCACTCTGAAGGATGCATCCCTCGAGATGCTCAAGCAAACATTTGATGATGAGATGGTCATGGTCAAGGCACCCATGAGCGGGGCAATTGACATCGACCAATACTATTTCATGAGTAAAAAGCTGGCGGCATCCATCACAGACCTGATGGTAATGGGTGATGGTACTGCTGACTTCAATGAAAGCGAATCGCTGGATGGCGTTTCGGAGGCCACAAACCAGATTGTTGGGGCGCAAGCCACTCAATGGGCTGAAGAACTCAAAACAGACCTGACCCCCAGTGGGGCACAGAGCAGTGTTGTTCTGGAAAAAGATCTGGATATTGATCTGCCTCAGTTTTACGCTGCCAAACTGAAGATCAGTATTGATGATTGGGGCGAGGAAAACATCTGTTACTTCGCGAGCAGATCACTGTTTGAGGTTCTAAAAGCTCTGGTTGATCCTTCTCAGGTGCAGAGTCAGTCTGGGGAAGCTGAATCTGGCACCGTTACGGATAGTGGTGGGGGTGAGGATAAATCTGTCAAGAGAGCTGTGTTCGGAGAATTCGATTCCGAAGATGGTTCCAGCTTGAACGGTGACATCCCTCGCAATCTCGATCTACTGATGGACATCTCACTGCCGGTAACAATCGAGCTGGGACGAACTGAAATGCTGATTCGGGATGTACTGGAATTGGGACCAGGATCAGTTATCGAATTACAAAAGCTGTCGGGCGAACCTATTGATCTGTATATTAACGACAAGCAATTTGCACTGGGCGAGGTCGTTGTTATTGATGAAAACTTTGGTATCCGCATAACTGAATTGCTCAGCGTGGAGGATAGAATCAAGGCGCTTAAATGAGAGCAAGACTTTTACACATACTGGGATATGTGATTGGCTGGGCGCTGTTATCAGCACCACTGGCCTACGCAGAGAGCGAGATGATCCCCAGCCTGACCTTCAGTCTGCTAAGGGCATTTTTGGCTCTCGTGCTGGTCCTCGCTCTCTTTTTTCTGCTAATCTTCGTTGTCCGGAGATACTACCCTAAAGTTCTTCAACAGCTGCCGCGCGGTCCCCGAAAAGGAGAACATATTGATATTCGCAGTTCATGCTCGCTTGGTTCGAAACGATTTCTATACGTGGTCAAAGTGGGAAAAACCAACTATCTGATCGGCGGTACGGACAGCTCACTGAACAAGATTGATCAATGGTCTGAAGGTTGCGAGGAAGATGTTGAGAATTTCTCAGAAAAAGACACCTTGAATAAGTCTAGAATTGGCACACTATGAGCATGTTTCACCCACATAACGACCCTGAATTACGACGGCTTTATCAAGTCACTCAGGAAAGCGAGGCGATGGGAGATCCCGACGCCTCAGAGTTTGATACCGGCCGGGCAGAGCATCCCCAGGAGAGCTTGGATCATATCGAGGTGGAAGCGCTTGACGATGCGGATAATCGTGATCTCGACGAAGAAGGCAGCGGACCTCCAGAGAGTATTGATGATGCAACCAATCAACCCATCAGCGTGGCAGTCTCAGACAATGGACTGCAAGCCTATGCTATAATCCGTGTCAATCGACGTGTTGCTAATTCGACAATAAAGAAAGCTCTGGAAGAGAATGGGATTATCTATGGAATCGACGAAGGAGCAATAACCGAGTTGTGCTCGGATGAAGGTCCTCGTGGTTTTCCCACAATTGTCGCAAAGGGAGATAAACAGGGCGCTGGGACAAATGCGGTCATGCACCTCTACTTTGAAAGAGCACCGAAACCCACTATCACTTACGATGAACAGGGACAAGCAGATTATAAAGAGAGCGGGGTTATCCAGCAGGTAAGAAAGGGCGCCCTACTCGCAAAAAAAACTCCAGCCGAACGTGGAAAATCCGGGACGACAGTTACCGGCGAGAAAACGTCGGGACGAATGGGCCGTGATCTCAAAATTGTCGCAGGGGCAGGAACAAAATTTGAGGATTCTGAAGGACTTCGGTTGATTGCCCAACGTGGTGGAGTTGTTTCGTTACACAAGGGTAACGAGATCTCCGTATCCGACGAATATATTATCGAGGGAGATGTCGATTTTTCAACAGGAAATATCAAATTCGACGGGGCAGTTGTGGTTCGAGGAAATGTCTTGAGCGGATTCAAGATAGTCGCAACTGGAGATATTGAAATAAAAGGTGTTGTAGAAGATGCTGAAATTCACTGCGGAGGCAACCTGCAGATCCGAGGTGGATTTATAGGAAAAGGTAAAGGGATTGCCCGGGTTTGTGGAGAAACACATATTCGCTTTCTTGAAAATCAGAACGTTATCTGTAACAATGATGTCTACGTAGCTGAAGAAATTGTCTTCAGCAACGTAACCTGTGGTGGCGAGTTAATGGTCAAGTTCGGAAAGGGAACGATAATCGGTGGCGTCGCCAATGCACGACGCGGCATCCAGATGAAAGTGGCTGGAAATCTGCACCACCAGAAAACATCATTGATATCAGGGCAGAACAAATCCCTGACAGAACGTTACAGGTTGGCCGTTGATCCCGCTCCAGCGCTCGTGATCATGAAGGATCGGATTCAGACGGCATTGGATTCACTGGTAAAACGTAAGTACAGTGATAATGAGGAGCTGACAAAAGAAGAGTCTGAGGCTATGGACTATTTATATAAACAAATGGCCGGAATTGATGGTTGGGCTGAGGAAATAGGAAAAATCCGCGAAAAAATGGATCATGAGATCACGAAGTTGGAAGCGAATGCCTATATTCGAATCGAGCAACGCGTTTACGAAGGCGTAACAGTAACTATCGGTAATCGACCTAGAGTGATTGATAAAGAAACGGGACGCTCTGAGTTTCGTCTGGCGGATGGGGAGATCGACAACATTGTGACAAAAAAATGAGCATGAAAAGATCCGCTACCATGATCGGTAAATGGTCGTCAATGCTGATTCTCGTCTGCTTAATCGGAATCGCCTTATCGATCCCCTCCGCACACGCCCAGGCACCAGGAATCCCCGCGATTACGATTGATGTTAACCAGTCGGACAGTCCAGAGGATATCGCTGTTACGCTACAGATTATGCTGCTGCTTACGGTGATTACCCTGGCGCCATCTATACTCATAATGATGACCAGCTTCGTGCGGCTTATTGTCGCTTTCCATTTTCTGCGTCAAGCATTGAGTACTCAGAGCCTGCCTCCAAACCAGATGATAGTTGGGCTGGCCTTGTTCTTGACAGTATTTATAATGTCCCCGGTAATTACCGATATTTATGAAAATGCCTGGCAACCTTACTCTGCGCAAGAGATCACTCTGGAACAGGCGTGGAACAGAGGGCAGGAGCCATTGAGGGATTTCATGCTCTCACAAACCCGAGAGAAAGATCTGGCACTGTTCGTTCAAATAGCCGACATTGCACAACCAGGGACGCCGGATGATCTTCCCATGCGAATTATCATTCCAGCGTTTGTTATCAGCGAACTGCAGATCGGTTTTCAGATAGGTTTTCTTATCTACATGCCCATGTTGATCGTGGACATGGTGGTTGCATCGGTATTGATGTCAATGGGTATGATGATGCTGCCGCCGGTGATGATTTCATTACCGTTCAAGTTGCTGCTGTTTGTGCTGGTTGATGGCTGGTATCTCGTCGTCGAGTCACTGGTAAAGAGTTTCCAATGACAGAACAATTGGCCATCGAGATCGTAAGAGAAACCCTGGTCACCGCGTTGATTATAGCCGGACCAATGCTGCTGTCTGGCTTGATTGTGGGCGTGTTGATCAGCTTGTTGCAGTCTGTTACCCAGGTTCAGGAGTTGACCCTCACATTTATTCCAAAGATTCTTACTGTTGTGACGGTGTTGATCCTGTTGTCGCCGTGGATGCTCGGCATCATGTTCAAATTCGTTCATATGATCTATGGATACATTGGCCAAGTCTAGTAACATCAACCCCTTGATCGCCGAAGAAGACGGTCCTCCTGCTATCCTCGTCATCGATGATGAGGAGAACGTGCGTGTTCTGCTTCAGCGCGCATTGGAATTTGGTGGCTATAAAGTGTTCGCCGCCGAAAATGGGCAAGAAGGAATTGACCTTCTCAGAAAAGGGAGCGGTATCCATGTTATCCTTACCGATGTGATGATGCCGGTAATGGATGGCCTGGAAGTGCTGGGGGAAGCGCAAAAGATTGACCCGGACGTTGAAGTCATTGTGCTCACCGGACTGGGTACTCAAGAGAGCGCAATAGAAGCGCTGAAGAAGGGCGCATACGACTACCTCCAGAAACCTATGAACATGGAGGAGTTGTTTCTTACGGTGCAGAAGGCGATGGAACGTCATCGCCTGACTCGGGAAAATCAGGCTTACCAGAAAAATCTCGAAGCAATTGTCGAGAAACGTACTGCCCAACTCACCGAAACCAAGACCTTCCTGCAATCAGTGCTGGATTCTTCCTGGGATTATGCGATCATAGCTGCTAATCTGCGAGGCAACATCTCTCTGTTTAATGAAGGCGCAGTACGGATGCTGGGCTATTCGCAAGACGAAATAAATGGAGAATTGACAAAAACGCTGTTCCCGCCGGGCAAGAAGAACGGCAGTGGGCCTTTCGGAGTAGATTCATCAAAATTGATGCCGGAGCAGGTTCATCAATGTGAAGGCATTTTCAACAGTAAAAGTGGAGTGTTGATAGTCGTTTCAATGTCTATTGCCACTCTGACAGACAAGAGCGGGAAAGTCATTGGCGTGTTGTGTATCGCCAAGGATATTTCGGAACAGAAGAAGCTCGAACGTGAGATAAAAAAGCACACTGAGAATCTTGAACAGCTGGTTGAGGAACGTACTCTGGAATTATCCTCCCGGAATGTCGAGTTGGAGAAGACTCTTAAGCATTTGAACGAAGCGCAGGAACAGCTTGTATCATCGGAGAAAATGGCCTCAATTGGTCAACTGGCAGCCGGAGTTGCCCACGAAATTAATAATCCGATCGGGTTTGTTCGCTCCAACCTGAGTACCATGACCAAGTATACCCAAAAAATCACCGGTGTCCTTGAAGCCATGAAAGAGAAACTATCAAATGACGAAGAAATAGAGCAAATGTGGAAGAAGCAGAAGATCAGCTTCATCCTGGAGGATCTGGATGAGCTGCTGAGTGAATCATATGATGGCACCAATCGAGTCGCTACCATCGTGAAAGACCTGAAGAATGTCAGCAACATTGACCGTTCGCAGATTATGGACTCGGATCTGGAACAGGCGCTGGACAGTACGCTGAACATTGTTTGGAACGAGATTAAATATAAGGCGGAAGTAGAGAAGGAATATGCAGGAATCCCCAGCGTGGTGTGTAATCCCCAGCAAGTTAACCAGGTGTTTTTGAACATTCTGGTTAACGCGTCGCATGCTATCGAGGATCCGCCGGGCAAGATCATTGTGAGAACAGTAAAATACAGCGACAACGAGGTTGCTGTCGAGATCCAAGATGATGGTATGGGAATGGATGAAGAAACCCGCTCCAAGATTTTCGACGCTTTCTACACTACCAAGGAAATTGGAAAGGGAACGGGATTGGGTCTGTCAATCAGTTACAGAATTATACGTGAACACGGTGGAAGTATTGAAGTTGAAAGCGAATTAGGAGTAGGTACCACATTCAGGATTATTCTGCCAGTTGGAAAATAACTGACATTCAAAGTGGGAAGTGACCATGTCAGAGAGTGGAAAAATCGTCTTTGTTGACGACGAACCTAATATCCTCAAGGCGCTGCAACGAGTCTTTTTTGAGGATGATTATGATATTGAGACGTTTACTTCGGGACAAGAGGCGCTGGAATATATCAAGACGAATGATGTCGTACTCATCATCTCTGATCAACGTATGCCCGGCATGACTGGCACCGAGTTGTTCAATGAAGTCGCAAAAGTAAGACCTGAAACGAAACGTATAATTCTCACTGGATTTGCGGACATGACCGCAGCTGTTGACGCGATCAATACCGGAAGTATCTATCATTTCGTTTTCAAGCCTTGGAATGATGAGGAACTGCGATCCACTATCAGCCGGGCCATTCACCAATACGCGCTGGAACGTCAAAATGAAAACTTGATGAGCGAATTGCAGGTGAAGAATGATGAATTGGCTAATATGAATGATGAACTCGCCGTTCGTGTGAGAGAACGTACTGCCATCATTGCAAAGAAGAATATTGAGCAAGGGAAGCTCAACGCTGAACTCGAAAAATCACTGGTCAGCACGGTACGCTTTACTATCAACATGATGGAGATCACTCGTCCAGAGCTCTGCCGGGAAAATCGAGCGATGGCAAAATTAGCTATCAATATCGCAAAACGCCTGAAATGGCCGGAAGATAAAATCCGTCGGCTGGAAATCTCCACGCTCATGTCGAACGTGGGAAAGATGGGTATTCCCGATGCCATCTTGAATCGTCAATTGCAATACTTGAGTGAAGATGAACGCCGGTTGATCCGTCACCACCCGGTGATGGCTCAGACAATGCTTGGTACCATTCCTTCATTTACAGACGTGTCGCGAATAGTGAGGCATCAGGATGAATGGTATGATGGGTCAGGATTCCCTGACGGACTCAAGGGTGAAGATATCCCTGAAGAGTCGCGCCTGCTCACCACATGCACAACATATTTCAGATTGAAGAACAGGGAAGATGGTAGCAGCCGACCGTTTATTCTTAAATATTTCCGCAACAATTCAGGCATTCAATTCGATCCCCAGTTTGTTGATATCTTGATAGAGCTGGTGTTTAGCGACGATACAAAACTAGACGCCACCAAACGTGAGATTGCTGCCTACTTCCACGAAATTAAACCTGGAATGGTGTTGGTTGATGATCTGAAAACGGGCAAGGGGATATTTCTTCTGCCAAGCGGACAACTGCTTACCAAGAGTAACATAAGATCTATTCAGGATATCCAGCAAGTTGATCCTATTGAGGGGAAGATACACGTGTATGTTTCCCAAACTCCGGATATGGCGAAGAGCACTTTATAGCCTTATCTGGCAGAGGTTACCGGGTGGAAATACTTAACTTCACCATTGATGAGCTCGAACGATGGTTTCTGATGCTGTTTCGCATCGGAAGCATGTTGATGGTAATGCCGGTCTTCGGTTACAACTCGATTCCCGCCTTAGCACGCATCGCAGTCGCATTTCTTGTTACCTCCGTTCTGTTTCCGATGCATCCGGAAATGCAGCTCACCCTTATGCCGGGTGTACTCGAATTCTTCGCGGTCATCATTCGCGAGGTGTTCATCGGCCTGTCCATCGGACTTGTCACTATCTTCATATTTACTGGCGTGCAATTTGCCGGGTATATCATGGGTCACTCTATGGGATTTTCGATGATCAACACCATCGACCCGATGAGTGAGCAGAATATGCCGATACTCGGGCAGATACTCACCATGCTGGCCCTGGTCATATTTCTGATGATGGATGGTCACCATTTCCTGTTGATGGCAGTGGACGAATCATTTGTCCAAATTCCAATTGGAACTGGTGCGCTGTCTGACAAGGCAATTCAAGGATTTGCGATGTTGAGCGCGGATATTTTCAACATTGGGATAAAGCTCGCTGCGCCAGTGTTAGTCACAATTCTTGTGTCGGAAGTTGCTCTGGGAATAGTCGCACGCACGGTTCCTCAAATGAACGTGTGGATTATCGGTTTCCCACTGAAAATAATGGTAGGCCTGGTGACCTTGAGTCTGGCGTTGCCCATGATAGTCTATGTGTTCCAGAAAGTTTATCGAGGGTGGCAGGGGGATGTGATCGACTTCATTAGGGCATTGGTAAATACTTAAAACTGTTTAACTGGTGTCATTCTGAACGAAAGGCTGTCATTCTGAACGAAAGGTTGTCATTCTGAACGAAAGGTTGTCATTCTGAACGAAAGGTTGTCATTCTGAACGAAAGGTCGTCATTCTGAACGAAGTGAAGAATCTAGCCGTATCCTGTACGATACTAGTCAGTTAGGTTCTTCGCTCACATTGCTACGCAATGCAGCGCAGGATGACAACAATATTACCGTGAGCCCGGAATAGTGTTGCATACGGGGTAAGATATTGCCAAAAGAAAATGAACAAGGTCAGCAAAAGACTGAAAAGCCTACCCAGAAAAGGGTAAGCGATGCCCGCAAGGATGGTAATGTTGCAAAATCTCAGGATTTCAACAGTGCCATTGTTCTTGTCGGTGGCGTTGTTCTGCTCGCTATTTTCGGCGGTTTTGTTATGACGAGATTGACCGACTTCTCCGTCGGAATCTTTGGTCAACTGGATGAGATCAACCTGGATGGAACAAACTTCAGAGGATATCTCCTCGGAGCGGCCAAATACCTCCTATTTACCATCGCACCATTCTTTCTCATCATCCCGGTTATCGGCGTTGTTGCCAACTTGATGCAAGTTGGTTTTCTCTTCTCGACCAAGGCAATAAAACCCAAGCTGGATAAACTGAATCCTGTAAAAGGGATGAAAAACCTTTTCAACCAGCAGGCGGTTGTTCGGCTTGCAATGAACATCATTAAGGTAGCCATTATCGGGTATGTGGCGTACATCGTTGTGCGCAATGAGTGGCCGAAGTTCTTGCCGTTGGTAGACTCCGAGGTTCCGGCAATCTACTTGTTCCTGATGCATACTATCCTGAAAGTATTGATCTATACAGTCCTGGTATTGTTCATCCTCGCTATAATTGATCTGACTTACCAGAGGTATAAGTACACTGAGAACTTGAAGATGTCGAAGCAGGAGGTGAAGGATGAACGGAAGATGGTTGAAGGCGATCCGAAAGTGAAAGCCCAGCAACGACAATTACAGATGCGGATCGCTTTCAACCAGATGATCAAACAGTTGCCGGAAGCTGATGTGATCGTGACAAATCCGACTCATGTCGCGGTGGCACTGAGGTACGATACCCAGAGTATGGACGCACCAAAAGTAATCGGCAAGGGTCTGCGAAAGCTGGCCCAGAGGATCAAGAAGATCGGTCGTGAAAACGACATTCCCATAGTGGAAAACCCACCCCTGGCTCGTTCCCTCTACAAGATGTGTGAGATCGGTGAAGAGATTCCCGGCGAATTTTACCAGGATGTGGCGGAAATAATCGCCCAGATCTACCGACTCAAAGAAGACCCCGAAGCTGTAGAATCAATGACTTAGCCTTTGGCCCCCGGCTTGCACCAATGTTCCTGTTGAGGGAGAACTCTCCTTGAAGAAAAGTAGAGACGGTATCCCTATGTAACACGAGTTATCCTGAAGGAAAATCGAGTCATCCTGAAGGAAAATCGAGTCATCCTGAAGGAAAATCGAGTCATCCTGAACGAAGTGAAGGATCTCGTCTTGAACTTCGGATAATCCGCGTTTGCAAGCAAACACGGGCCTGAATACACGGGCCTGAATACACGGTCTGAATACACGGGCCTGAATACACGGGCCTGAATACACGGGCCTGAATACACGGGCCTGAATACACATCATCTGAGTCGAGAACCCGTTCCATGTCCGAAGCACAATCCAAAGGCTACCTGAACACCAAGCAAAAGCTTGAAGCGTCGCCGTTCCTCGACAAGCTGACCAAGCGTGCTGATGTTGTCCTGGCAGTCGCTGCGGTCGGCGTCATCCTGCTGATGATCATTCCGATCCCGGCAGTGATGATTGATTTCCTGATCGCGATGAACATCACCACGGCACTTGTGGTGTTGATGGTCTCGCTGTACATGGACCGTGCCCTCGATTTCTCTGTGTTCCCGGCCTTGCTGCTGTTGCTCACCTTGTTTAGACTCGGCCTGAACGTTGCCACCACACGAATGATCCTGGGAGAAGCCTACGCCGGGAAAATCATTGAATCGTTCGGATCGTTCGTCGTCTCAGGCAATTTCGTGGTCGGTATTGTCATATTCCTGATCTTGGTGCTGATTAATTTCATGGTCATCACCAAGGGTTCGGGGCGTATCGCGGAAGTCGCAGCACGTTTTACCCTCGATGCCATGCCCGGCAAGCAAATGGCCGTTGATGCGGACATGAACAACGGTATTATCGAAGAATCTGAAGCAAATCAACGACGTGAAGACATCCGACGTGAAGCGGATTTCTACGGTGCGATGGATGGTGCGGCCAAGTTCGTCCGTGGAGACGCAGTCGCGGGAATCATTATCACCATCATCAACATTCTCGGTGGTCTGGCAATCGGGTTCTTCCAACGTGATATGGAGATCGGACAGGCACTGCAAACCTATTCGCTACTCACCATAGGTGATGGACTGGTATCACAAATCCCGGCGCTTATCATATCATTGTCGGCTGGTTTGATCGTGTCACGCGCTGCTTCTGAGATGGAGATGGGACGTGAGTTCGCGGGGCAGATGCTGATGCACCCGCGTGCGGGATTCATCGCGGCAGGAGTAGCAATATTCTTTGCCTTGGTGCCGGGAATGCCCACATTCCCATTCCTCATTCTCGGATCATTCCTGGGCTGGGTTTCATGGAAAACAAATCAGTCACGCAAAGAGAAGATTGCCCAAGAGAAAACTGAGCTGGTCGAAGCAACCAAGGGCGCTACCGAACAAGACAAGATCGAAGACTACCTGTTCGTTGATCCGATGGAGCTGGAGATCGGGTACAGCCTGATCCCGCTGGTTGACAAAGAGCAGGAAGGTGATCTGCTCAACCGAATCACTCAAATCCGCAAGCAGCAGGCGATGCAGATGGGGCTTGTCATTCCACCGATCCGCATCCGCGATAACATTCAGCTTAAACCGAATGATTATGTCATCAAAATACGCGGCAATGAGATAGCCCGCGGTGAGATGAGGATGGGGCACTATCTGGCGCTGAACCCTGGCACTGCCACTGAAAAAGTGGATGGCATCCCAACTAAGGAACCGACGTACGGTCTTCCAGCTTTATGGATCAATCGTAAGACTAAGGATCGTGCTGAAAATGTTGGCTACACTGTCGTCGAACCAACTGCCGTGCTGGCGACCCATCTCGTTGAGGTGATCAAGAATAACGCGCACAAGCTGCTGACCCGTAAGGATGTTAACACTCTGATCGAGAACCTCAAGGCGGATAACCCGACCGTCGTCGAGGAATTGATTCCGAACCTGATGACCGTGGGTGCGGTGCACAAGGTGTTGCAACGTCTGCTGAAGGAAACTATTCCCATCCGTGATCTGGGCATGATCCTGGAGACACTCTCCGATTACGCGCCGATGACCAAGGACACCGATGTGCTGGTTGAGTACATTCGCTACGCCCTGTCCCCGACAATCACTGAGAAATTCGTTGATGAGGATGGCAAACTGTATGCCTTGACGCTAGATCCATCTATCGAACAGACACTCTCGGATTCTGCCCAGCAGTCCAGCCGACAGGGACAGTTCGGCATAGTCGATCTGCCACCACAGCAAATCAACGCGATATATGCAAGCCTGTCGAAGCTGGTTGATGAGATGATTGCCAGCGGACGACAGCCGATAGTTGTAACCTCACCAACAATCCGACAGGCGTTTCGCAGACTAACCGAGCCTGTTTTACCACAACTTATCGTGTTATCTTACGGAGAGTTGCTGGTAAATGTTCAGGTGGAATCAGTCGGAACGGTTGCCTTGCAAGCGGCAAAAGAACCGGCGCTTGCATAACTTGAAAGATTGTTACAAATTGCGATTGTCACCGGATATTGGCAGCGGAATTTCCTGGCAAACTGCGGACTCTCTGAATGCTGATTAAGAAATTCACCGGTTACACAATGAACGAGGCTCTCGCCCAGGTCAAGGCTGAACTGGGAGAGGATGCCGTCATTCTCCAGTCACGTAAACTGGATAAAGGCGGTCTGCTCTCGATCGGCGGAAAATCACAGGTGGAAGTGACGGCGGCAACGCCTGATCGGCATCCAGCTCCAACCACACCAGAAATCACCCCGAGGAAGGAACGGCAGGAGAAGAGATCCAGCCGACCCCGCCCTGACACTCTGGCACCGCCTCCGGCTTTGCTGGGGATACGGGAATACGCTCAACAAACAGGTTCAGAACCATCCAGCACTTTTGCCGCCGAACCCGGCAGACCAAGACCGGTGGTTATGCCCAAGTTGGGACGGCCGGGATCATTATCAAAACCACATGGCAATGACAGTGACTCGTTTCAGGATTTGCGATCAGAGATTGAGATCCTCAAGGGGTCGATTCGAGAGCTATCAGAGAAGCTGGCTCAACAGGACATGACCGAGATCGGGGATGGGCTGGGAGTATTCAGAGAATCCCTTCTCGGAAATGGATGCGGCAGTGAGATCGTTTCGACTATCCTTGCTTCCATGTCGAAAGAACTGAAACCGTCAGAACTTGAAGACCTTGAATTGCTGGAAAGCTGGCTTCATGAAGACATTGCCAGTCGATTCCCGACGGCATCGCTGAATGAGCTCCTGGCGGAATCGAACAAGCCTTCGGTGGTCGCGGTGGTGGGGCCAACGGGCGTCGGCAAGACCACATCCCTCGCGAAAATGGCGACTAACTTCGATGTTTTCGGACGACGTAAAGTTGCCCTGATCTCAACCGACACCTATCGTGTCGCAGCGGTAGAGCAGTTGCGAACGTTTGCAAGCATCGCCGGGCTACCGATGGATGTAGTCTACCGTGCGGAAGAACTGCCATCTGCCATCGAACGTTATCGCGACTACGACATCGTTCTGCTTGACACTGCCGGTCGAAGTCAGAATGACGAAGAAGCGTTGTCTGAACTCGCTGAGTTCGTCGAGATGGCAAACCCCACACGCACTGTGCTGACTCTGTCTGCCAACACTCGCCTTGACGATCAACGTGAAGTGATTCAGAAATACCGAAAGCTGAAGTATACCGACATCATGTTGACCAAGCTGGACGAGGTCAGTAGTGCAGGGCATATGCTCGATATGGTCGCAGCGACCATGCGCACACCGTGGACCTATTTAACAACCGGTCAGGCAGTCCCAGATGACATTATTCAGGCCGATGCATATCTGCTTGCGGCGATGGTTGTCAGGAAGGAATACTTTCTGCATCTGCGAGCGCAGGCGTTCACAATGATGTCGGATTAGAACTGTGTACAGGTGAAATTGTAAGACGTTCGGTCATCAAATATGTGGAATCCGAACAAAACGATCGGAGGTTGGTTTGAACGATCAGGCGTCCAGCCTGAGAAGCAGGAAGTATTCCCGTCCGACTCCCCAGGAGGATGGGCTACCTCGTGCCCGCCGAATTGCTATCACCAGTGGTAAGGGTGGTGTGGGTAAATCCAACGTCAGCCTGAACCTGGCTATCGCCCTCGGTCGGATGGGGAAAAACGTACTTCTTGTTGATGCCGATACAAACCTCGCGAACATAGATATTCTGCTGGGGTTGAGAGTTGACCTAACTCTCGGCGATGTGATCTTCAACAACGCCTTCCTCAACGATGTGCTCATCCCGGGTCCGGAGGGGATAACCATCCTGCCAGGGTCCAGCGGCATGGTCGAGATGCTGGAAAAGGACGATGCATACCGTCAGCGCCTGATGGATACATTCGAGACCCTCGAAAAGGAATTCGATGTTCTCATCATAGACACCGGAGCAGGTCTGTCCGAAAATGTTGTCAGGCTGGTTGCTGCGTCAGATGAAGCACTTCTGGTAACTAATTCAGAGCCGACGGCAATCACCGATGCCTACGCAATGGTCAAGGTGGTGACACATATTAACCCAAATCAGAAAGTACACGTAGTAATCAACCTGGCGCGAAAGCAACAGGACGCGCTGGCCACATTCGAAAATCTGCAACTTGCTGCCCGGCAATTCCTGCAGCGTGAGCTGACTATGCTCGGTCACATGCCATATGATAAAAATGTCCCACTGGCTGTTGAGAAACGTGAACCATTCCTGCTCATGTTCCCACGCAGCGGCGCCAGCACGGCAATAACCATGATGGCGCGCAAATTGCTCCGGATATCCTACAAGCAATCCAGCACAGACAATTTCCTGTCTCAGGTTCTTGACAAGAGGGAAGACGAATGAGAAGCGGTTGGCGTGATATCAGCAAGATCATAGGTGTGATTCTCGCCCTCTCGCTCATTGCCTATAACCTCTATGTCGGCACCGATATACTCAAAGCCCTCTTTCGCGGTGTATCAGCATATCTCATCTTCGCCATTGCCAATATCCTGTTCACATCTATTATATACCGAATTGTAAGTGAGTTCGAGCAAAAAAGGCTGGAAGAACTGAACCAACTCGAAGGTGATCTCTCATTTGACGATGATGAAGATGATCTTATCGAGCCGACAGTTGCGGAGGGCCATCCTGAATGAGCACACCTTCAATAATCAGCATTTCAGATGATGAAATCTGGCAGCTCTGGGTTCAGGATCCCAATCAAGAGTTGAAGGATGAGCTCGTTTTACGATACCTGCCACTAGTCGAACAAACTGCTGGAAGAATGAGAATCGGCCTGCCACGATCTGTTCAATTCGATGAACTGGTTAACGCGGGCATGATCGGTTTGATATCAGCCGTAGATAATTTCGAGCCGGAACGCGGATTCAAATTTGAAACCTATGCCGGAAATCGAGTCCGTGGCGCAATTCTAGATGCACTCCGTGATTATGACTGGATGCCACGATCTATCCGCTCAAAAACAAGACAGCTCGAAAATGCCCTGATGAAACTGGAAGGCCAGCTGGGAGAAATACCTTCTGATGAACAGGTGGCCGATGAGCTGGAAATGAGCCTGCAAGACTATTATGCAATGATCGATGAAGTGAAGGTCGCATCAATCCTCTCGTTGGATCAGCCGATTCCCGGGCCTGAAGGTGTAATGAGCAGCCTCAGCGAACTGGTTACCGATGAAAGTGTTGAAGACGCTCATGATCTGCTGAGATGGAAAGATGCGAAAGCTCTTGCGAAAAAAATGATACAGGGATTGAAACAGCAGGAACGATTGGTGATCGCGCTCTATTACTACGAGGAGTTGACTCTACGTGAGATCGGGGATGTGCTCGGAATTAGCGAATCACGGGTGTCCCAGATTCACAGCAAGGTTATGATCACACTTAAGGGAAAACTGCGGCATAGAATGGGAGAGGGCGCTTAACGCCCGCGCAATCAAGTGCCACCACGACCAATAGACTCACGGAACGTGTACCAGAAAACACTGCATGTACAGCGTGAAGTAGAACATTTGCAGGATTGGGCAGAAAAAAACAAGCAACTGCGATTGCAATTTACGTCTGAGGAACATGATCGCCGTAAGAAGGATACGGTTGATGTGACCGATGAACGAGCATCGACCAGGCGATCGCAAAAAGACGCGCACCGTGAGAAGCGCAGGGACTATAGAGAGAAGGAAGAGGCTGAAAGCGCCAAAGATGAGGTGCTCGAAGACGATGATGTGCAGGAGATGAGGCGCAGGAATGAGGAAGATGACCACGGTAAGGGCGAGCGTTTGGATATAGAGGGATGAAGGTTATTGAACTCTCATTTTGTTAGTTTTATCTGTTCCCATCCCAAAGATTTCCATATTCTAACTGGACACAATGATTCGCAAGATTTTGCTGGTGATAGCGATTCGTAAACACACAGTGGTGTGACAGTGACGCGACAAAACAGACAATGGCGAGTTGGAAGAGATCTTCCGATCAATCTCATGATGGCAGCCATATTGCTTGTCATGAGTGTGCCGGGATCTGTTTGGGCAGTTTCACTCTGGAATGTGGAGGCTCACAGTCTTACTGAAGGCGAGTTGATAACGCTCAAATTCGATGAAGATCTAACTCTGGCACTGAGCGGATCCGCTTCCCAGACTCTGAATCTTAAATCAAATAACAAGTTCTTTCTGGACGCCATCGTTAATAGTAGCGAGCTGATTCAGAGTATGGGAATGGATGCTGCGGGGACGACCCTCTCCATCCAATGCCAGGAACCTGTTCATGCAGAACTCAGGCGAGCGGGTGCAGGGATCTATCTGCTGTTCGTTCGGGCTACTGGGCAACCTGCCCCACCTGTTTCTTCTCGTCAGGACGATGCCACCGAATCAGACAGAACGGATGACTCAGAAGATCCCTTCGACAGGGCTAATAATCTGGCTTCCCATAATCAAATCGAAGATGCTATAGTCGAAGCACAGACTATTCCGAAGAATTCACCAGATTATCCCTGGGGTCAGCTTCTTATCGGTGAGCTCGAGGAAGGTCAGGGCAATCAAACCGCCGCCGAACAACACTTCACTAATGCCCTCGATGAGGATGAAACCCAGGTAGCCGCAGCCACTAACCTCGCATTGCTCTATTCCAAACAGGGCAACTCGGAAAAAGCTGAGACGATGTGGAACCTCGTACTCAGAGAAGGTCAACAACAGGTCGAACCTTTCGACGGTGGGTTGACAGACGCTGGCCCGGGAAGTTCATCAACGACGGAGAATTCAGGCATTGAATTCAATTCCGGTGAGGCGGTTCAGTTCTTCAACTCCACACTACTGATCATTATCGCGTTGTTCATCGTCGTCGTAGGTGGTGCCGGTATCGCCTTCATGTACTGGCGATCCAAACGCCAGAAGTCATCACCTCCTGAAGATGAAGACGAAGTGTTCTGGGGTCAGGAAGACGGAGTCGAAGATGATAGCGGAGGATTGTTGGCTGCTGCAATGGATGACCAGGTCGAAGGGAAGAAAAAGAAATCGAAACGTGTTTCCCGTGAAGAAGCAGTATCTGAAGAAACACGCAAGCGCCTGGTCGAACTCAAAGTGCAAGGGAATTCAATTCGTGAAATGGCAGAGATCACCGGCATGAGTCAAGATGTTATCCGAATGGCTTTACAGATGGAAGGTGTCGCAATCGAAGTGTAATACATTCCCCGGCATCCGGTTATCCAGTTGCTTCAGCTGGGGTTGCATCATGCCCACGACATTTATGTCGTGGATTATCCGACGATGAATATGCCCCTGTTACCGCCGCAGGCGATAGCAGGGTTGATCCGCAAGTTACAAGATGCCTGTTTGATTTCTCAGGACTCAGGACAGTCGTTAAATGATCCCTGCGAACCGCCAAAAAGACGGCGGGTCACAGGGGCATGTATCATAGCTGAGTTATCTGGATAACCGGATACCGGCAATTCCTCGACTATTGTATGAGCTACACGGCAGTTTCTTCCGCACAAACAGGCAACCCTGCTCGTATAGATAACCCGCTTCTGTATATCAAAATACCTCGTAACTGCCTTCTATTATTCTGAATACAGCCTGATCTACCTCCCGGCATACTGTTTGCAAATTCCTCCGTGACAGCTCCGTGAACTCAGTCGAGATACAAGATGATCCGAGGAATCTATCACAGCGCGGCGGGCATGCTCCCGCGTTACCACAAGCTGACCAACATCTCCAACAATCTGGCGAATGCCTCGACTACAGCATTCAAGGCAGACCGTCGCTTCTTCAGCTTCACCCTTAATAATGAGCTGACTCAGCCCGGGATTAACGGGCAGGCTAAGAAGATTGAGCGCCTTAACGAAGGTTTGTACATCGATTTTGAGCAGGGCGCGCTTACCCCAACGGGACGCAAGACCGACTTCGCTATCAAGGGGCAGGGATTCTTCGTCGTCCAGAATGAAGAAGGCAAGCAATTTCTCACTCGTGATGGTCGCTTTCGTATTAACGATGCCCGTGAACTGGTCACACCCGCCGGATACAATGTTCTGGATGATGGGTACACACCGATTCAGATTCCGGATGGTTCCTTCTTCACCGATGACACAGGTATGATCTATGTCAATCAGGAAGAGAATTCACGATTCCTCATCGCTGAGCCACCGTCAAGAGATGCAATTCGCAAGATCGGTGATAATCTCTACGAACAGACCAACGACGATGATCTGACGGAAGTGGAAGACGCATCCGTACATCAGGAACATTTGGAAGCGTCGAATGTCAACGTGGTCCGTGAAATGGTCGAAATGATCTCACTCAACCGTACTTACGACACTTCGCAACGAGCGTTGACGGCGCAGGATAACACACTCGGTCGTCTAATTGATCGCGTGCCAAGATTCTAGATGAGTTACGAGTTGTGAGTTACGAGTTGTGAGCTATGAGTAGCAATGGTTGTCAGGTGTTTAGCTCAGAACTCACAACTCAGAACTCAAAACTGAGGATAAAGCTATGATGCGAGCACTACGTACAGCCGCCAGCGGTATGTACGCACAACAACTGCAGATCGACTCGATTTCCAACAACCTGGCGAATGTGAATACCACCGGGTACAAGAAATCAAAGGTCGAGTTTCAGGACTTGATCTATCAGACAATCCAGGCCACCCACTCAGTGCGTGGTTTGGGAACGACTGTCCCGGCTGAACTACAGATTGGCCACGGAGTTAAGCCTGTTGCCATTGAGAAAAACTTCAGCCAGGGATCTCCTTCACAGACCGGCAACATGCTGGACATGTCAATCGAAGGTGAGGGCTTCTTCCAGATCATGCGTCCCGACGCGTCCATAGCCTACACCCGAAACGGGAATTTCAGCGTCAGCCCGGATGGTCGTATCGTCAATAGTGACGGCTACTTGCTGGAACCGGAAATCATTATCCCGCAGGATGCTCTGGAGATCACCATTGATCGCGAAGGCTATGTCTTTGCGAAGATGTGGGGAGATACCGAATCAACAGAGGTCGGGCAGATCGAGTTGGCACGTTTTACCAACCCCACAGGTTTGAGGGCGATGGGGCAGACCCTGTTCAAGGAAACAGAAGCCTCTGGTATTCCGATTCTCGCCAATCCAGGACAGGAAGGTTTTGGTGAAGTGCATCAGGGCTATCTGGAAGCATCAAATGTGCAGGTGGTGGAAGAGATGGTTGATATGATCATAGCTCAACGAGCGTACGAACTGTCATCGAAGGCAATCAAGACCGCTGATTCGATGATGCAGGAAGCTAATAACCTGAAGCGTGGCTGATGAAAACACCGCTCCTCATAGTCGCCCTGATTGGATTATGTGCGCTGCCAGTGATGGCAGATGCATCGTCCTCGCTGCGTTCCGCAATTGACGAGTACGTCACCGCGGAATGGGGAGAAGGGAATGTGGAGTGGGTCGAGTTGTCCATGCCTGCGGAAAAACTGTTCAACGGCAGCACCTGGACCCTCGAAGGTTCAGAGAAACCGCGCGGGCGAGTGGTGTTGTACCTGAATGTCCTCTACGGGAACACCGTATTGCGCAGGATACCATTTCGCATACAGGTGATGCCCTTTGCATGGACACCAGTGGTCGCGCAGCCGCTGCAGCGAAACAGCCCGATTACATCTGAGAACATCCGTTGGGACAAACGGGAAGTGACCGAAATCAGACACACCTGGCCCGAATCTCCTGATGAGATAAACAATCTGAACTTGCGAGCAAAGCGTTCACTCTCACCCGGCAAGGTGTTGCTGTGGCAGGATGTGGAAATCGTACCGGAAGTGTGCCAGGGTGACCTGGTGAGATTGCGTCTGGAAAAAGGAACAGTGGTCATCGAAACCGAAGGCATCGCGCTACAAGATGGACGTGAAGGCGAAGTGATTCGAGTCGAACAGACTGAGCTCGGAACACTGCTCAGAGTGAGAGTTGCAGGATACAAACGCGCTGATGTCATCAACGCGCTAGGACGGTAGGAGGAATCATGAGTCGTTTACTGATTACCGGGATCATTGTGCTCATCGTGCTGATAGCGGCGATAATCGCGCCAGCACAGACGATCAACAATGTCGTCGCACGATCCCTCTATTCCGACCAGAAGGCAATCGGTGAGGGTGACATCATCACGGTGCTGATCGTCGAATTCACCCGTGGCGCGAACCAGACTGACACTCGTACCAATGCTGATAACCGCACCATCGTCGATGTCAGATCCAGCGGGACTTTCAACGATCTCCTGCCCAGCCTGGGATTGGACAACGATCTCTCAAACCGCAGCACCTCCTCCGGCAAAACGGAAAGCCGTAACAGCCTGGAAAGCCGGATGACCGCAGTAGTGACCGAAGTTCAGGAAAATGGCATGCTGGTCATTCAGGGCACCCGGACGCTGGAAGTTAACGGTGAAACTCAGACAACCACGGTAACAGGGATTGTGCGGGCTGAGGATGTCGGATCGGACAACACTGTATTCAGCTACAACATCGCCAACGCGACCATCAGTTATACCGGTGATGGAATGGTCAATGATGCCGGAAAGCCTGGTTTCCTGACTCGAATGTGGAACTGGTTCTTCTAGAGAGAGGGTTTCTGATCAATGAATAACTGGGAAACAGCAAATTGGCGGCGATGTTCGACTCGAATCATGTCTTGCATGATGATTCTCCTGTTCATTGCAGCGTCCGCATATGGTCAGCAACGGATCAAGGACATCTCAAATCTCCAGGGCCAGGGCGGAATTCCGCTCATAGGGTATGGCATCGTGGTTGGACTGGAAAGCACTGGCGACAGCCCTCGTTCCCTGTTTACCAACCAGGCGTTGGGCAACATGATGGAACGCTTCGGAATCTCGATCAATTCAGACCGTGTCCGCACCCGCAATGTCGCTGGGGTGATGGTCACGGCAACCTTGAATGATTTCGCCAAGCCTGGCCAACGGCATGATGTGACTGTCTCATCACTGGGCGACGCACGCAGCCTACAAGGTGGAACACTTCTTCTGACAGCGCTGGTCGCACCCGATGAAACGGTTTATGGCATAGCCCAGGGACCGCTGAGCGTCGGTGGATTCAACATTCAACAGGGTTCAGTCAGCATTCGTAAGAACACCTCGTCAGTAGGGCGGATTCCCAATGGTTTCCTGGTCGAATTGTCGCCTGGTAAAACCATTGAAGATATGCAAAATATCGAATTCATCCTCAACGAACCGGATTACACCACCGCCAGACGGATGGCCGTGGCCATCAACACCGCCATGTGCGAGGAAATCGCTTCAGCGTTGGACCCAGTCTCAGTGGTAGTTGAGATCAAGGAAGACTATCCGGGCGGAACGATGGCCCAGATCTCAGATATCGAGCTGCTGATGGTAGTTCCAGATGTCGAAGCGCGGGTAGTGGTTAATGAACGTACCGGAACAGTTGTGATTGGTGCGGAAGTTGGTATTTCCAGCGTGGCGATCAGCCACGGCACCCTCTCCATCAGCATCGTCAACACGCCGGTAATCAGCCAGCCCGGAGCATTTTCGCAAGGTCAGACTGTGGTGCGGAATGCCACCCAGATCGAGGTGAAAGAGCAGGGCACGGGAGTGGTCGTTATGCAGGAAGCTGCAAGCGTAGGGGATGTGGCGGCTGCGTTGAACAGTCTCGGAGTGACCCCACGTGACATCATCGCAATCTTCCAGGCTTTGCAACAGGCCGGGGCATTGCGCGGCGAACTGGTGATTATCTGATGCTGACCTCAAGCGCAAATATCGCCGGTAGTCTGAGTAACGGCTGGATCACCCAGCCCGTTCCCAGGAACGTCGTTGATCCGGAAACGTTTAAGGCGGCGCGTGGATTCGAGTCCTATTTCGCTCAGTACATGGTCAAACAGATGCAAGGCAGCACCAGCATGATCGGAGGAGAGGGCTTCGGGGGAGATATGTACAACTCGATGTATACCGAAGTTCTAGGCGATCAATTGGCAGGACAAGGCGCGCTAGGCATCACGGACATGATCTACCGGCAATTGATGGAACAGAAGGGCGTCGAGCCATTTTCCGATGAAATCAATGAATCCAGTCCGTCACTGTATCAATCTCCACCCAACGATCTCCTCGCCCAAATGACCGCCAGCCACACTTCAACGAGGGCGGATTTCGAAACACTAGCTATTGAGGCGGCTGACCGATACGATCTCGATCCCAGGCTGGTTCAGGCGGTCATACGCGCCGAATCTGAATGGGACAGCACCGCTGTTTCCTCAGCCGGAGCCATGGGATTGATGCAACTAATGCCAGATACCGCGACCGAATTGGGAGTGATGGACGCGTTCGACGCGGAACAGAACATAGATGGTGGTGCCCGCTATTTGAGACAGATGCTCGACCGTTACGACGGCGAATTATCGGTAGCTCTGGCTGCCTATAACGCTGGCCCCTCTGCCGTGGATAAACACGGTGGAGTGCCACCATTTGAAGAAACACGGCAATACGTACAGAAGATCCTATCCTGGCTGGCAATGCCAGGATCAGCAGAACCCCTCATACGTGATGAGGCTACAACGCAAACTGCACGAGAGTTCATACATAATCTCCAGAGTAACTCTGGGACGACGTTCGACACGTCGGGGAGGAACCATGGAAGCTGAGCTGGTTGCAACGCTGATTGATATCATCAAGCGCGAGGAAACACTGCTGAACGACTTTCTGGAGCTGCTTGAAGAGCAGAAAGGGCTGCTGGTCAAGAACGAGACTGAGACCTTCGAAGCCACTGTCATCAAACAGGAAGCGTTGATCGAGCAGATTCGGGAATTGGAAGAACAGCGGATCGCGAAAGTGCGAAAGATCGCTGAGAACCTCGAGGTTAAGGAAAGTGAGCTGACCATAACTCGCCTCGTGGAACTAAGTCTCGGCACAGTTTCAAACGAACTTCGCCAGCACAAACAGAGCATGAATGGACTGGTCGGACGCATTCGACGTGCCAACCAGGTCAACCAGTATCTGATCAAGCGTTCGTTAAACCTGAACCATCGAACCATTGATATCCTGATTGATGAAAACCTGCGGGATGTCACGTACGAGAAGGATGGTACCACGCATGGGCAGGATCGTCGCAGCCTGATGATCAACAAAACGCTCTAAGCAGGCTACAGGCTACAGGCCACTGAAAAACATGAAAATCCACACACAGTAGTCAAAAGCCGACAGTTAGTAGCAGCGTTCTGAGAAATGTGTGACTGAGTACCTGTCCATTGTTTGATTGGGGTCGCTTATGTACAGCATCAACACTCGAGGTAGCACCGGAAACAGCCTGTCCGCCCAACTGGTTATGGCGCGCGATGCCCTTCTCGCGCATCAAAATCATATGAACACCATCAGCCATAACGTGGCCAACGTCAGCACCCTGGGATATCACCGGCAACGCACCATACTGGGCGCTCGCCAGGGAAATCCGGGTGTCAACGGCATGTATGGCTCCGGCGTTGGTGTCCTAGGCATAGAACGATCGCAAGTAGCCTTCATCAGCAACCAGGAACGTCTGGATGCGAGCTTGACAGGCCGATGGTCGACTCAATATGACAGCATGATGCGCGTCGAAGAAGCGCTCAACGAAATCAGTGAAAATGGTATCGGTGGTGCGCTGGACGCCTTCTGGAATTCCTGGGAAGATCTGGCAAATGACGCCGATTCCAGCGCCCTGCGAACTGATGTGATGAACAAAGCTGAAGACTTGGGATATGCCTTCGCATCAACCTACGGAAACATGGATTCCCAGCGGGAACAGATCAATGTCCAGATGCGAGGACACGTTGAAGGAGTAAACCTGATCGCAGGCCGAATTGCCAACCTTAACCAGCAAATCGTTAGCCTGTCCACATCTGGTCAGGCTCCGAACGACCTGCTTGACCAGCGTGAACTGCTGCTGCGTGATCTCGCGACGTTGGTAAATATCAACGTCGAATTCGATGAAAATGGTGCGGCAAACGTATATCTGGGAAGCGAAGAGATCGTGCATCGCGACTCAAACAGGGAATTGAAATGGCAGGAAGCTGATGATCCCAGCATGGGTAAGGGAGCAGGCCGAGTAGTCTGGACTGACACCAAGCGGGAAGTGGATATCAGCGGCGGGATGATCTTCGGATTGCAGGAAACTCGCGACAAGATAGGCGAAATTCTTGGCGAACTGGATTCTCTGGCCGACGTGATTCGAGATCAGGTGAATGGTATTCATGTTGAAGGCATCGGCCTTGATGGGACGACCGGGAATATTTTCTTCCGCGACGATGTCAGTGGCGCACGATCGCTGGAAGTGTCTAATGAGATCAGGGAAAACGTTGATAAAATCGCTTCATCCCGAGTATCGCCGACGGGTGCAAACGACCTCGCACATGAGATGTTTGAATTACAAAACGCCACACCGTTCGGCAACAACCTGACGATCAATGGTAAATATCAGACGATGGTAAGCAATATCGGCAGCGCCACGCAGAATGCAGGTCTGCGTCTGGAAACTGCTCAAGCTGCGCTCGTTCAGACCGAGAACCTACAGCAGCAGTATACGGGCGTCAGCCTGGATGAAGAGATGTCCGCCATGATTACTGCCCAATACGCCTTCACGGCAGCATCGAAAATCTTTAACGCCATTGATGAAATGATGGACACCGTGGTCAAAGGGCTCATTTGATATCAGGGGAGTCTCAGCATGAGAATCACTAACCAGATACGTCGTAACCAGATGCTTGTGGATTTGGAGCGACTTCAAACTGATCTGTACAAAGCACAGACAGTGCTCAGCAGCGGACGGGAAGTAGAACGTTCCAGCGATGATCCGATCCGAGCGCAACGGGCGATGGTTCTGCGCAGTTCTCTCGCTCAGCGGGGCCAGTACCTGGAGAACCTGAGGACAGGGATGTCACGCTTGAGCTTCGCGGAATCAATATTGATGTCGATTGATGATCTACTCGCGGAAGCACGCGCTGATGCGATTAAAGTCTCAAATGATCCCTCCATCCCGGCTGAAAAAGAAGCCGTTGCGCAAAGCATTAACGGACTTCTGGAAGAATTGCTCAGCAACGCCAATTCAAGACAGGATGGCGCCTACCTCTTCGGTGGGTTCAACACGCAGGAACCTCCATACGTGGCCATTCGAGATGAGGAAACCGGTGATATCACCCAGATAGTTGGAAATAGTACGCACATGGGTGGGAAAATCATGATTACTGCGGCAGACGATCTCTCAGTCCAGATAAATATGAATGGGAACGAGATGTTCCAAACCGGACTGCCCGGTGACGAGGGAGATATGTTCCAGGCATTAATCGACATGCGCGACGCTTTACGCATCGAGAATAATGAGGAAGCAATCGCACTTCTTGAGAACTCCATTGGATTGATAGACAACTCATTGAGCAAGATTCACACCGGAATGACTGATCTCGGTGGACGGTATAATCGCCTGCTCTCAATCGAACAGAGTCACCTCGATATGGAAATTCGTGAAGAGGAGGATCTAGGGGAAGCTGAGGATGGTGAGCTGGCAGAGTGGATCACCCGTTTTCAACTACAGACTGTCGCATTGCAGCAGGCGATGGCAGTCGGGACTCAAGTCCTGAATTCATCCATCATTAACTTCATGCGCTGAGACCAACATGACTGATAACACAACACTCAACAATGATCTCGCTGAATTGCTGGCACGTTTGCAACCAGATGGATTCGTTCTGGACGCACGCAACGGTAAACCTGATCTGCTGTCGAGTCTACACTGCCTTCCAACTCTTGGTGAACGGGGGAGGATGGAGGAAGCCAAACGTGTGACGCAAGCCGTCCTGGATGCCCGCGATGAAGAGGGCGGCTGGGATGAAACCTGGACGACAGTTATAGGCGTGGAAGCTCTGGTTGCACTCAAACTGCGCAATCTTCCCATAGATGGCGTAATGAATGCCCTGGAATTTGCGGTGAGCAGCCTGCGCTCAGCCACACCATTGTCGCCGATGGAGCGAGAACTCCGACTGGCAAGGGCATTGGTCCTTTCCGGGATGGCGAGAAAGGATTCGACACTAATTGATGCTGGCATTCTACGCATCCATGGACTGCTCGACACTACCAGTGATTGGTCGGGAGAGATATCTGAAAACCTGCATGGTCTACTCAGCCTGGTTGATCTGTTGACTGTTAGCAAAGACGCAAATACCAGGGAGTTGATTGAATCGAAGATTGCTGAAACAAATATGGCGAACGTGAAAGCATGGGCCCATGGCGCGGATGAATGTGTCAGAGCGCGAGCTGGGATTATCCTGTTCAAACTGGGACGCCCCGAACCAGCAAATGAACTGCTCATCCTGGCGACTATCACACCTTCGGCACGATGTGACACTATCACCCTTAAACACAGAATTGAACTCGCCGTGCGTTTGGGTATATCCGAGAATTCACCTGAAGAGAAGAGCATAGTTGGAGAAGCTGAGAGCGTTTTGAACAACGGCTTGAATGATCGCTCGAAGGAAAGTCTTGATGAAGAGTTTACGCCGGTCGTTTCGAAAACTGGTGAGGATTCTTCTATGAAACATTTGTCGTTTTCAGATGCCGAAAGATCTCTTCTGCTGCTTGAGGAGCTGCCTGGATTCTGGGTAGATCATCCTGATGCAGCCCCGATGAAATCCGTGAAAAAAGGTGTATTGACACAGTTACGTGCGGAAGTGTCTAACAAGTGGAATCAGGCTAACCGTCCACTCGTCAGCCTCATTCTCTTCATGGAGAAGGTGGACGAAAAAATCGCACCATTTGTGCAAAGCATTCTCGAAAATACAAATGAAATTCCATTTGAAGTGGTTGCCTGCCTGCCCGGAAGTTCAAACGAAACGCTCGAGCGCATTCTCGATGAAGTTGGTGCGTTGACAGTGCAATCCAACGAAGGCGAAACCCGTCATCAGGTTATGCACCGCGCGGCAAAAGAAGCGAACGCGCCATACTTGGCATTGCTGAGAGTTTCTGATGAGATAACGCCGGGTTGGTTGCGGAAAGCGTTCGCTGAGGTCATGGATCAAAGCCGCGAAGGCAACTCTATTCACCTCGTCCGAACGGAAGCGTTTGACCCTGAAGATTTCATGGCGCTGCCATCCGAAACTGTGGCGCAGGATCATCAAGGTGGAAGCATAGCTGATATGCTGGTGAGAGCTGATACCTTGATCAAGGGCGGTGATTACTCTGATGCGGAATCCGAATTACTTGATATGCAGTCCAGTTTGAATGGGTGTAAACACGAGAATGTCACCTTCTGGACACTACTGGGGGATGCAACTTTCCGTCAGAATCGCCCGAAAGAGGCCTATGAATGCTATTGCAAGGCGGTCAAAGATGACGCTTCCGCCGAACGAGCATGGATAGGAATTGGTGCCTATCACCTGATCAGCGAAGAGCTGGAAGAGGCTCATTCAATATTCAACCGAGTGACATCGCTGAATCCAATTAATTCGCGTGGTCATCTCGGACTGGGCAACACCTTCCTCAAGGAAGACAAACCGGCAGAAGCGATACCACATTTTAAAGAAGCCTTGCGTATTGATTCAGGGTTCCGCCACGCAGTAATCGGATTGGTAGCAGCAGCGGTGCAAGCCGAGAAAATGGAAGACGCAATCCAAGGCCTGACAAGCTACCTCAATGAACGCCCGGAAGATGTGGAAGTGCGTTTTCATCTGGCAGCGATCTATTTCGGTACCAATGAAATCAAACTGGCCAGTGAACACGCTATAAAAGTACTGAAGGTGAACCCAGATCATTCCGGTGCCCAGCAGATAATGAGTCATCTCACTGGCTCAGCACAAACCGGCTAGGTGCAGCGGATGCGCTCCCAACACACAGGGATTCTGCAACTCGCCAGGTTTGGCGATCTGATCCAGACCTCACCTCTGATTCAGCAGGTCAAACGGATGCGTCCCAATGCATCCATCTGCCTTTTCGTAGACGCTCGCACCAAAGCCGCCGCAGAAATCATCGATGGAGTTGATGAAATCGTACCCATCGATCTGTCAAGGCGCCCGTGGCCGGTAAAGGCATCACTCGCCCAGCAAACGTTAGACAGTCTGGAATGGCAGAAGTCTTTCGCTGACCGTGATCCTCTGGACAAGCTCATCATCCTCAACCAAGACCCCATTTCCGGCGCTATTGGCGAGTTGATTCCGGCAACAGAACGCCGTGGTCCACGACTGCGCTGTGTCCTGCCCGCACCACACCGATACCTCACACTGGCGGTGCAGGATCGCAAGTACAACCCGATCCATCTGTGCGAAATCTGGGCTGCCTACAGTGGTAACCGAAACCCGGTACCCTCCCCAATATTAGCGAATAATGCACTCGGCACAGGCTTTGCCATGATAGAGGGGAGAGATAGACCTAGCTCTATGAAATTCAAGCGTTTCGCTATCAATATGGGTGCGAAAGCGGCAGGAAGACGTCCGCCATGGGAAAAGCTTGCCGAGATCGCCAGTCAACTGCTGGATTCTGGTGATTGTCGGATCGTGCTGTTGGGGATGGATGAAGATCGAGCATCAGCGATGAAGATGATCCGTTCGATGCCTGAATCCCAACGAGAACGGATTATTGACCTTTGTGGCGAGACGACTTTGCAGGATCTGCCCGGTGTACTCAGTGGATGCGATGTCCTGATAAGTAGCGACACCGGCACCCTGCAACTGGCTTCAGCGACTGGAACGAGGTGCATCGGCCTGTTCATGGCGGGTGCGAATCCGGTGGAAACGGGGCCGTATGCGGAAAACGCTATAGCCGTGGTGAGGCGAGACACGCTTGATTTCAACGAACAACAGCGGGACGATCTGAACGATCTGCCTGTGAGAACTATCGTTTCAATCGCAAGCAACCTTGCGAATAGGGAAGAGCCTGACGGGAGAAACATAGATGCAAGCAATGCCTTCGCTGTGCTGGTGGCCAGACCTGACGCTGTGGGTATCCGCTATTCACCCCTCAACAAAGAGGATAGCGTACCGCTCGGTCAGGGGGAACGATGGTTGCCTTATCTCCGACGACTCATCAACCACGAAGCCTTCAGGCCCAGTGGTGAACAAGTATTACGAGCTGAACTCGATGAGCAACAACTTGACGTTCTCGAACGATTGATTGCAAGGCCCGATACAGCGTGCACAGGCGAAGAACGCTGGTTGGGTAGTATCGCCCAGGCCTTCGTGAGGGAGACGATGGGCCTGTTAAACGCAAAGCATGAATCAGCAAAGTTGCATCGGAGCTGACATGCAATTGAGCTATTTACGGAAGCGCATAATCATGAACAAGGTGCCAGAAGAGATTGGTTTCGGGTCAGCCTCCGATAACCGGATAAAGGTGGCAGGGACACCGTATTCCATCTTTGTGCACGCATCTCCCATTTACAAAACAAGCGAGCTGGTTGCCAAGCGTAGTGCACGACCGGGATCTCGTCCCCACGGACGACCGAACCGTATCCTCCCGCTGCGTCCCGATGGTTACCCATATGCAAACCGACGCTGGAGTGGACGGCTGGGGATGAAAATATCAGATAGCAGTGAGGAGGCGGCATGAATCTGCTTCTGCTCAACGATACCTATTTCGGGTCAAACCTGGAAGAGGCCGATGTTAACGTACTTCGCATCGGGGTCACAGAAGACAACGATATCGTTGTTGACCCTGCTCAGGATGATATCTCAGAAGTTATTGCCAAGCTCGGTTTTCCAGCGGATGTAGTGCTTCAAGTGGACTGCATTGACAGTCGCGTATTCTTCAAGGGACTGGAGAAAATTAAGGCTCCGCGCGCGTTCTATGCAATTGACGGTCCGATAAACGACTTCTGGCAACACGACTACTCTTACATGTTCGACCTGGTCTGGACAGATCAGGCGGCAATAGAGGATGCCTGGCGGAAAGATGGTATTCACTGGGCGCATTGGCTACCACTGGCAGCTGATCGCTCAATCTATTACCCACCGAATGATGAAGCCGAACGTGATCTGGACGTCGTTTTCGTCGGAACAATGGACTTCGCTCACCGACCGAAACGTTCAGCAATCCTCCACCGCCTGAGACAGATCGCGGACGTCACCCTGATTGATGGTAGCGGTCAACGATCCGTGCAGCCCGACGAAGTGGCTGACTACTATCGTCGCGCGAAGATCGTGCTGAACGAACTCCTCTTTGACGGTATCAACCTGCGCACCTTCGAAGCGATGGCCTGCGGGGCTGTCCTCCTGACAGAAGAAGGACGAGGAGAAGATAAACTCTTCGTTGAAGGGCAACACCTGGTCGGTTTCAACGCTCGCAACCTTGAGGGTGTTGTCACTGACATTCTCAGCAATTCTGGGAAACAACGCGGTATCTCTGAGAATGCGACTGATGTTATTCGTGCTAATCACTCCATACAGCACCGAGCGCGTAAAGTTCTGCGTGAACTGTCCAGTCTAAAACCTCGCATAGACAGGGATACCTCCAAGCATCAAGCGATGGCTGACTGGGCAATGTGGATGGCTTCCTGGAAGTGGAAACACTTTGAAAGCTTGCGACATGATGCCGCAGAACGATTGGTTGACAACTTCGACCAGCTCGATCCGGCGCGACAGACCATCTTCCTGGAAGGAGTTGGTCAGGCTGAACAGGCTCGAGATTATTTGAAAGAGCTACTCGCCTCCGGCAAGGCCAGCCCCTCGCTGAAACCGGTTCTGGCAAGCCTGGCATTGTCTATCGGTGATGAGGAGACAGCGACTGAAGCGCTGGATATGCCAGATGCCAACCGTATGGCCCTGCATCTGAACACTGCTGATCGACTGCTGGCCCTGGGAAAGGATCTGACACCGGGATTCAACCGTTTGCAGGCACCACGCAGTTCCTGGAATGCCTTTGAACACTACCAGATTGCCTATTCGTTCGATGAGAATTGTCGGGAAGCCCTGGAAGGCATGGACAAGGTGCTGATCAAGCACCATTCACCAGAGTTCATGCTGCCACTATGGCAACGATTCCACTCAAACAATCCCAAGCAGAACGATGTGGAACGATTGCTGATCCGACGCGCAAAATCAGGATATTTCATCCCCGGCAAGCAAACTGGAGGTGGAAAGAGCAGCCGCCCTTTCTCGAGCTCATGGCAACCTTCTTCGAGGTCGGAAACTCCCTTGGAACCGAGGAGGCGGATGGGATGAACAGTCCGTTGCAGAAAAATGTGAAAGCTCTGCATGAACGTGGATGGGATAGCCTGGCAGCGCTGGCTGAAAGTGAAGCGACCTCCGAAAGGATTGAGGTCGTTGAAGCACGCTCAGGAGTGCCATCTCTCACGTTTGACGGACGCGCTCTACATTCGCTATACAACCCTGAACGCGAAGCTCTTCAGACGGTCGAAAAACTTAGCGAAGATCTTCCGGAGGCAGCATCGGTGGTTATCGTCGGTCTGGGGCTGGGATACCTCGCGGAAGCGTGGATGCGCGTTCGTGACGCAGATCGCCTGTTCGTTATCGAACCCGATGAGGGGATCGCCCATCTTGCACTCAACACCAGAGATCTGAGTGAATTGATTCAACGGGCAACGCTGTATGTCGGTCAGGATGGTGTCGAAAATCTCGCCAATGATCTGAAAGAATCGGGTCTTGCAAATGGTTCATCACCATTCATATTTGAGTGGCCCAGCATCCGAGAGTATGCCCCCGAAATCAGCAAACAGTTACAGCACAAGATGGCTGCCACCTTACCCGGATCGGATGAACAAAAATTGCGGATTCTGGTTGCCGGGCCGGTTTACGGCGGCACCCTGGCGATGGGACAGTACGTGACCAGCGCCTTCGAGGAACTCGGTCATCACGTCGAATTGTTGGATTATTCAGCATTTGACGAAGGCCGGAAACTTCTGGACACCCTGAGCGACGTGAAAGATGAACGCAATCATCTGTTGAGTGATCTGACCCGTTTGCTGGGCCGAGGGATTGTCGCAAAAGCAAAGTCGATACAGGCGCAGATCGTATTCTTCCTCGCGCAGGCACCGGGTACCAAAGAGACGTTGAAGGCTCTGCGTGATGAAGGAATCACCACTGCCATGTGGTTCGTCGAAGACGCTGAACTGGCGAACTGGTGGCCGCAGGTAGCACCCGATTACGACCTGTTTTTCCACATTCAGGGCGAGGCGTTTACTAAGGTGTTGCAGGAAAACGGAGTCCGTTGCGCGCATTATCTGCCAGTGGCGGCTGACCCGAATGTGCACCGTCCTCTCGACCTGACCCCTGACGAAACCGCGCGTTATGGCAGCGAACTGAGTCATGTCGGGGCGGGATATTTCAACCGTCGGCGGTTCTTCCTCAACCTCCTCAACTATGATCTCAAGCTCTGGGGAAATGATTGGGAAGAGGCAACCGGTCTGCAAACTGTGCTACAGGATGATGGTCGACGAGTTTCGACTGAGGAAACGGTTCGCATATTCAACGCCACCCGAATCAACATCAATCTCCATTCGTCCACCTACGCCCAGGGCGTAAACCCGCACGGTGATTTTGTCAACCCGCGCACCTTCGAGCTGGCGGCTTGCGGAGCGTTCCAACTGGTCGATAAGCGATCCCTGCTCGCAGAAATGTTCGAGCCCGGTAAAGAAATTGCCGTATTCAGTGATCTCGATGAATGCAAGTCGCTCATTGAACACTATCTGGCTCATCCCGAAGAAGCGAACAGCATTGCCCGGGCGGGACGGACGCGGGTTCTGCGTGATCACACCTACACGCACAGAATGGCTGAAGCTATCCGAGTGTTGTGTGAAAACACCAGCATTCAACCGGTGAAATCGTCAGGGAATACCGTCGCGGAAATGGTAGCAGCGGCTGGTGATGATGCGGAACTGGCTGAGTTCCTGAAGTCAATTGGCAATGCTGAAAAAACACTCACCCTCGAACACATAGCGGATATAATCCGAAAAGGTGAAGGAGCATTGTCACGCCCGGAAGCCCTGTTCCTGCTGATGAACGAGTTCCAACTCAAAGCTGAAGAGAAGGGGCTCACATGAAAATCGCGGTGCTCGCATTAAGCCGAATGGGTGACATACTGCTCAGCTATCCACTGCTGGACAGACTCCGTGAACTCAATCCGGCTAGCGAACTACATCTGATCGTTCCGAAGAGTTTCGAGACTGTCGGGATGGGTCTGGATGTGGACTGCGTGCACACGATTAACAATGATCGCTTGATTCTGAAAGCTGCGGAACGACCTCCGCATCTCGAACTATACAAGGAAGTTCAGCTTGAGCTGAATGACCTGCTGAATGTCGAGTTCGACCAGGTAATGAACCTGGGCTACGATACCCTGTCATCGATAATCAGCTACATGCTGCGGGGTCAAGTAGTCGCCGGGCAATATCTGGATGCGCAGGGACAAAGACGGATCGCCACCGATTGGGCCCGGATGACAATGACCTCACATCTGGCCCGTGGACTGAATCCTTTCCACCTCGCAGACCTTCAGAAAGGATTCGCCGGATCACACAGCAGCATCGTGCGGCCTCTTCATTTTTCCATCCCCGATGAGGCAAATCACCGAGCTGAATCCTTGTTGAGAGAATCCGGAGTAGGCAACGATGGCAGCCCGTTGATTGTAATTCAGGTGGGAGCGTCTCATCCGAGCAAACGTTGGGACGAAGAATCGTTTGGTCAGACTGCCAGAATGCTTCAGGAATCCATCGGTGCGACCACGGTCTTCTGCGGGGTTCCCATTGAAATGCCTCTGGTAGAAACGGCGATGCGCTCTGCCGGTACCAAGGCAATCAACCTCGTCGGTCAGACCGACATCCCGGTTCTAGCGGCTATCCTCGCGCGGGTGAAACTCGTCATCAGCAACGACACCGGCACCATGCACCTCGCCCAGGCAGTGGGCACACCAGTGCTCTGCCTGACAACTGGCAACGCCCTCTCCCAGGAAACGGGTCCGTACGGCGAAAACAACCTGGTAGTCGAACCACAACTCGCTTGCTACCCCTGCGATTTTCAGGTGCAATGCCCGCATTTCAATTGCCGCCAGTCATTCAGCCCGACCCTGGTCGCAAAACTGGCCGTGGACATGCTGGAAAATGCTATCCCGGATCATTACGAGATCGAAGATGCATCCGTAATCATTTCACGAACCGGATTCGATGAAAACGGCTTCTGGCATTTGAAAAGGCTTGCGGGGCCTGTCAATCGCATGGATTCGCTGCGAAATCGCTATCGAAGCATACTGTCAGAACGTTTCGGAGTGGTGAACGAGACGGAAGTTGAGACGGCCAGAACTGTTGAACTCAGCGAACAAGATCGAGCGATCAGCATCAGGCTGCGCGATGTCGCCATGCGCGGTGAACACAGCTGCGTCACCCTGTTGAACCTTCTCCAGGCTGATCCAGACCCTGAGAACACATCCGCGCTCGCAGGCCAGATAGACGACCTGCAAGATCAGGTTCTCAACGGATTTCTCCAGGCTGAGTTCTTGCATCCGTTGCTGGCATTGTTCCGTTTCGAGCTGGAAAACCTCTCAGACAGCGACGCCGTCAAGCAGATAACCGGGACACAGGCAGCTTTTCAACGATTGGCGACATCGGTAGCTCTGCTCACTCAGGGCAATGATGTCAACGACTATCAATCAGCACTCAGCAATGAACCAATCGAGACGCGTGAGCTGCTGGAGGCTTCACCCCCAGAGACAAATCCACCGTCGCTGTATGACCGGTTCCGACGTCCACGTTTCCGCAGCGAGCGCCTGACCGTCATCCTTCTCGAGAGCGATTACTACCTTCAGTGTGAAATCCGTGCCGCTTTGCTGAGAATGGGGCATCGAGTGATGTCGATCCGTTACCTGGAGAGTGGCAATGTTATCGAACAGCTATTGCTCGCCAGCATGGAAGCGGATCTGTTGATCACGGTAAATCATCTCGGTTTTGACGAAGATGGTGAGCTGGCCGCCCTGCTGGAAAAAATTGAGCTACCCTATGTGTCCTGGTTTGCCGACCGTCCCCAATATATCCTGCTCGATCACAACGCTGCAGCCGGGGAAATGGCGCACCTGTTTACCTGGGAGAGATTGACCATTCCCGAGTTGATCGGTTATGGTTTCGAGCGCGTGGAATACCTGCCTCTCGCCACAGACGAGACGGCTTTCGCTTCACATTCGACAAAGAATGAACCATTGCGCGGGCCATGCTGGGTAGCGAACTCGATGGTTGAGCCAGTAATCGAGTGGGAACGAAGGGCAAATGTTCGCTCCGCACATCAACCCGTTCTGAGCATGGCGATAGAGGACTTGCTCGATGCGCGATGTGATCCATGGGACGCTCTCAACGAAGCAATCAAGCAATACCCCGTCCTGACGCAAGATTGGACACACGGTGACAAATTGCGCATGGCGACGCTGGTGGCGTTTCGCGCAACTCGCGAAGACAGAAAACGTATCGTGCAGATCTGCCAGCCATTGGGGTTGGAAATAACTGGCGATGAGGGATGGATGGAATTATTCCCTGATCTGAAACTCAATGAACCAATACACTATGGACCTGAATTGGCCGCTTATTACGCTAATTCCATTCAACTGAATAGCACCAGCTATCAGATGCCCAGCTCGGTTAACCAGAGGGTATTTGATGTGCCCTGCGCGGGCGGGATTTTGCTCACTGACGAACAGAGTGACATTCACGAATTGTTTGACTCAGAGACTGAATGCATCACCTATCGCACTCCTGAGGAAGCTGGCGAGAAAATTCAGTATCTGCTCTCGCATCAGGATCTGGCGATGAAGATCAGCGAAAAGGCTCGCAGGCGAATTCTAGCCGAACACACCTACACACAAAGAATACAAACGATACTTGACGTGGTGCGTCAACAACATTCGTGTGCGCACACCGTCTGTAAGGAGGCAAGATGATCAACGTAAAACTCAACGGCGATGATGTGTTGTTTGATCATCCGGAAGCGAGTACCATCGCTGATGTTGTCGGTACCATTGCACAGGAGTTGGAGCAGGACCTGCGCATTGTCAAGGTCAGCTATAACGGCGAAGACATCTCCGGAAAGCCTGAGCGTCACCTCGATCTACTCAATGGCGACAACGTTTTCGAACTTGAGACCACAAGAGCTGTTGACCTGGCTAACGAAACCCTGGAAAGCATTACCGAATTTCACGGGGCCGTCGTGAAAGAACTGAGCCGGACTGTGGAAACGTTTCGTGCCGGTAGCTTTGAACTGGCCAACGAACAGCTGCTGCGTTGTCTGGATGGATTGCAAGTTCTGACCAGAACAACCCATTCGGTCGGTACGCTGTACCAGGTTACAGCTGTCGATATACAGGCGGGACAGCAAAATCTCGAGAAGTTGACCGAGAAGATATCCAGCATTCTCGAGGAGATGGTCCAAGCCCAGGAAAACCGTGACGGAATCCTGCTTGCCGACCTGATCGAGTACGAGCTGCAAATGCTTCTCGAAGACTGGAATGTAGCGCTGGAGTACATGAAAACTCTGGGTGCTGTATGAGCGAACAGAACACACGACGGATGCTGCTCGAAAATCTGTATCAGCTGACAAAGCTTGCGCTGCGGCAAGCTAAGATCGAGTATGTCGAAGCCCTGAATTCAACTCTGGCCGAACGAGAAACAGTTCTGGCAACCATGTGGGGGTACGATCCGCAACAGGGATTGCCCGAGATTGCACCTGACAGCAAGCTGGTTAAGAAACCTGAACCGAATGCTGAGGATAATGAACTGTTTGAAGAGATTCGTGATCTGGACCGTCAACTGGTGTCAGTTCTCAAGCATAACATGAATAAACTCAATGACGAAAAATTGCGGCTCAACAACGGTCAGAAGTACATGAACGATGTTCGCGATGTATACAAGAGTATCTCCAAGAGCCGCTATCTCGATCACGTTGGTTGAACTATTTCTCGCTCAGATGATCAAAACAAACTGAGCACACTCTTCAGGTTTGGAAAGCGTGAAACACCTGTCAAACCTGATATGTTGGAACATAATTGTTGTCAGCTCTTTGACAATCGAAGACGATTGACCCTGGGATTGATTGAGGCAGAAGCTGATCAATTCAGGTCTGGACAGCTCTCCGGATTTCACTCAATAGTTAAGGTTTCCTGCAATCGTTCCGATATAGACGAAAGCAAGGGTTTCCTTAGACAACCGAGTGGAAAATTGGAGGTGAAGCATGAGTACGCGCATCAACCATAATGTGCTCGCTCTTACAGCCCAGAGGAGTATTCACAACACGCAGAATGATCTGGACACAGCGCTCACGCGTCTGTCGTCAGGACTCCGTGTGAATTTCTCATGGGATGATCCGGCCGGTCTGGCCGTGAGCGAAAGGTTCCGTGCACAGATCGCTTCGATGGACGAGGCGGAACGTAACGCGAACTACAACATCAACCTGTTGGCCACCGCTGAAGGTGCGCTTCAGACCATTGACTCTACACTGGTCAGGATGCGTGCTCTGGCTGTGCAAGCGTCTAACGGCGCGCTGACATCTGAGGATCGTACCTACCTCAACACGGAATTCGGCCAACTGCGTTCGGAAATTACCCGAATCGCAAACACGACCAACTACAACGGTCTGTATCTGCTGAATGGTAGCCTGTCGTCAACCGGTGTTAAGTTCCATATTGGTACTTACAACACCGCAAACAACGACTACTACTACGTGACCCTGAACGGGATGAGAGGCTCGGATCTGAGCATTGACAACTTGGCGCTCTCTGACACCAGCGGTGCCCAGTCAGCCATCACAGCACTGGATAGCGCGATCACGACCAAGGACACAGAACGTACACGTATCGGTTCCTATGTCAATCGTCTTCAGAACACAGTTCTGAACCTGCAGATTCAGCGTGAAAATGCTACTGCATCCGAATCGCAGATCCGTGACGCTGACATCGCTGCCGAGATGAGCAACTTTGTACGTGCACAGATTCTGATGTCGACTGGCGTATCCATGCTCGCACAGGCCAACCAGATCCCGCAGATTGTCGCTGGACTCGTAGGCTAATCACAGGCATTACCCTCACGACACGGAGATTCCGGTCGGACGAGGAAACAGCCTACCCATGGAAGTGGCGGATTCAGAACTTGAATTCGCCTCCGTGGGTATTTTTGTGCTGGAGGCTTAAGAAAACGGACCGTTATCGGCATCCACCGAGACGGTCAAATAAGAGGAGGCATCATGTCCTCAGCCCCAGCTGCAACATTTTCCGGACTCGCTTCCGGCATCCAGTGGCAAGACACGGTAGACATGCTGATTCAGATCGAAAGTCAGGGTCTGTATCGGTTGGAAGGTCGAAAGGTCGAAGAACAAACCCGCATTGATGCGTGGGTTTCCGTCACGAGCAAACTGAACGCGCTGCAATCAGCCGCCCAGGCGATTGACACTGCGAACGAACTGCTCGCGATGACCGCCAGCAGTTCTGATAGCGATTTCCTCACCGTATCTGCAAATGCACAAGCAATCGCCGCCACTCACAACATCGAAATAAATCAGCTGGCTCAACAGGAAGTTAAAGTTCATGATGTTGGATGGGCTGATCTGAACCAGACTTCGCTGACCGGGTCCGGCACTGATTTCTCGTATACATTTGACGGTGAAACTCGAACTCTCACCTTGGCTACCGGATCAACTCTGGCAGACCTGATCGAAGCTATCAACGACGACGAAGACAATCCAGGGATTAGTGCTTCATCAATTGATGATGGGACAGGCACTGATCCGGTTCACCTCGTTCTTACCGCAAACGAAGCAAACGTTACAACCACTATTGATATCAATGACGGTGCAACTACTATCGGCGGAGGTTCTTTTGTTGAAGCTAATTGGGCGACCACAAAAGACGCTCAGCAAGCTCAGATCAAGGTTGATGGTTATCCGCCAGGGGCTTTGGATTGGATCTACCGTGACAGCAACACCATCGAGGACGTTATTGATGGGGTTACATTAACCCTGAAAGACATTACTACCAGCGACGTTCAGGTTTCTGTCGCCGAAAACTCCGCAGAAACCAAGAACGCTATTGAGGAGTGGGTGGCGGCTTATAACGCATTAATCGTTGAGATTGAAGCAAAGACTCGCTATGACGCTGAGAACGAAACGCGCGGATTACTGGCAGGCGACACCAACATTCGATCTCTGAAATCCGATATCATGACCATTGTCACTAGCGAAATCCCCGGAGTTAATAGTAACGCACTATATAAAACTCTCGGATCTGCAGGTATCAGCCTGACCTCAGGTGGAAAACTGAAAGTGGACAGCGCCGAATTGACAGAGGCGCTCAAGGAAGATGCCCAGGCAGTCGCAGACCTCTTTACTCTCGATACCAGTTCGGATAGTCCATATATCACTTTCTTCAAGCAGGAGTCGGAAACTGTTGGTGGGGAGTACGAAGTTACGGTCAACTACCTGGCAAACGGAAGCATTGATGCTAGCGCCAATAACACTATCGGTGGTTATGCTGCCACGGTGGAGAGCGGGCATGTCCTGCGTGGCGCAGAAGGAACGCCAGTCGAAGGATTGCGCATTTACTTTGATGGTCCAGGAGGTGGAGCGGGTACCGAAACTGCGACTGTTCGTGTGGGGAAGGGTGCAGCATCACAGTTCGATGCCTTCATAGATATCATTACTGATTCCGTAGATGGTAAGATCAAGCAGGCCAAGGAAACCTACCAAGACTCCATTGAGAGCATAGAGAAACAAATCGAAAATTTCGAAGATCGATTGGCAATAAAACGAGATATCCTTACCCGACAGTTTCTCGCGATGGAACAGGCAGTGTCGGCTGCTCAGGGGCAATCAGCCTGGCTTGGATAGTCAAAAAAAAATGGGGGAATTCCAAGAGTGAAGATTCTGTCATAATTGCCGATAGAGTAAAAAGACGATTGGCGGACTTGCGCCCGGAGTCTGTATGCGGCTAATATTGAGGAATTGCTGATGCCACAGATCAACCCATATGCACAGTACAACGATGTTTCTTTCAGCACCAAAAGCCCGGTTGGGCTGGTAGTCGTCAGCTATGACGCCGCGGTGCGTGGATTGAGAGAAGCGGCGCGCGCAATGCGTGAAAACGATTACGACAGCAGAACCAGGAGCATTGATCTGTCCTTTGAGTTGATCAGTGAGTTGAGAAAATCTCTCAATCCTGTTCAAGGTGGAGAGATCGCTGAGAAATTGGACTTACTATACGAGTTCTATCAACGTGAGATTGTTGCGGCCAATGCCAGCAACGATCCGGATCGCTTGACCCCGGTCATCGATATGATGGGCACGTTGAGGGATGCCTGGGAAGAGACCAGGAAGAAGATTCAAGCTGAATCAGATACTGCAACCTATAACGTCTGATTAACAACAACCCGGTAACGGGAGAGATGAACATGTTCAGCCACGGAATAGATGGGATGGATCCTGCCGGACCTCTGGCGCCGAAGCCGACTGGCAAAACGCAACGCAGTGATGAGGTCTCTGGAAAAACAGTTTCTCCAGATTCCAAATCCGCGACAACTCCAATGGATCGCGCGAATATCTCTGCGGACGCAGCCGAGATAGCACGCTATCGGGAGATGGCAGAACTCCATCGGGAAGCGTATGGCCCGGTTGATCGGTCTGAGAAGCTCAACGAGGTCAAGGCTCGCATAGCCCAAGGACATTACGATAACCCGGATGTCATTGATAGCCTCGCTGGCAAAATTACCGACGAATCAATCTCTGCTCCGGCTGGGTCGGAGAATCTGAGCACCGTGCGCGAACGTTCTGCTACTGGATTTTATGATCGACCTGAGGTCATCGAAGAAACGGCTGAAAACATGGTGAAGTCAGTTCTACCGAATCCCAGAAGGTAGAATTGCTCGCAACACCTTTAATCAGATCAAAGCCTTGGCGATATCGCGAAGGCTTTTTTGTCTCCGTATCTTGCGATTGGCCAACTTCATAAGACCTTGGAATATTCATGCCAGGTAAGAAACACGACTATTACGCTGAATTAGGAGTGCAGCCAGACGCATCCCAGGACGATATCCGCTCAGCCTACCGATCACTGGCGAAGAAATACCACCCCGATCTGCATCACGGCGATTCAAGAGCCAAACGCCGCTTCCAGAAGATTGGCGAAGCCTACCGGACACTGTCTGATCCCGAATCGAGGATGAAGTATCATTCGTCCCAAGGCATGCCTCTCCGTGAAAAAGCAGAAAGACAGGCGAGTAGAGCACCTGATATGAGCAAGGAAGGTGAGACCTTCGGAGTGATTCTGAAGCGTGCGTTCAAAGCGGGGATGGGAATTCTCAGCCGAGATGGTAGCGACAAACCGAAGCCGCAACGTGGACGTAATCTCCACACCACACTTGCCCTCAGTCCGGTGCAGATGGCGGAAGGTGGCAAATTCCTGCTCAAGATCCGAAGAGACATCCTCTGCACGGGTTGTGCCGGTGCCGGAGTTCGTCCGGGAGGACATGGAGCTGAATGCGAACGATGCCTGGGGCTCGGCGAAATACCGTCCAGCAAGGATGGCAAAACTGTTTTCGGTACATGTCCGCAATGTGAAGGAACTGGCTACTCAAAATACGTTCGCTGTAATAGATGCAAGGGGAATGGTCGTGTTGGAAGCGCGGAAACATTACGTATCGCTGTGCCAGCAAGCTCGATTCCCGGACGCGAGATCCGTGTCAGAGGCAAAGGACACGCCGGAGCGTTTGGTGGTGAGGATGGCGACCTGATCGTACGTTTGACCGAGTCGAAGGAAAGCGGATCCGCGCGAGATGGTGAGGATTTGAGAGTTACGGTTCAGGTTAACCTGTTGGAAGCATTAGGCGGAAAGACGGTATCTATTCCTACGCCAGATGGTGCAAAGCAGGTGAAATTAAACGCTGGAGTTTTAGCCGGACGTTCGCAACGTATCAAGGGACTGGGTTTACCGAAAAAAGGTGGTGGAAGGGGAGATCTTATCGTATCCGCCCAACCTCGTATCCCCGATTCATTGGATACACAGGCGAAGGAGCTGCTTGAGAAGCTGGTCCAAATGGAAGGCTGGAAGGTGGATCGTAGCGCATAGTCTAAGCGCATAGTCTAATACAAATGGCTTGATGAACGTAAACAGGGATTACGACAATGAGTCTTGAAAATGAGATCTCGATATGGTCCTATTTACCAATGATAGTATCAGGGATAATCGTTGGCGTTGTTCTATTTATGATAGATGCCATAATAAAGAGAATATCTCGAAATAATGTTAGGAGAGTGAAAGATCAGGAACACAATACTAGCATATTGGATCAAATACATGAAAATTCTATTATACTAGATAGAGCTAGAGAAATAGTCGTAATAGACATAAAAAGAGCTGGCCAATATCCTAATTATAATATTAAGTCAATAGGAGTTTCTAGTTCGTTAAAGATTGGTTATGTTGGGGCAGGATCGGTCAATGGAGTTGAATTATTAATCCAACATCCGTTGCCATTTATTTATGATTCTGAAAAGAGGTGTTATGTACATAAACTGAATGATAGTAGTACTGATACAAGTGTTACTCTATTTCCTATCGGAACGATAGCGTTAGAATCGATAGAACATATCGATTGGAATGGTGATGAATACGAGGGGTTACCAAGGTTCTTCGTGAATTATAAAAGATTCGGAAAGGGCCCGTGGAGTAGAATTGAGTATTGTGAATCACAGATGTCTAGGGGACGATATCATTACACTAAAGTCAGATATCCTGTACTAGTTCAGATAAGAAAATGGGGATACCCGCGCTGGCGCAAGTATCCCTATATACTCTAGGTAGATCACACCAACAGATCAGACAGCTTGATACCTCGGAATACGTCTTAGGAGGCCTCGATCTCGAACAGGAAGGCACCCTTCTCAACGGCATCGCCTTCTTCAACACCAAAATTGGTGACGACACCCGAAATCGGAGAACGAATCTCGTTCTCCATCTTCATCGCTTCCATAATCAAAATACCCTGATCAGCTTCGACGCGGTCACCAAGCTTTACTAACAACTGGCGGATCATTCCAGGCATTGAAGCCTTGATCTTACCATCCTTCTTGCCCACACCAGCAGCAACCAAATGTTCTCGGAGAAGGGCTTCCCGCGATGAGAGTACTTCCGTTTCGAAAAAATATCCGTCGCTACTAACACGGTACCGATTAGGTTCAGCATCAGGCATGAAGGAGAGAAAGAGGCTTTCATTATCAATGAGAAGCGAGTACTGATTGGGTATGTTGTTTCTTTTCATGTCCAGCGAATACTCATGGTCATCAAATAGAACATTCCCGTTGTCGAGAAAAATCACCCTGTATTGGTTACCATTTACCTCGACGAGGTAGCTGTTGTGATCTGGCTGGGTTTTCATCGAAGCGCCCTTCTACGACCGTTAGCTTTCCAGGATGAGGAAACCGCTTCGGATGTCACCGCAGGCTGCTTAGCGGCATGTTTATTACTTTTATGCTCATTATGGTAACGCCAAGCTGATCCCAGAGCCGCTATGCGTTCCATCACGGCTTCACGGTCACGGAGTATGTTCACGTCGAACTCGCGCTCAACAAAGGAGGTGTCATAATCGCCCTGTTGAAAAGCTTTGTTCTTCATCACTAGCCGTCCAAATTGAATCGTTGTGTACACGCCAGTGATGCGATACTCACGTAAAGCTCGGTACATCCGGGTAATCGCGGTTGGACGATCTGGTCCCCAGGTGATCAACTTGCTGATCATCGGATCGTAATGGATGGAAATGACGTCACCTTCACGAACACCGCTATCCTCACGGACACCAAACCCGTCCGGTGAGCGGAGATAACGGATCGTCCCCGTATCCGGCACAAACCCGTTTAAGCAGTCTTCAGTGCAGATACGAACCTCAATAGCATGACCCCTCATCACGATATCTTCCTGCACATAGGGTAACTTCTCACCAGCAGCCACGCGAATCTGTAGCTGAGCCAGGTCGATACCGGTAACCATTTCCGTTACCGGATGCTCTACCTGTAGACGAGTGTTCATCTCGAGGAAATAGTAACTGAGATCCGTGTCAACCAGGAATTCTACAGTTCCCGCACCCCGATACCCGACAGCTTTCGCCGCCTCGACAGCAGACTGGCCCATTTTTGCGCGAAGCTCAGGGGTAACCAACATGCTTGGCGATTCTTCGACGACTTTCTGATGACGTCGCTGGATGGAACACTCTCTCTCGCCGAGATGTATGGTGTTTCCATAATTGTCGGCGAAGACCTGGATCTCGATGTGTCGTGGTCGCTCGAGATATTTCTCAAGGAAGATGATATCGCTCG
>CAJVXH010000006.1 GCA_913009835.1 uncultured bacterium
TGAGATTATCATCTTCTTTTTTTTTTTTTAATGATACGGCGACCACCGAGATCTACACTCTTTCCCTACACGACGCTCTTCCGATCTGATGGGAAGATTAGGTTCTAACCGACGAAGACGAGCGGCCACCTTCAGTCCGGCAGCGTCCGCTCCAATGATCAGCACATGTTCGCTATGATCCAACACTATATCCCTCCCCTGGAAGTGTTATTTGCATTGTGCGCAAAGGTACAATTCTGCGTCCAGCTCCATTGAATACAGCTCCGGGAGGGTAACGCGAAAAAGCCCCTGACATTGCAGCATCAGGGGAAACATTCGGACCTCAAAGGATGAGAAACTATTCAAGGAATTGATCTATCCACAGAAACGCTGATATCAACACATAATCGTCATCAATGAAACTGTCAGGAGTCCATCTAATCAGATGAACCGGCATCAACCCTTCGCCACGCAAAGGATCACCATCAACATAAGTGTAGCCAATGGTCGGAATTGTATAGTCCAGTTCCTCATAGAGTTCATAGTATTGCGTCGCCCCAACAAGACCGGCTGTTGAATCGCCGATCAATGACACATTTGGCAGTTGGCTCATCGCCGCAGCGAATAGCTCGCCCTCATTTATCGTGTCTTGCCCTATCAACAAGATCACCGGCTTGGTAAATGACCATTCACCCCGTGGAGTGATAATGATCGGATCAACGTCAGGCGAATCGTTGCTATGCTGTTCGAGAACTGTCACTTCGTCCTCTACGAATCGACTGATCACCGGTTCGGAGAGTATCTGAAGACCCGCAGCGTCCAGTTTCGGGACTGTCAACGACACAACCACTTCACCGGCGGTTCGCATATCGAACATGATTGCACTGAGATCACGCATGCTCTCCAATGCGACGTCAAATTCGGTTTCGTCGAAACTCTCCGGATCGAAACTGTTGAAGAAGAAATAGCCCACGGTATCAGCAATACCCCAACCCCAGCCGCTCTGCACCTCGTAGTTCAGTTGTTCGGCCGTTGCTTGCCAGGCATCAATTCGCCAGTTGACTTTACGTTTAGCCTCGTAGGCGGGGTGCACTTCCCCAGTTGAATCAATCAAAGCGAGATTCTCGTCTTCCAACACAGACATCGCGCCCAACAGCAAATTCTGGTATTGGTAATATGTCAACGAGCGGACAACCTCGGGTCGCCATTCTTCACGGGCAGCATCCCATACAGCTCCCTTGCCACTGATGTAAGCGTAGTCATCCTTGACATCCTGCCAGAACTGATCAAATATCACCAGCCGGACTGAATCGACTAATGCCGGATCATCATTACCGGTAGTAAAAAATGAGCTGTCTGAGTAAACCACTTTTACCACACCTTCGCCATCATCGCTGCATGCGGCTAGAGCCAACATCGCCAGCGTCAGAAAAAGACACAATATCATCCATCTCAATGTAGCAGGCATACCCCACCCTCTCTTTCTTCAACCCCGGCAATGCCCAACAAGATAAAACTTCTGCTAGCCGGGAATGGCGTAAGATGGCACCTTACAACCCCGGGCACCAAAGGCCTGGAGCTAGCAAATGCTGACTCCTGAAATCCATCGAATCACCGTGCAACATTCAAGACCAGACGATAAACCGTGCTCTTCGTTCCATCTCTCAGCCCGCGCTTTCGTATTCCCGGGATTGTACATTGTCCGGCGATAAATCTCGCAAACCTGCTGCGGTGTTAAGTGAATTCCGTACAGTTGCGATCCAACATTGACATGTGAAGTAAAGACGGATGGTGAGACTGATGATGACAAACGAACGTGCAATTGACCGGAAAACTATTGGACTGTCCAGCTACCGTGAGGTGCTGCTGTCGCTGGCATTGATTCTCGCATTCACAGCCCTGACCTCGTTAGGAGCCCTGGTGCGGATTCCTCTACCGATGACGCCTGTTCCGATTACCCTGCAAACCCTGATGGTCCTACTCGCAGGAGCCATGCTGGGAAGCAAACGGGGTCTCGCCAGCCAGTTCCTCTACGTCGTCTGGGGAGTGTCCGGATTGCCGCTATTTGCAGGCGCTGCTGCTGGATTCGCCATCATAGCCGGGCCTACAGGTGGTTATCTGATCGGATTCATAGTGGCCGCTTTCATAGTCGGACAACTGATCGACAGAGCTGACACGTTGCTGAAACAGGTCGGCGTGTTCAGCCTCGGCACCGCTGCCATTCTCCTTATCGGATGGATACAGCTGAGCGTTCTCTTCGCTGGCGGAAACTTCGCACATGGTCTGACACTCGGCGTGCTGCCCTTCCTGCCTGGTGCTGTCTTGAAGATCGCAGCTGCGACCTCGATCTGGCGCGCTTGGACGGTTCTGAGAAAGAAGTACTAAGTACGTAGTATCAAGTACCGGATACCAAAGTACTGAGTATATGAGATATTGCCGTGTTTGCTTGCAGACACGGCTATTTTCATGTAGTTTCGGACTACAATCCTTACTGCGATTGGAATATTTTAAGGACAGACGGAAATCACTATGTGAAATCAGGAACAATGAACCAACGTCTGTCCCCATTTTAACCTGCAGGCTGATAATACCTGCGAACCACCAAAAAGACGGTGGGTCACAGGGGCATATCTCATGGCCGAAGTTAGACAGGCAAAAACCCGGCTGCAATTATACGCAACCGGGGTGAATCACAATGTCAACATCAAATCATGTAATCTGGACCACTAACGCAGCAAGATCGTACGGTTGGATTCGCTGACTTCCGCCAATAGCAACGCGCGAAGATCCGTCCACTCTTCAACAGAATACTTCGAACGTTGGACCGAAATCGTACGGACGATCGTTACTACATCGCCATCCTGTGCGACAGTCAGTTCAAAGCTGCCAGCGCCATTATTGAACGTCACAGGCTCTGGCAAACGAACCACTTCCAGCCCCGCAACATTCAGTTTGACCTTGACAACCTGTTCGCCTGATCCTGCGAGTGGAACGGGAGTTCCACGTTCGGCCAGATACAACGGTACGTAGTGTGGAAGAACGTCAATCAGACCGTCGGTCGGATCACCAATAACAAACGGCAAACGATCCAGATCGTCTCGCTCCGAAGCAGGAACAGAGAGGCTGAGATCAGACGCCACAGTGAAACGGTCAAAACTCATCGGGCTGAACTCGCTGACATCAGCACCAGATAACACCCCGCTGCAAACGTCGTTCAAATACTCCCTGGAACGATCTCCGCCACCTTCCATCTTGTCGAACGGGCAATAGCCACCGCCAGCTTCGTAGTAGCCGGAACCGGTCCACATCTCAGCATCCGCATCCCAGCTCAAATTGAAACTGGTCACAATTCGGCTACCCTCGCCATCACCAGACCAACGCAAAGTCGGCTGATCGTCGAAGCCGGGTAACCACACCGAACGGTTGTAGATCGGAGAAAGGCCGTTATGCAGCGTGCCGGTGGATGGATCGAAGTAGGCTTCCACTCCCGGTCCACTCACCCAGACACCCGGTGACTGGAAACGTGCCAAAGTCGCCACGCCTTCATCAATGCTTCCAAAGCCCTCACTCAGCATAACCGGCCAGACTTCAAAACCAGCCTCACGCATCATCGCAGCCGTCAACACACACTGATCCATCGAAACGCCGTAACCAGTCTCATATACGCGTCCAGCCGAACGCACTCGAGACACGAACCACTTCGGATCATAGTTGATATAGCGCTGGTGAGTGTCAACGAAATCCGCGATACGATGAGCTTTTTCAATCATGGTCTCAGCATCGACCAGCAAGGTTTCCAGGCTGTCCTTCAACACATCGTTCATCATCGAACGCATCAGGAACTCACCCTTGATTGCGTTACCCAACTGAGTCCACGAATTAAACGTTGAGAATTGAACGTGGGGCAGATACGCGGCCGGATCATCGGTACCCGGAATGGGAGCCGGCTCCATGTTCTTCATCCGGAACGAAAACACCTGATCCATACCTTCATTACCAGGAAGGTCACGATCAGCCGCGATCGCACCGTTGAAACCCTTGACATTCAAAGGGATTGACTGAGCTGCTTCCACAATCAGCCAACTGTTGAGCGCAGGATCATTCTTCTGGAAAATGAACTGACCCTCGAATCCTGAACGGAAAGCCTGCTTGTCCTCGATTACATATATGCACTCGAGTATACATGGCAGCTCAATACCGTCATGCAGGATCATCGTCTCCCGGATGCCTGTGTAGTCTGGAGCATGTCGGAACGCATATGGCGTGGTCTGAACCACAGCTGTTTCACGAGCTTCTATCCAACGATCATCGCGCCAGGTACGTAACACATCCACAGTCAGATCCTGACGGTCGCTGTCGTAAGGAACTCGCAGATCGGCATAATGATCAATGGCATTTTCGCTGCTGATCCAGACCACACGGTGATGAGTTTCAGTCAGTCGCTGGTCAGCGGTATAACTGTAACGGACACTCTCAAGCAGCAGAATTGAATCGTTATCCTCGAAGTCCCACACCTTCCCGGCTTCGTTCATCATCTGACCGATGTCGAGATTGCCGGTATATGTCATCGGCGCGGCAAATGCGGCAGTTGCGATCAACAATGCCGCCAGTACTATCATCATAATGCGGCTCATCACGCACCTCCCTTCGTTACCCGTACCGTGGTTCCAGCCCAATCATCGAGATGATCAATCGCCTTTTTGAAACCATCATATCCTTCAGGTCCGAACTGACGACGCTTCACTTCCGTGAGTGAATGCAAAACCAACTTGCGACCATTCATCTCCGCGTCCTGTGAGAACGATGCGTATGTCTCATCAACAGAATCCACACTCGGATCGTTCGCCAACTGGAAACCACGCGGCAGGCTGATGGTTTCGGTTATATCCAGACGTTGGGTGTAGTAGAGGAATACATCAGTCGTGCGTTCTTCGTCCCAATCCATCGCACCGGCACGGAACAGATACCCATGATCTTTGATCGCATTCACAACCGGCGGACGGAACTCAAGACCACCATCGACCATCATCGCGTAGCCAGGGATCTCATACTCAATCTCAATCCACATGAATCCGTCGAAATTAAAGATGTCATAATGCTTGACACTCTTAATTTCTACCGCGTCCGATATGCTACCCAGCACTCCGGCGAACACCTCATCCAGCGCACGCTTCTGGCTGTTGTACACGATGCGACGCAGGCGGCTGTCCAACGCACCCATGCCATCAAGATGGATGGTTCCAGACAACGTACCATCTTCGCTGAGGGTGGCAGTATGCACCACGTTCAACGGTGATTCTTCCGGTGGACTGTAGCGGATCTCCTGTAACTCGCCCACACCGTCCGGATGACCAATCACATACTGTTGCTCGGTTTCAAGCTTCGACCAGATATCGTTGTTGAACGGTACCCAGGTCGGATCGAGCATGACGAAATCGCCCGGCTCCTTCTCCCAAGCCACCACACAGTGGTTGAACTGATCGGCAGGAATATCCTCAATCGTAGAACCGGCCATGGTCATCGCCGGATAAACGTTCAATCCAGCTGCACGAAGCAAGGTGATCGAGAAAGACGCGATATCCTTGCAGACACCAGAACGATACTCGAACAGCATGTCGGACGGGTGAAGAGTGAAGCCTTCCCCCTCGCCCATGGTCTGGCCCGAGTAACGGATGTTCTGAGCTACCCAGTGATTGAGTTCTTCCGCGACTTTCATCGGGTCGTCACCAATCTTCAGGCCAGCCTCTGCCAGAACATGTTCGACATGTTCACGGATGTCATCGGTAACTTTAAACTGGTTCTTGTTGACATCGAAGAACCACTGAGATTTCTGTTCCCAACTCGCTGCCGTTGTCATCACCACTTTAGGTGATATATCCCAATTGCCCGGCATACGTGGTTCATGCGGTGCAGGAGGAATGTCGTATAGCCACCAGGTATAAGTCGTGTTTTCTTCGTCGTAATGAGTCCTGCTGTAAATAGGCGCGTTGTACACCTGACTCTGAAGAAGTTTATCATTCGGCAGAACAAGAGTGTACCTCTTTTCAATGACCGGAACGTTCGCTTGCATGATCAAAATGTCGAAATAGTGACCAACCATCGGTGGGATGTAACGGTCATCATCATCGCTGCGGATGGCCTGATCTGCACCGATCATCCGGGAGGGTTCGTCGCCATCGTCCGCCAGCAAAGCGTAGTTGTAGCCCTTGCGCATCGCGACAACTTCAATGCCGTCCCCAACTTTAAGACGCGGGAGTTGCAGCTCTTTTATGCGGTCGCTCCAATAGATCGACCGCTGTGGAGCTGGAAGGTCCAGTATCAGACCGACATCCACCGGAATACGTTCTCCATCACGGATGACATTGACTTCCGCAACTTCGACATAACTGCTGCGTGGATCAAAATGCCATTCCAGCGCGCTCAGTGTTTGTGCGCCACCTTCGGTCAGCACCTTGTAAATGGTGTAGAGATCGACATAGGTCACGCCGTTCTCCATCACTCGACTCACCGACTCATCGAGCACAATGACATGACCGCTGTCATAATCATCCGCCGTGCCCGCATTGGCCACACGGCTGAACACCGTCACCGGCTCTGGTTCGCCGGGAGGGGTTGGACGGTCACGTTCCAGCTGCGCCCATGCAGGCACTGCGGCCATCAACAAAACAGCCACAAACAGCAACACGAGTCCGTCATAGAAAGAGTGCCTTCTCACCCATTCCTCCTTCGTACGGTTGAAAAATGTATGTTTTGAATCGTTCACATCAGGTATTGTACAGGTGGGAATCGGGTTCATGCCTCCCGTCAAACTCCTACCTCACCCATCGCCCCGGAAAGTAGCCCTCCACCACAGCTACGAGCAAATGTTCGCTCCTCAAAGATCGCGCTCGAAGTAGAAAATTATTGAGGAATTACATTACGCCAAATAGCCTTTCCTGCAAATACATGGCTCAGTTTTTAGCAATGATTCGAGATGCCGTTGATATATAGGCCCATTATCAGTATTATTGCCTAACGGAATAAGGGCTGTGGAAGGCTATCCGAATTGGACTGAGACGAATTATTCATCAATGGCACTAGTGAGTGCTGATTTACATCTCAATCAGGTTCGATAGAACGTCTAAAATCCTGATATCCCTGTGGTTTCCTGCTCGGCATGCTCCCCATTGGAAGGTTTTGTGAGACGAGTCACTCGCGTTTCATGATTGGTGAGGCTAACTTTCCGATGCAATCATTTTAACCAAAAGTTCTGAGGATTCCAGTTCATGGCGCAGAATAAAGACACCGATATTGCGGTTGTAGGTATAGGCTCCCTCTTTCCCGGCGCGAAGACAACTCGGGAATTCTGGCGGAATATCCTTAATAAAGTCCAGGTGCTTCAGGAAATCCCGCGACATCGCTGGGACTGGCGAATCTATTTCGATGAAGACCGTGACGCGCCTGACCGGATCTACTCAAAGTGGGGTGGATTTATTCCAGATATCCCCTTTGATCCCCTGGACTACGGTATCCCGCCAAACACTCTCAAGTCCATTGACCCGGGTCAGCTGATGGCGCTGGAGGTAGCACGGCAGACATTAGAAGACGCAGGCGCTTTTGAGAAGGGATTCGATAAAGAGAATACTTCTGTCTTTATCGGCTCGACAATGGGAATGGCTGAACTCGGCCAACGTCTCACTGCTCGGGTTGAATTACCACAACTAATGGGTTCATTCCCCCAGGAAACACTGGATCGATTGCCTGAATGGTCTGTCCTGGGGCTAGTAGGCACACTTCAAAATGTTTACGCGGGAAGAATAGCCAACCGTTTCGATCTTGGTGGAACCAACCAGATGGTTGATGCAGCGTGCGCTTCCTCGCTCGCATCCGTAGCTCAAGCTTGTCAGGAACTGCTATACGGTGACACTGATTTCGCTCTCGCAGGCGGTGTGGATATCAGGCAGACTCCGTTCGACTACATGAGCCTGTCAAAAACTCAAGCACTCTCACCAACTGGCAATTCTCTGCCATTTGATAAAAAAGCGGATGGTATCGTCCTCGGCGAGGGCATTGGTCTGGTGGCATTGAAACGCTATGAAGACGCTATCAAAGACGATGATCGCATTTACGCCAAGATCAAAGCCTGGGGCAGCTCCAGCGACGGGCGAGCTAAAAGCCTCTTCAACCCCTCACCCGATGGCCAGAAACGAGCTTTGAAACGTGCCTACAAACGTGCTGGATTTCCAATCTCCACGGTGGATTTATTGTGTGCTCATGGAACAGGAACAGTAGCAGGTGACACCGCCGAAGTTGAAACCATCATCGGTGCATTAAAAGACGCCGGTGCAGAACCTGATTCAGTAGCGCTGCACTCTATCAAGGCTCAGATTGGACATACAAAAGGTTCGGCTGGAATCGCCAGCCTGATCGAAGCATGCCTGGCAATGCACCATCGAGTTATTCCACCCCAGATGGGGGTGGATGATCCGCAAGACATGATTCTGGACGACACATCTCCAGTTTACCTTAACCAGCAAGCTAAACCTTGGCTGCGAAATCCGGACCATCCACGACGAGCAGGGGTTAGCGCGTTTGGATTTGGAGGAACCAATTTCCATCTCGTTCTGGAAGAGGCTCTGGATGAGGATCACAACACGGAAAAGGATGACCCGGTCTGGAGTTCTGAGCTTCTACTGTTCAAAGGAGAGAATCGCCAGGAACTGATCGATCAGGCGAATTCACTCATCAGCGATCTTGAAAACGGTGCGGAACCACGGCTGTGCGACCTGGCCTACAGCACTATCCTGAGGTCGCATGAACAAAAAGAATCTCCAGCGACAATGGTGATCGTCGCCAAAGATCTCAAACACCTCAAACAATCTCTGACCAGAGCGCTGCCACATCTGAAAAAGGAAGCCACTTGGCCACTGGATAACAACATCCGTATCATTGACAGTCTGGAAGCCAAGGGTCAACAAGTAAGCTTCATGTTCCCCGGTCAAGGCTCGCAACACACTTGGCAGGGCGCGGAAATGACCTCAATCTTTCCCGAACTATGGAATGCTTGCAACGAAGCCGACCGGATAACAAAAGGGAAATACCCCAAGGCGCTAAGTGAATTCCTCTATCCCCCATCTCTGTTTGTTGAAGATGAAGAAAAGATACAGAACGATCTGTTCAAACTGAGCTGGTACTCCTCGGTCGCGCTGGCGTATTTCCAGAGCGGGATGATAGATCTCATCCGAACTCTTGATCTACAGGCATTGTCGGTGGTCGGGCATTCCCTCGGGGAGCCCGCCTCCTTCCACTATGCTGGACACATTTCACGTGAAGATTGGATCGCATACGTTGAAAAACGGATGAAATTCATGCACGGTTTTGCGGTAACCAGTGACACACAACTACTTGCAGTGGGACTTGATCAGGCGGAAGCTCTCGAGCTCGCTATTCAGTATCCAACGTTGAACCTCGCAAACTATAATGCCACAAACCAGACAGTTATCGGTGGATCATTCGAAGACATTGATGCGTTCCGTAAGAACCCTGACCACGGTGATCTGCAAACATTTAAGATCCAACTCACCGGTGCCTTTCATTGCACTCAGTTCCATGTATTGCGACCAGAACTAATAGCTATGACTCAGGATCTCGATATCAGCCCCAAATCAAACATACCTGTATACAACGCACACAGGGCGAAACCGGAACCGCAGAAGGTGGAGAAAATCCGCAACAGGTTCGCCTGTAATCTGACCGTACCGATTGACTGGGTAGAGACCATCCGTCGTATGTACGATGACGGAACACGAGTGTTTGTCGAGCTCGGACCTCGATCAGTGCTGGCAAATCTGTGCGATAACATCCTCACCGCGAGATCGCCATTCTGGGCAGTCTCACTGGATGGAGAAGGCGGTGGACTGAGAGGATTCCTGATTGCCATCGGACAACTGATCGGGTGGGGTGTGGATTTCAACCCACTGTCCATATATGAGCGACGCTTGGTGAAGAAACTAGACCTCGACAACTTGCTCGAAACTACAAAGCCTAAACCCCTGAGCCCGACTACCTGGTTTGTTAACGGTGGCCATGCCCGTCCCATGGCGGATGAGGTCGGTCATCTCGGAAAACAACCCCTGCTCACGGTTGAGACTAAACGTGCTCTGGAAACTGCACCGTCTCTGAATGGTAACAGCACAAAAACCGCACTACAGCTATCCGAGACCAATCCCAACGAACCACCGCCAGTTCCGGTGTTCCCGCCGAACGGCAACCCACAACTGATCATGGCGGAATATCAACGCCGGATGCAGCTATACCTTGAACATCAGGACGCCGCCATGCGCGCCTATATGGCTGCCTATTATCAACAACCGCAACAACCGGGGCAGTACTATCCGAATACCTAGGACGGTTTGTTGGGGGTGAGAGATTCCGTACGGGATGCTCAGCTAACAGTCTTTATCGAGAGCAACTGAGTGATTCCTGAACGGTGGTGGCCTCAGGTCACCGCCGTTCTTCCCGGAGAAATCAGATGAATCGTATCCTGATCGCCGTCCTTCTCATGATGCTGACAGTTGGCACAGGCTATTCCAACTGGAATATGAGTTCTCACGGATCATGCTCACCATACTCCATCGCCGCTGATTCATCTGGGAACAGGATTTTCATCGGGTTGCGTGATGGTGGATTCTGGTTAACGGAAGATGGGGGAACTTCCTGGACACAAATCAACGAGCGAATAAGTGAGTCACAACTGGTCTTCCCTTATCCCAGATATTGTGTTGCCATGGATCCTGCCGCCGACACTCTGATTGTCTATGCCTCTGCTCTGCAACCTCGTGTGTCAGGTGCTGAATACCACAGCCTCGATGGTGGCCTTACCTGGTCTCACTTTAACGTTGATCCCTTCTGGCCACCGGGACTTTTCCATATTCGAGGTATGGGTGATCCTACTTACATACTCCGTCATCCGCCGGGCAGGGCTTACCTCTCTCGTCAAGCCGGGTTCTGCATCAGCTACGGTGGAGATACCTGGAATGTGGTCGACATCTCAGCTTATGAACGCGGCATCGAGGGGGGATTCTTTGAGCAGGCGCGACCTGACACTATTTATCTATATGGTAGCTGGGGGCCAGATGCTCCCCCGTATAAAGGGGGAGTGATCGCTTCATACGATGGAGGGTGGAACTGGCAACGCTTGACAATCATGGAGGATCTGACCGAGGAGACCGGTTTTGTCAGAGACCTGGTTCGCATTGAGGAAAATACACTGATAGCCCTGACAAGTTGGTCCTGGGACACTCAACATCCCCCGCTGTTACGTTCAGATGATGATGGAGAAAACTGGTATTGGGTCGAGTCCGAAGGACTTCCTCAGAGTACGATAGGGACACGATCACTGTGCAACATCCCTGAACGTCCGGGAAGATTGCTGCTGGGAGCCGCTGCCCGGGTCGGTGTGTGGGAATCAGATGACTACGGTCAGAACTGGCATCGTCTTCAAAGAGGTTTGCCTGTCAACGGTGGGGGGGCAGCAGAAATCTATCGAAATGAATACAGTGGCCATCTCTACGTGGGCTTTTTCGGACAGGGTCTGTTCAGATCCACAGATTACGGTGATTCCTGGGAGGAGGTTTCCGGACCACCCATAAGCGTTCAAACAGCTGAATGGAGGGGTTTGATTGTTGATGAAAATGGAGTCGCTCAGAGTGGATACAATGGAGAATTGTTCTATGCAACGGGTACATCAACGATTTTTCAGGAATACACTCCTCCTTTATCCGGTGAAGCACATTATCAAATGTTCCCGGTTAATTTCATAGAAGATGAATTGCTGTTTACACAAGTTCGTCACCCTTTCTGGCCACAATCAGGAAATGGATATCCGTTGTTTTACCAGTCGATGGTTGAATACGATGTGGTTAATCAAACAACGACCAGCACCTCGGAAAGTGCTTTTGAAGCAGCCCCGAGTTTCGTATTCGTAATTCAGGATGGAGACAGCACCATCTTCGTTGGATCGGATCAGATTGATGTCGGAGTCAGTATATCATGGGATGAGGGCGAAAACTGGGAATTCCGTGATGCAGGATTCGAGTCCACATTTACCTTGCTGCAGGTTTTTGATCAGGACCTGTACGCATACGAAATCGATGGCCAGGGTTTTGCTGATGTTGTCCGCAGCACTGATTTGGGAGAATCATGGGATTTTCTGGATTTGCCGGTGGAGGCGATGTGGAGCGACGTGTATTCGGAGATCCTGTCTCTAGATGACACACTGTATTTTGCCGCTGATGATCAGGTTCTGGCATATCTTCCAGACGACACTTGGGAGTTCAGAGGCCTTTTGAGTGCGGAAGACCTGGGGTTGGGATGGATGCACTGGACGATGGTAACATCAGAGAGCGAAACATTCATAATATCGGGAGCATGGAAGAGACATCAGTTGTTCACATCGACCGATTATGGTTGGAGTTGGCAGGAACAGGACATAGAAATCGCCGGTGGTTATTCCGGCGAACTCACTAATCAGTTGACATATGATCCCTATCGTGACCGGCTATGGCTGGGCACTGGCTTCGGTCTGGCATATCTGGACAATCCATCATCGGTGGTCGGCGAAGACGTCTGGACATTTCAACCCGCTACCTACCTGACGGTTGACGCCTACCCAAACCCGTTCAACAGCACTACTAATGTTCGCTATTCACTCAGCAAGCCCGGCGAGGTAAAGCTGGATATCTACGATCTTCTCGGGCGGCACGTGGTATCGCTGTTTACCGGCAGGCAGTCCCAAGGCGAACACGAGTTGGTGTTCGACGCATCAGACCTGGCGTCCGGGTCATACTTCCTGCGCCTCGAAGCGGACAAGCATTCTGTCAACCGCAAATTGACATTAGTGAAATAATCGTTCCAGCGTTGACTGAAAAGGCCGAATCCAAAAGGATTCGGCTCAGTGTGTTGACAAACTCCATGCTGTGCATAGGCTGTCATCCTGAGCGAAGTGCCTGTCAGCCGAAGCCTAGGCGTAGTATGAAAGGATCTTGCAGTTGACTTTTCAGTTACTCATACCTCATACCTCATACCTAAAAAAATCACACCCCCCAGAACTGCATGATAACCTCGCGCGTGCGGTGTTTGTTGTCCCAGTCAACGAGCACAATCTGCTGCCACGTTCCGAGCATCAGCCGTCCACCTGAGAACGGTACCACCAGCGACGGCCCAACCGTTGACGCGCGCACGTGGCTGTGACCGTTGCCATCGTGCCACATTTTGTCGTGCTCGTAGGGGATGTCACGCGGCATGATACGTTCGAACGCCGCCGGGAAATCCTGTTTCAGGCCGGGCTCGTACTCGATGGTGGTCAACGATGCGGTCGATCCGGGGACGAACATGGTGACTTGTCCTTCCACCATCCCGACCGAGTTCAGCAGACGGGAAGCGTCCGGTGTGATGTCCAGCATCTCGCCGTTCCCGCTGGTGGTGAGGGGGACGGTGCGAGTCTCGATCTTGATCTGCTGACCGGTGTGCTGTGTCGGCATGCCCGGGATGGGCGGTGGTACTTGCCCGCCGTCCGGTCCCGGTGGTTTACCTGCTCGGTTCATGACATATCTCGTGTAGGGGCGAATTACTTATGTTAATAACTGAATGTAGCAACGAAAAGTCAGGTTTGGTACAAAGTTGCCGTTTGTTCCTTTTAATCATATCTGTTTAGGATATTGGACTGATCTCGGCTACACCGTGAGTTACATATTGTAATATAATAGGTGTTTTCATTAGTAATGAACACGCCGATTTACTGAACAAACTCGGTGTAAGTCAGAGTCAACTCTTTGCTATTGCATTTCTTATGATATTTTTGTAAATAATGAACACACGCTATTTCTGAACACGAGGCACTCATGCAGATTCCTCCTGCACTTAAAGAGTATATGGAACAAATGCAGAATTGGTTGCCAACAGCAAGTCTTGGGATGGAGAGGTTTTCCGGCCCTAACATAGTGGAACATGGGGGTATAGTGACATGGGTACACAATGATTATAGCACGAGTTGGCTGATTGATATGAAACCACATCTGGCGCAAATGGACGTGGCTTTGGTGGCGTATAAGTTCCGAACTCATAGAGAGAGGCTCGGGACCAACGTCTCTGACAGGCTGCTCTTGCTGGCACCATACATCCGATCCGAACAGGGCAAAGTTCTGGTAAAGGAGGGCATTGACTATCTTGATCTTCAGGGCAATGTGCATCTAGATGCTGGGACGCAATACATCCATGTGGAAGGAAAGCGGCCACCGAAACCACTTTTTCCAAGTCGGCTACCGCTAAGCAAAGCGTGGGTCAAGACAACTATGGTCTTGCTCATTGCTCCGTCAGCTCTACAGGCGCCGATTAGGACTATTGCAGAGCTCGCGGGTGTCTCAACGGGAACAGTCAGCACCGTTCTGAAAGATCTCCAAGGACGAGGGTTCATTACCGGCAGCAGAGGCAGGAGACGTTTTGTTGATCCAGGAAATATAGTGTCCATATGGGTCAATGCATATTGCACTCAACTTAGACCAAAGATGACTGAACGCCATCTCCAATTAAGAGTTACAGAAAAAAGTGAAGTCTGGCAAACTTTGGAGCACAGTCTACATGAAGGATTGGGAATTGCGCCAATTCATTGGGCGTTGACGGGTGCTGATGCAGCAGAGCTGCTTAATGGCCATTATCACGCTGAAGACACGGAAATCTACGTGGGTTCAATCGCACCGTTTGACAACAGAGAGTTTTATAATACCCTGGGTGCTCAACCAGCTCGGCGAGGGAATTTGACGGTAATAGAAGTTCTGGAATCTGGAGCGATATGGGCAGCGACAAAAGTTGAAGGAATTCCTCTGGCACCACCCTTACTAGTATATGCGGAACTAAAATACAGGGGGACGGATCAAGCTCTCGAGGCCGCTAACATGATATTGCCAAAGATGTTGGAAGGTGTTCAGTATGAATGATAACTTAGAAGAACTTCTGATAGCACTCGTGAAAGCGTTAGTATCGGAAGGTGTGAGATACAGTATTATCGGCGCGCTCGTACCTGAGCTACTACTTTCTCATGGACTTACAGCAAAAACGAATGATGCTGATGTTGTGCTACTGGTTGACTCACTGAACGAATTTGATGAAATCAAGAATAAACTAAAATTTTATGGATTCGAAGAAAGTAGTGTGGTACACAGGATGATTTGGAGGAGAATGAACGCAATACATAGAGTAGATTTACTACCATATGGGAATAATTTGGTAAAAAACGACCTATTAGTACTTGGTAATTCGCTTCTGAATATGGTCGGTTTTGATAAGGTGGCAAAGCATGCAGTCAAAGTAAATATCAATGAAGACATAGCGGCATCGGTGATTCCGATCCCCCTTTTTGTTCTCCTCAAACTTGTTGCATATTCAGATAGGCGGCTTGTAAAGGATCCTTTCAGGTGTATTGCATTGCTTGAAACATTATGAGAAAGACAGTGATCGCCCGTTTGGCCTATCCCATGAAGATAAATTAGTCCCCTATGAATATTCGAGTGCCTATTTGGTCGGAATGGATGCAGAAGATTTTGTGAATACAAAAATGAAAACCACTATTGCACCAGTATTGATCAAAATGGCTGATCCTGAAAGCGAAATCGTTATGAGTCTTGGCGTTCAAGAACGAACAACGGAAGAGGAATACCTGCAGGACATCAGCGAGTATTACCGCTGGCTCTTGAAAGGTTTGAGGTTGAGTTAAATTACATCAACAACCGAAGGGTGAAGAACAGAATTGCATCTCCACCCCGCACTTAGAGTTTTTTCCGAAGAGGTTAACTCAGAGTGCCTCATCCCTTGGAATGACCAACCCTTCCCGTTTCGCGGTTTCACGTGCGATATCATATCCAGCGTCAGCGTGACGGATGACCCCAATCCCCGGATCGTTGGTCAGCACCCGCAGCAGCCTTGACGCCTTCACGATTTACTCTTATCGGGATCCCGACCCGTTTTCTTTGCCTGTGACGTTGTCACGTTCTTGTCGATTCGCCTGATATGTTTGACAGCCTGGTCGAAATCGCTTCCGACATCATCTCCAGAGGAGGCGAGGCGTTGTTGTTTGTATGTCTCGAACTGGGCGTGGGCATATTCTTCAGCCAGTTGATGTGAAATAGCCCCGGCATGGGTGAGCACATCCTGATCGCTGAGTTTTAGAAAGCTATCGAGTTTGGTGATCCAGTCCGCCATATACATTGGGCGATGGCCCTTTGCCTGCAGTTCGGCGAAGTCAAGATAGGCGGACACGATCAGGTTCAAGGCCTCCAGCTCGTCACGGGTGAGGTAGTTCTTTGCCACGGCCACATCAGCTTTGCGTACCAGACCGGTGGGGCCATTTTTCCACGACAACAGACCCATGTTCGGTTGTGTGGCATCCGCACGTTGCGAGACGAGTTCCGCCGCGGTGTGACCATGGGCAGCGAAGTGCATCTTGTTCTGCACAGTCTGAAAGAACCGGCGGGTCGTCTCGGAGCTGGAGTCGTAATCGATGCTGGTGGCGTAGATGTCTGTGATTTTCTGGTAGAACAGCCGCTCACTGGAACGGATATCGCGGATGCGGGCGAGAAGCTCATCAAAATAGTCTGCGCCAAGTGTGCGGCCTTCTTTGATGCGTTCGTCATCGAGAGTGAAACCCTTGACGAGCAGCTCGCTGAGCCTTGTGGTCGCCCATTGCCGGAACGCGGTACCACGTGCGGACCGAATTCGGTAACCAACAGCGAGGATGGCCTCGAGGGAATAATGGTCCACGCTCCGGGTGACATTGCGGGAACCCTCGCGTTGAACTATTCGGAAATTCCGAATAGTTGGCTCACGGTCCAGTTCGCCGTCGTCGTAAACATTCTTCAGATGTTCGTTTACAGTTGGGACGGACACTTGGTACAACTCTGCGATCAGCCGCTGTGGCAGCCATACCGTGCGACCATCGAGTCGGACCTGGAGCCGCATGCCGCCATCGTTATAGATTAAAAGCTGTCCTTCCGGTGGGGACTTATCAGATTTGTCCGCCATGTGCGACACCTTTCTTCAGATTTAAAATGCTAACGGCTCATCGTGCGGGATGACGAGTCCTTCCCGCTTCGCGGTCTCACGTGCGATATCATATCCAGCGTCGGCGTGACGGATGACCCCTATCCCCGGATCGTTGGTCAGCACCCGCAGCAGCCGTGTCGCAGCGGCTGGTGAACCGTCGGCGACGATCACCTGTCCGGCGTGCAGTGCGTAGCCCATGCCTACCCCGCCACCGTGATGAAATGATACCCAGCTCGCGCCGGAGGCGGTGTTCAGCAGCGCGTTGAGGATCGGCCAGTCGGCGACAGCGTCTGAGCCGTCCTTCATCGCTTCGGTCTCACGGTTCGGGCTGGCGACGGACCCGGTGTCGAGGTGGTCACGTCCGATTACAAGCGGCGCACTGACCTTTCCGGTGCGGACCAGTTCGTTGAACAACAGTCCGGCTTTCGCTCGGTCGCCCTGTCCCAGCCAGCAGATACGGCAAGGCAGTCCCTGGAAATGGACTTTCTCCTGCGCCATGTCGATCCAGCGGTTCAACGCTTCGTCGTGTGGGAACAGCTCCTTAATCGCGGCGTCGGTGGTGTAGATATCCTGTGGATCGCCGGATATCGCGCACCAGCGGAACGGGCCTTTCCCTTCGCAGAACAAGTCACGGATGTATGCTGGCACGAATCCCGGGAAGGCGAACGCGTCTTCGTATCCCATACGTTTCGCTTGCCCACGCAGGTTGTTGCCGTAGTCAAAGGCAACCGCGCCTTGTTTTTGCATCTCGACCATCGCCTTACAATGGACTACCATCGATTCCATCGCCCGCTTTTTGTAATCTACCGGGTCGGATTCACGCAACTTGAGCGCGTCTTGATATGGCAGACCGTGGGGAACGTAGCCGTATAGCTCGTCATGGGCTGAAGTTTGGTCGGTGACGATGTCGGGGATGAATCCCTTCTCCAGCATTTCCGGCAACACGTCCGCACAATTTCCCAGCAGGCCGATGGACAGCGGTCGCCCTTCGGCTTTAGCTTCCTTCGCCATCTTGATGGCTTCGTCCACGCTGTCAGTAGATGTGTCCAGGTATTTATGATCAATGCGACGTTGAATATGTCCGGCGTCCACCTCGACACAAATCGCCACGCCATCGTTAAAAGTGACACTCAGCGGTTGCGCGCCACCCATGCCGCCGAGTCCGCCGGTGAGGGTGATTGTGCCCTTCAGGGACGGTTTGTTCCAATGCTTCTTCGCCAACGCGGAGAAGGTTTCATATGTCCCTTGCAGGATGCCCTGGGTGCCGATGTAGATCCACGAACCCGCGGTCATCTGCCCGTACATCATCAGGCCTTTTTTGTCGAGTTCGTCGAAATGTTCCCAAGTCGCCCAGCGACCGACCAGGTTCGAGTTGGCGATCAGTACACGTGGCGCGTTTTCGTGGGTGGTGAACACGCCGACCGGTTTGCCCGATTGGACGAGCAGCGTCTGGTCATTTTCGAGACGTTCCAGCTCACGGATGATATAATTAACATCATCCCAGGTACGTGCGGCTTTTCCACGTCCGCCGTAGACGATCAATTTTTCCGGCTGCTCTGCGTTATCGGGCATCAGGTTGTGCAACAGCATACGTTTCGCGGCTTCCTGGACCCAGCCTTTGCAGGTTCGGGTGGTTCCGGTAGGGGCAGTGACGGGGTGGCTGTAACGCATATCAATTCTCCATGGGAATACAGTTTTGTATGGCCCGGCTTCTTAGTATGGTCCGGGAATTATACATGGCCCGGGCTTTAGCCCGGGATCAAAACGGTCGAGTTTCACTCATCCAGGGCTGAAGCCCCGGCCATATCAATTTGTCAATCACAACCTTAACCGAATCTTCTGGAAATGTTGTGAAGTTGGGAACAAGGTAGGGGTTATGCTCGTAGGCTTCAAGAGGGGATTTCCGTCGCTCTGAGACTTATACAGGCCCGTGCTTGCTTGCAAGCGCGGATCGTCCGACATTTCACTCACCATCAACTCCTGGGGGAACCACGTGATATCCACCCGTCACCTCATCCCATTCTTGTTGATTCTTCTGATGACCATTTCTGCAAACGCTTCCGAAGACTGGCGCATTCGTGTCGACGAACAGGTCAAATTGTCTCGTACCGCGATGCGTGCGGACACAGCAGGAGTCCTCACCATTTCGATCATGCTGAAGAAGAACGGCGACGAAAAGGACCGTGACTCCACTCTCACTCGTCTCTTTTGCGAAGGCGATGTGCAGGTTAATGAAGCATTGAATGATGACGGCTTGTGGGAAGAGATCTCGCGTGAACATAGTCCGGCTGACGAAGTTCGTGAGTCCAGTCTCTTGTCCATGTTTGATGTACGAAACAGCGAAGTGTTCACCTTGACCGAGGGTGGATATGACGATGACAGCCACCTGATCGTCACCTTCGAGCCAGTTTACCCTGCCGATAGCCTGTATACCGGAGTGGCTCACATCGATACCTCAGCCTGGTTTCCAGTTCGCATGGAGATGACTATGAGTGAGTTGCCGGACCAGGTTAAGGAGATGGCGATGGTGGCGGTCTTTGAACGAGATGGTGATGGCGTTTACCGACCTTCAACCATTTCGACGGACGGCCATGCGAAATGGTTGCTGCTCAACTTCTACTTCCGCACCGAGACGCAGTTCAAGTGGTGATAGCAGCTATTTGCAACTATTTTTCAACTCTATTTTCATAAACATGATAAATATGTCCCGTAAGGCGCTTCTCTGCTCTTTCTAAAATTACAGGCCATAATTTCAGTAGTCGCCATGATAATTCCCAAGAATTCATGTGATTGAATCGTTTAACTAAATAAAATACAGTTAAGCCTGACTCTTTTAACGCTGCCCACTCAGCAGGATTTCTTTTTGTCATAACATCTTTAGTAAATAATATCCAAGGTTCCTCTTTTCTAAGATCATTAATCCAAACCAAATCTCCCGGGTCACCTTGAGGATATCTCTCTCGAATATGCTGAATTGTGTGACCATCTCCGTCATGATTTGAGAGGTATTGCATGAAACTGGCAAGTGGTGGTGGAAGTTGATTGTCCATGAAGAACTTCATGCCGCAACCCGCTTAGTGATGATTGTCTCGAAATCATAAGCGTCGCGAACTTCAGTTTCATCAACTTGATACCAATGTGCAGCCTTCCGAATAGATCCCTCTGCCTTAACTGACTCAGCCAACACAAGGGTCGAAACACCTCTTTTGGCTACAATAGGATGGCCCCTAAACCTATTTGGATCTATAACAACAGATTTATCGCGCCCAAAGGGCCACCAACGTAGCGCAATTTCCTTCTCTTCGTTTGAAAAGTCTATATCTTTTAGGTAAGGCTCAGTTACATCTTTTAGTTCTATGTTATTATTCCTCATATTAAGAAGGAATTCGTCACCGGAATCATCTGACAGTTTGATTATCAAGTCAATACCAGCTGTATATATTTTATAGTATGCAAATGGATGTGATTTCTCAAGCCAATTCTGTGCGTTATCATGCATGGAGCGTATCGCACGAACAGAAATTCCTTCCTCATTTATCTTGCTAATCATCAATAATTCAACAAGATCCAAGAACCCAAGAGTGTAAACACCGTTAATAATCCCATGTTGAAGACAAATAATAGGTGAATTTTCCTTCCGTCCGAATTTTCCCGACCTTTTATCCCCTCTTATCCAATGCCGAACGCGAGCAAAGCTCAATCCGCTGAACGCCATTGCGTCCTGGATCGAGTATACTCCCTTTCCAAGTAAGTGGTAGTTGTCGTTCATGATTTCCTCCAAACATATGTTCAGTTACAATCTAATACGACCACTATCAACATGCAAGTATGACACCAGTAATATTTCACTCCTCAAACACTCCCATACTCCCAAACTTGGCAACGCGAAGGTCGATCATCTCATCTGTCGGCCGACGCATCACTTCCTTGAAATTCTTGAGCACGGCGGTCTTGATATTCTGCGCTGTGGATTTCCAGTCACGGTGGGCGCCGCCGAAGGCTTCCGGCACGACCTCGTCGATAATGCCCAGCTCGAGCAGGTCGGGCGAGGTGATTTTCATGGCGTCTGCGGCTGATGGCGCGTGTGCGGCGTCACGCCAGAGAATGGACGCGCACCCTTCCGGGCTGATAACGCTGTAGATGGCGTGTTCGAGCATCAGGACACGGTCTGTCACCCCAATTGCCAATGCGCCGCCAGATCCTCCTTCGCCGATTACACAGGCGACCAGCGGGACACGGAGCTGGCTCATCTCGTACAGGTTACGGGCGATGGCTTCTGCCTGGCCACGTTCTTCTGCGCCCAGTCCGGGGTAGGCACCGGGTGTGTCTATCAGGGTCAGGATCGGGCGGTTGAACTTTTCCGCTACTTTCATCGCACGGAGGGCTTTACGGTATCCTTCTGGATGCGGCATGCCGAAATTGCGGTATAGTTTATCCTTGGTGCCGCGACCTTTTTGATGTCCGACGATCATTACATCGAGTCCATCAATGGTCGCCATTCCGGTGATGATCGCCTGGTCATCACGGAAATTCCGGTCGCCGTGTATTTCCTCGAAACGGCTGGTGATCAGCTTGAGGTAGTCGAGGGTGTATGGGCGACGGGGGTGACGGGCGAGCTGTACTCTCTGCCAACGGTTCAGGTTGTTGAACACATCGGCACGCAGACCGTCGGCCTTTTTCTGGAGCAGCGCAACTTCCTCGCTGAGGTCTACGCCGTCGGATGACAGGTCCTGCATCTCGGCGATCTTCTTCTCCAGCTCGATAACCGGCTTCTCAAAATCGAGGATGAACTCCCTCATCAATCACTCCCTCATATTCAAATAATGCAGGCGATGCCTGAATCTTTGTAGAACGAACCCTGGCTCAATTGACTGCTTAAGCGGTCGGATCAGGCCAATTTGAGCTCTCATCCAGCATTCTTACCGTCACTCCGGGCAATGGTGAAAGCTCAAGGAAGGTAAGTATCTGTTCATAGGTTGCGGTACCGGTGGAGAAGAGCACTTGCTTGACTCTTTTTTGTTTCGCCAGCTCGGGCAGATCCTGAACTCGGCAGAAAACATCGAGGCCGAGGTTGTCCTCAATGGGCAACTCACCGGTGTCCTCCCACAATGCCCAGGTCCAGACTTCTCCAGTCGTACCGTTGTTGATCTGTTTCTTCACCCATTGCCGAGATATGTCATCCGCTCCGGCTATAATTGACCGCGCAGTAACATTAGGCAGCCGGGTGATGGTACGGAAGATTCTCCGCGCTCCCAGCAGTATCCAGCCAAATCCAGCCCAGATCACCATGAACAGACCGGCGCGGCTGCTTCCCCCCGAGAGGAAGTAACCACCAGTTGCGAGGGTGGCAAAGATGATGGCGGTGGTGATGTGGAACGGTAGCCGCCGTTTTCGCACGGGTTTGGTTATGTTGTAAACTCCGAGCGTTGCCAGCACTATCACCGGGGAAACGACCAGCAGCAGGGCAATTGTGGTATACTGAATTTCGATCAGCGGCAAAATAATCCATACCAGCGCAGCCATCAAGATTATGTCAATCAATGGGGCGCGCCATACCCGTTTGTTACGACGCATCCATGAGGCGATTTTCGCGAGGTTTACTCCGAAATCCATCGCCGAGGTCTTCATCGTTCCGGGTTTCATTTCATGACGGTAGAATATCTTCATTGCATCGAAGAAATGCCTGTCGTGCGCGGCTTCATCCTGCTTGGTCGATTGCCCCTTGATGTGCACAATGGGAGCGTCGGGCAGGTAACCTATTTTGTATCCGGCGCGACGTACAGCATCGCTCCAGGCGATGTCTTCGCCGTACATGAAGTATTGTTCGTCCAGCCCGCCGCACTTTGCAAACGCTTCCCGGCTCAACACCATCGCCGCGCCGCAGAGTGCGCCAACCTCATGCGTTTCGTCTTCATGCAGGTGTCCCAGCTCGTATTCGTTGAAAATGCGTGACCGTGGGAACGCACTGGACAATCCGGACAGTTTGCAGAATGAGGACCATGGTGTGGGGATAGACCGTTTGCCAGCAGGTTGATATGTCCCATCTTCGTTGAGCAATTTGGGGCCGACCGCACCATATTCCGGGTTATTATCGAGGAAATCAACCAGGGCGGATAGGCTTTTAGCACCTACGATGGTGTCGGGATTCAGGATCATCAGGTGTCGGCCTGAAGCCTGATTCAGAGCGAGGTTGTTGGCCTTGGCAAATCCAACGTTTTCAATGTTGGCAATTACTCTCACCTGGGGAAACCGCTGGCGTACCATTTCTACCGTATCATCGTCGGAAGCGTTGTCCACCACCCATGTTTCAACTTTCAGTCCGACTTGAGCCTGAGCGATGGAGAGGAGGCAGGTAGCGAGCAGATCGCGAACGTTGTAGGAGACAATAATTACCGACAGATCAATCACAACATCCTTCCAAACACAGCACCTATTCGCAGTCTCCAGACGCGCCAAATGGCTTCGAAAACGATCTTCCTGTTCATTTTCGAACTTCCCTGGCTCCGTTCGGTAAAAACAATCGGTACCTCAACGATCTTGAAACCACGACAGTGGGCTTTGAACTTTATCTCGATTTGAAAGCTGTAGCCATTTGAGCGGATTCGGTCGAGGTTGATTTCCTTCAGCACCTCAAGTCGGATGACTGCGAAACCTGCAGTCTGATCGGTATATGGCATACCCGTAACGAAGCGTGAGTATGTCGAAGCAGCATATGACAATATCAATCGCTGCAACGGCCAGTTGATCACATTCACACCCCGCACATACCTGCTGCCAATCACAAAATGCGAATCCTCGGCTGCCTTTAACAGTCGGGGTATGTCGCTGGGATTGTGGCTGAGATCTGCATCGATTTCAATGATAGCGTCATAGTCATGTTCAATGGCATACTTGAATCCTGCGACATATGCCGTACCCAGACCCATCTTACCTGCTCGACGCATCAGCGCAATTCGTGGGTTCATCGCTTGGATTTCTTCCACGATTTTCCCCGTACCATCAGGGGATGCGTCATCCACAATCAGCAGGCTGACCCGATCATCTGAAGCGAGCACACGTTCGATAGCCAAACGGATGTTCTCGCATTCGTTGTAGGTCGGCATGATTGCCAGCACGCGCCGTAACGGACTGTCTGGTGGTTCGATTTTCGCGATCAATTCAACATTGCTTCCTGTTCACGGAAAAGTATTAACTGTTCTTCCACGGTTTTGAATTGCATTTCGAGATCTTTTTCAGCGGCATCCACCAGCAATCCTCCCTGCAAAGGTCGTGGAGCTTTCTGCCCGAGCAGGCTGGTCAACGTTGGTTGGATGTATATATCACTTAAACGGTAAGCTTTCGCCACTTCCAGCGCAAATTCAAATCGGCTGAGTATTTCTTTTCCGGCTACGTGATAGATACCAGTCCGCCGTTTAACGATAGAGCGTATTATCGCATTAGCCAGGTCATCTACCAACGTCGTGTTCGAAATCTGGTCGGTGACGATCTTCACATCCTGCCGATGTCTCAGCCGGTTAACCAGCCAGGCAACGAAACTGGGCTTGAGCGATCTTCCATGACCGTACAACACCACAGTCCGGATGATAGTTCCCTCGATACCTCCGCCAATGACAGCGTTTTCGGAAGCATGCTTGCTCTTGCCATAATAACTGATCGGGTTTGGACGGTCGAGCTCGCTGTATGGACCAGCTTCACCATCAAACACGTAGTCGGAAGAGATCTGCACCAGGTGTGATCCGATCCTGCGGGCAGCGTCCACCAGGGTTTCCACGGCAGTGGAGTTAATCCTCCAGCACCTCTCCCGTTCGATCTCGCAGGCGTCCACATGGGTCATGGCAGCGGTGTTAATGATCGCGTGCGGGCGGATTTTTTGCACCAGATCCAGCGTCTCGCTTCGATTTGTAAGATCGAGCGAGTGGAAGGTGTACCTGCGTCGCGTTGGAAACAGGTTGTCCTTGTGGACATCAATCCCGTGCAGCTCGTAGAAATCCGGTTTAAGGATTTCTACGAGTTTCTGTCCGAGCAGACCGTGACATCCGGTGATGAGGATTCGTTTCATTCTATTTTGGCAGTTTGAATCCGTTTGCGGCAAAGTCTTTCAATTTTTCGGCTATACCGGAATCTTGCAGGGCGAGAATCCGTGCGGCGAGCACTCCCGCATTGGTTGCGCCGGCCTTGCCGACTGCGACTGTCGCCACGGGCACGCCACCCGGCATCTGCACGGTTGACAGCAGTGAATCCAGGCCATCAAGGATTCCACCGGGCAAGGGTAATCCGATGACCGGCAGGTTAGTTTTTGCCGCTACCGTGCCAGAGAGATGATTGGCCATCCCCGCCGCAGCGATAACAACCTGGAATCCATTGGCCTCGAGATTAGCGCAATACTCGCTCACTTCGGCAGCGTTGCGATGCGCGCTCAGAACCTTAACCTCGTGTTCGATACCGAAATAATCCAGCACGGGCAAAGCTCGCTCAACGATTGCGCTGTCGCTCGCACTGCCCATTATAACCGCAACTTTAGGCATCTGACAATTTCTGTTGGTTGACTATGACACTTCCTCAGAGGCTCTATAGCAGAAACCTGAAACGAAACGGTAAGATAAGCTTTGTAAGAAGGCAAGCTGAAAAAAATGTTCTCTCCATGGTGTTGCACTGGAGCAACTGGTTTCACCGCCCGCCCATCCAATTCAGCAAGTAAATATGCCCCTGTTACCGCCGCAGGCGTTAACAGGGTTAATCCCCAGATCACGATACAGGTGTTTGTTTTCTCAAGACTCAAGACTCAAGACTCAGGACTCAGGACTCAGGACTCAGGACTTTAGTTAATCCCTGCGAACCGCCAGAAAGACGGCGGGTCACAGGGGCATGTTTCATAGCTGTACTACATCAAGGCTCAAATGTGCTGAGCACGACTTCCAGGTGACGGATTACCGGTTCTTTCTCACGGTCTGGAGCGAACAGTTTGCCATCAAGAAGATAAAGCGTTCCCTCTTTGTGCAGTAAGTAGGCGACAAATGGACCGCCACCGATAGGCCCATATGTTTCCCAGATTCCGTGCGCTTCCAGGGCATCGACACCACCCAGTGTTGTCCACACGGTGTCCAGTATGATGGGGTTGCTGCGGGAGCTGTCTGGATAGAGCAATCCCAGTTCGTCACGCCATCGTATAAGTTTGTCAGAGTTAACGCTGTCAGGTGTTCCCATTTCCCAGGCTACAGTAACAAATCGAGCCGGATACTGCCGTCTGAACCGAACGAATGAGGGGTCCGTACTCGAATAGCTGATGGCATAGTCATGGGGGATTCGCAGGTTCCAGCCATGTGCTTCACGCAGGCTGTCCGCAAGATCCTTTTGCTCATATTGCGAATAGATGGCTTTTTTCATACGCGCGTTTCGATCTTCAGTCAACAGATCATCGATGATCTCGCCATTTTCGCTAAGCCAGCTGACCACTTCATCCGCAGTTGGAGCGGCCACCACCACGATTGTCTGCCCGCTTGCCCAGGCATCTTTCCGTCGGAGAACGCGTAGCTCGCCACTTATTACCTGTTGAGTGGCTTCACCACCCAGCATCCGCTGCACACGCTGGCTTATGGGATCGGTTTCCTCCAGCGCACCGATAAGCACCACATTTTGCCAGTTGTTCACCGTTCCCAGTGAATCTTCCCCAACATAGCGTAGGAAGAATCGCCGTTCCGGGTAAGGGGTTTCAATGAAATCATCGAATATCTGGTCGGTGAGACTGCGCGTCATCTCGGCCAGACGTCCATCCACAGCTATCCCAACCATCGCATCGCCTTCGCTGGATGGTTGTTTGAACATGCTGCATCCGGAAATAGAACAGAGGACGGCAGCCAGAATAACTAGCATAACTGGAACGCTGAAGTGTCTCATAGCTATTCTCTTTCGTTGATGGTACCGAGGCTGAGGTGCTTGTGACATGCCCCTGTGAATCGCCGAAGGTGTTCACAGGGTTAATCCGCCGTTAGATGTAAATGCTCTATTCTCGCTGAAGTTATCTTGCCCCAGACATTTATGTCTGGGATTATCCGCGTTTGCGAGCAAACACGGGCCTGTCTGTTACTGTCTTCTGTAGTCTGTATTCTGTAGTCTGTATTCTGTAGCCTTTGTCCCATAACCTATCTCAAAAATCAGCCTGAAACAAAAACGCCCCCATAAAATGGGGGCGCAAAAGCGTTGTTTGAAGAACTTACGGGTGATACCATCCAGCCGAGGCTTCGAAGTACATGCGTATTCCGAATTCAGCAAATGGACCGCTGAAATCAACGCCAATCTTACGAGACCGGTTGTTGTTGGCATCCCAAACATAATCTTCGATCGGGACATTGCCAAATTCGTCACGCGCGCCGGTCAGATCTTCGTAATCAAGGTTCTTAACGTTGGCATACCGATAGCCAAGAGCACCTGTGATTGCGAACATATCTGTCAGCATCAGTTCCGCACCGACCTCAGCACGTCCACCAAAAGCTAATCCGTTTGCATCGTATACCGCCGGATCAAACTCGTTCTGTGAGGTGATACGGTCTACGCTGGCCCTGATGAGGGATATTCCACCGCCAAAGTACAGGTGCAATTCATCGCTGAACGGATAGAGGTAGTTAGCCGCGACGTAGAACTCACTACCCGAGGTAGCGTGTTCATTGATGCTTGACGTGCCCTCATCCGTGTTCGTGAATGTGCCCTCAAAAGATTCCTGGCCCAGGTAATTATACCCGATGTGCCACCGTACACGATCTGCGCTGCGATAAAGCAAGGCGATACCGCCGCCGATGCCGAATTCAGCTTCGTTGTAATCACCAACACTGATGTTATCAATCGGCGTCAGAAAGTAATTATTGACGTCATCCATGGCGAACATGCCGCCACTTCCGGTGACCTGAATACCGAACTTGTGTACCCGATTTCTCTGTGCGGTATCAAAAACGCTTCCATCACTAATCGCCATCGCCAGGCTGGAAAAAACGAGCACCCCGATGATAATCCCTGCCAGCAGTCCATGACCCTTCATTCTGGATCGCCTCCCAATCATCTGCGGCGCCACCATTTCTTTGATCGATCTAGTTTCCCGGCTCCGTCGGCGCCTCCCCGGAGCAACTCTGGAAACTCGCTCAAGTTAGGTTTCTGTTGTTGGTTTTGCAACCAGTTGAGCGACCTTGCGGACACCGCGAATATATGCCAGGAGAATGGATCCCGGATAGATTACGTGCCCCAGCTCTCGTCCACGGACACGCCGTAAACGTTGAATCTGTCTGCGTTTTCTCCAGTCACGTGGAATCGCAAGTATAAAATCACGCCACGCAGCGAGCACCGCAGTCAACCTTCCGGGGCGACCCCCAAGAGCCTCCACTACCCCTATCCCGTGGTCGAGTATCACTCTTGCAAACAGAATTCCCGGCAATTCCAAGCCATCCATGTTCTTCAAAATCGTGATCAAGCTGTTCCGATGGTTCAGGTACATCTTGCGCCAGGCCTGGTATGATAGAGTCGCTCCACCCATGTGAAAAATGACACCGTTCGGAGCAGACGCGATTTTCCATCCCATCAGCCAGGCCCGCCAGGAGAGATCGATTTCTTCCTGGTGAGCGAAGAAATCTTCATCCAGTAATCCAATCTCTTTCAATGTTTTTCGACGCCACAGACATGAAGTACCAGAAGCCCAGAAAATCTCCCGGGGTTGATCATACTGTCCCTTATCCAGTTCCATGTCGCCCCCGATGCGGCCCAACGCAAAAGGATATCCGAAACGATCCATCAATCCGCCCGCGCCACCGGCATAGTCAAATCGTTTCTTGTCATGAAATGACAGAATCTTTGGTTGGACTGCAGCGATCTTCTCTGAGGCTAGCGCGACATCCAGCATGGATTCCACGACTCCCGGTTCCAGTCGGACATCGTCGTTTAGGAGCCACACCCAGTCACCAGTTGAGGCTTGAATCCCACGATTACAGCCACCAGCATATCCGCGGTTACGGGTCAACCGGAGCACATGAATCCAGGGGTGTGCCTTTTCAGCCGCTTGAACAGACCCGTCGCTGGAGGCATTGTCAATAACCAGAACTTTCAGACCGATTCCTCGCTCGAGCAGAAGCTTCCGTTCAAACGCGAGATCGGTGAGAACATCCAGAAGGATCTCGTGGCCACGAAGATGTGGTATGATTGCAGTGATCAGCATGATTTATTGTTGATGTTTCAGTTATCCATTCAGCAGACTACAGCCCGCAGCCAGTAGTCCGGAGGAATCTCTAGCCTTGCCACGACTTCAGTCCGTGGTAATCGAGGGTGACAACAATAGCAATCACAACAACGTGCCCCAGACATTTATGTCTGGGATCATCCGCCAGATGCAATTGTTAGTAACCCGGACATAAATGTCTGGGATCATCCGCCAGATGCAATTGTTAGTAACCCAGACATAAATGTCTGGGGCACATCCGCCAGATGCAATTGTTAGTAACCCGGACATAAATGTCTGGGATCATCCGCCAGATGCAATTGTTAGTAACCCAGACATAAATGTCTGGGGCACATCCGCCAGATGCAATTGTTAGTAACCCAGACATAAATGTCTGGGGCACATCCGCCAGATGCAATTGTTAGTAACCCGGACATAAATGTCTGGGATCATCCGCCAGATGCAATTGTTAGTAACCCGGACATAAATGTCTGGGATCATCCGCCAGATGCAATTGTTAGTAACCCGGACATAAATGTCTGGGATCATCCGCCAGATGCAATTGTTAGTAACCCAGACATAAATGTCTGGGGCACATCCAGGGTTTCTCGACGCCGCTTGAGAACTCATCAATGATCGCGTTGGGTACTAACATCAGAGATATCAACACTTTCCGGCAGCTCGCCGCCCCATTCCAGCAGAAGACGTTTTGCTTCGGAATCGGTCGGATTTATCACCAGCCAGCGGAGTAAAGTGTTTTGCACCTTGGTTGAATCGTTTGCCTTCTGATATGCTGCCAGCAGACTTCCAAATACCTCACCGTTATCAGGCTGTTGAGTTGCGAGGTCTTCAAACAACTCGGCAGCCTTGCCATATTCTTCCAGAGTGAAGTAGAAGGTACCGATATCAAGCTGATCCTGAACGCTGAGATCTGGCTGATTGCGAAGGTTCACCAGCACTTCGCGCAGCTCGTCATATATCTTCAAACGTTCGTATATGGCCGCGGCACCGAACAGCGTTTCGACACTCTCAGATTCTGCGAGCACCTGCTTGACGAGTTCTGTGGAACGGTCCAAATCTCCGGAATACTCACCGATATAGTAAGCGATCTGGAGTACTGAGTTGAGGTCACTCCCGTTCTGTTCGATAGCGTGTTCGAAGTATGTCCGGCCCATGGTGCTGTCGCCAAGCTCGTAGTAAATTCTGCCGATTTGCAGAGATACGTCCCGGCTGGTCTGTGGAACAGCATCGAGGGTGATGTACTTGTCCATGACGTGCAAGGTGTGCAGCGCTTTTTCCGCAGCCGTCAGCTCTTCAAACTGTTCAGTCCATTGTTCATCGGGAATGCCGCTGGGTACCCGTATCTGACCCGGTTCAATGTCCCGATAATAATTGTATACCAGCTGCAGGAATCCGCTGCGGTAATTCTGCAGGAGTTTGACTATGTTATCGAAATAGTGAACGTCTGGATTGTCTAGATTGCGGTAGTTATCCGCATAATTGTGGAACAGGTTTTCACGCAGCACCGGTTCGTTAATTTCCGGTACTTGATGGTCACGCAACCGGAACAGCAGACCCTCCATCGTCATGAACGAGTCGAGTCCGATGAGATTGGAATTGGACACTGTGACCGCGAAATAGATTGGCTTCTGCCAGCGATTCTGCTCTATGATGTGCAGGACCATTATGTCCTGTACTCTCAGGAAGTTCGGGGCGCCTGGGACTTCTCCCGGCATTCCGGTGGGAATATGCATGGTTGCGGGGACACGCCAGGACATGGTGTCGCCGTTTTCCCCTCGCACGCTCCATTGTTGAATATCTTCCGGCCAGTAACGAGCGAGCAATGCTTCATCAGACATGCCGGTAAGCTGGTCGTCAATCTGACGATCTGACAGTGAAATCGGTACCTTAGGCTCAACGTCGCGTAGTTGTTTGATATACCAGTTCGTGTTCAACAGGCTGAGGTTGACCACCCGCACATCTGTTCGTAATCCTTCCACAACTTGCAGGTACCACAGTGGGAAGGTATCGTTATCTCCGTTAGTGAAGATGATACCTCCTTCTTCAGCTGTTTCCAGCATATTGTGGCTGTAATCCCAGGCGACAAAATTCCCCGCACGGCTGTGGGAATCATAGTTAGCCAGTCCCATGTTAATCGGGACAATCACCATGCTGACAATCACGGTTCCGTAGGCCAGCGCACGTTTCATGTTACTGCCACGGTTCCTGATCATATCTTCGAGGAACTCGTAAAACGCTGCCACTCCCATCCCGATCCACAGCGCAAACGCGAAATATGACCCGATGTAGGCGTAGTCACGTTCTCGAGGCTGAGGGTTGTCCTGATTCAAGTAGAATACTACCGCGAGACCGGTCATCATGAAGAGCAGTCCCACGCTGAAGGCGCGCTTCGGATCACGCCAGAAGTGCCAGATCATTCCCATCAATCCGAACAGGAAGGGGAAGATGAGCGGTTTGCCTTCTTCAGTTATGAAAAATTGCCATGACAGGTACCTGATATACATCTGGTTGATCTGATATTTCCACAGCGGGGCACTACGTTCGAGGATGTGGAATCGTAGTACATTTCCGCCACCGAGCGGAATTATTGCTGCGCCGCTATCCTGCAAACGTTGAATGGTGCCCGCAGAATACTTTTCCATCGCTATCGGTCCGACTGCGCCATATTGTTCACGGTTCAGGTAGCTGATCAATCGGTCAACAGTGTCGGGTTGGTTTTCGTTGATGACCGGGTTCAGGTTGGAGCGGATATATATGACGGAATAGGTAGAGTAACCGATCAACACCAGTATCAAGCTGGCGAACACGATCGTCATCAGGTTGAAACGTTTTTTGATGGACCATATGGTGCCGCCGATAATGGCTGACAGAACCAGGATTTTGGCGAACAGGCTTGCCCCCAGCAGTGCCGGGACACCCGAAATGACACCTGGATAAACGATCAGAATGGCCAACATTGATATGACCATCGCAATCCAGAATCCCTTCCAGGAGAATTTATATTTCTGGAAATATATCAGCATGATGATCGGGCTGAGCGCCAGAATATTAAGCAGGTGAATCCCGATGGCAAGACCAATGAAATATGCGATCAGCAGCAGGTACTTGGTTGCTGAAATGCTTTTGTAGAAATCCATCCATCGTACCGCAAACCAGAACACCAGCGCGGTGAAAAACATTGATATTGCGTATACTTCAGCCTCGACAGCGTTAAACCAGAAGCTGTGACTGAATGCGAGCGCCAGGGCAGCGGTGACCCCGGACCCATACAACACCCACTTGTCAGCAGTTTCTGTTTCGGGTCCACGCCAGCGTCTCACCAGACGCACAGTGATCAGATATGCCAGCAAGACAGTCAGTGCGCTGACGATAACCGACAGTGCGTTGACACGCATCCCTATGTCGGGTAATGGCATGAACAGGCTGAACATGCGACCCAGCAGCAGGTAGAACGGAGCTCCCGGCGGGTGTGGAACGCCCATCGAATAAGAACTGGCGATGAACTCCCCACAATCCCAGAACGAAGTTGTTGGTGCCATGGTGCTGAAATAGAGTATCAACGCAAATAGCAAAACCGCTCCCCCAATGATGCGGTGGATGCGAAGGTTGACACTGTCACTCGGATCAGCCTGGAGCAAAGAGTTCACAAGTAATTCCTCGGCGAAATGATCAAGACAGTTAATATACCCCGTGCACACGCCTGGGCAAGGCTCTCAGTCCCCCAGAACTCGTAGTGTTTGGAGAATGTTGTCTTCACCTGAAGCTCGTCCTATTTTAGAGTACGCTCTAGTGCGCAAACGGTTCATCAGGAGACTCCCTTGAGAGTGATGTGCGGGTTCGGAATCATACTCTTTCTGTTGTTATTGCCGGGATTTACGCAGGCAGAGTCCGATAGTCCTTCGGATGGTTATGCTGGTGATCCACCAGCAGCGAACACCTGTGTCGTCTGCCATGATTCATATGAATTAGACAGTGGCTTCGGCGGTATCACCCTAAGCGGTGTCTCCAACAACTACTCACCGGGTAGCCTGTACGAGATAAGCATAGTCATGGGTAGCCCGGGTTTTGATCACTGGGGCTTTCAATTAACGGCAATTGATGATCAGTATGCGGCAGCAGGCAATTTCTTGGTGTTAGATGCTTTCAGCACCGTTTCCGAAAATCCATATCCCCAGCCCGACTATGTTGGCCAGACCGAAGCGGGCGTCCTTGAGGGCGAAGGTTATGGACATTGGACTGTTATGTGGATCGCGCCACCTGCCGACACTGGCACCATCACAATCTATTGTACCTCGATGGCTTCCGATGGCGATGGAACTGAGGCGGGTGATTACGTCTATTCCACAAACCGCATTATCGACGAAGGAGCTGACGGTCCGACAGGTCAATCTGTTTTCGTGCTTGAACCCAACCACAATTTTGGAATTGTACCGCTCAACACCACCCGCAACTGGACGCAACGTGTTTACAGCGTTGGGACAGAACCCGTTGAGATGATCAATCCTCACTGGCAGAATGATAATTACTTTACAGTTGTTGAACCGGTGCTGCCGTTAACGTTGATTCCGGGTGACTGGGTAGATTTCACCATCGCTTTCACTCCTCAGCTTACCGGTTGGTGGGCTGACAGTCTCAGTTTTGGGATACCGGTTTATGTTGAGCAGAGCGGCTTAAAAGTTGAGGGTCAGGGATCATTTATCATGCCGCCAGAACTTTTTCATCTGATAGCTCCTCTGGATGGGGAGACGGTGGATGGCGATTCGGTGCATTTCAGTTGGCAATCCTCCAGCAATCCGGACTCTATGGTCACAGTGGTTTCATACTCGCTGGAGATTGATACCGAGTCGGATTTCATTACGCCAACCATATACGATGTGGGCGAGGATACCACTTATGCGGTTTCCTCAGACGAACTAAGCAATTCCGAGTTGTATTTCTGGCGCGTACTTGCACGAGATACCAACACTCCTGGCACCTATTCCGAAGAGGAATGGGCTTTTCTGACGGATTTTGTTTCAGTAGAGGAGAGAGGATCGACCGAATTACCGGACGATCCTATTATAGTTAAAACCTGGCCTAACCCGTTCAATGAGCAGGTTACCATTACTTTTTCGCTTCCCTATCCAGCCTTGGTGGAAGTGGAGGTGCTGGATATATTAGGTCGCCGCGTATCGGTTCTCCACTCGGGTCCGATGGACGTTGGAAATCAAACTCTTCAATGGCGGGGAGCCGCTGCAAGCGGCGTATATCTTGTCCGCGTAACTGTTCCAGGTACTTCCCCCGTGCTTCATAAAATGGTGTTCTTGAAGTGACTACTCGATCCACCAATGGAGGCATTTGGCGGTATGGGTGGCATCGGACGAATCCGCCGAATCCGCTCTGGCACTCTGAAGTCTTTTGATTGCCAGAGGTGTTCGCAATCCTGAGCCCGAACATCTGCGAGAACATCCCCGCAATCGGGACAGATAACGCTGCCGTCCAAGGCGACATGCCAGCATCGAATCCAGAGCAACTACGCTATCAGCCCTTGTCTTGGCCAACCCAGCGACAACCAGCACAAATATCAACAGCACAGTCAAACTCAACCACAGAGCACGTTTCATCATTTCCTCCTGACCCTTTCCCATGGATGCGACACCTGACACGATGAATAGTTACAGAGTATCCCTGGTGTTTAAGTCGCTGTGCCCCAGACATTTATGTCTGGGCTGAGCTGGCGGTGGAATCTCGCTGTGCCCCAGACATTTATGTCTGGGCTGAGCTGGTGGAGGAATCTCGCTGTGCCCCAGACATTTATGTCTGGGCTGAGCTGGTGGAGGAATCTCGCTGTGCCCCAGACATTTATGTCTGGGCTGAGCTGGCGGAGGAATCTCGCTGTGCCCCAGACATTTATGTCTGGGATGTGATTCTACAAAGCCGCCCTGAGTTGGCTAATCGCAACCCCCTCACCTCCGGAATCATCTCTCCAAAGTACTAATCTCCACCCTCCATCCAGCTGACGTTTCATAATCAGGTCGGCGAATCCTTCGTAGAGTCTTGGCAATTCGTCATCAAACGGTGCAATTTCCAGACGGTAACTCTCGCGAAAAATCGCGGAATCTGCAAACGAGATCTCGTCAATGGCTTCAAATGATAGTTTGGCTGATGAATCTGGCGGGAGCAGGGCTGGTGCCAGCAGGGAGCGGATAAAAACATCCTCTCGGGTGTATGACCAGTCCTCGAAGAATGACGGGTCGGGAAATGCTGTCGGCTCAGCGCTGCATCTGAAATCAACGCTGATCGCTGCCATGTACAGGTTTGGATCGTGGAGATTGAATGCTGTTTCCAGCTGTGTCAGAACTTCTTCGGGGCTGAGCGCGAGATCGTCCGGGCTCTGCGACCCGACCGGATTATCAGGGTCACGGGTGTCAAACAGCCCGCATCCGACAATCTGCGTCATCATCAACAGAAATATCAGGAGAGTTGTGGATAGTTTCATGCTCAAATATACGTACATTCCACCACTTGCTCTCGAGGGTGAATGTAGAGAGGCGCTCGGTGTGCACGTTGACTCTCCGACGGGTCCGACCTATCTTTGCAGTTCTGGAAAAAAACACAACGTGAACGGTATTCTCATGAATTACGCGATTGCAGAAATCGCGGGACGTCAGTTCCGTATTGAAGAAGGGGCCGAGATTGATGTGCCTCGTCTCAAGGTGGAACAGGGCGAATCGGTATCATTAGACAAGCTTTTGCTGACCAATTGGGATGGCAAAGTGTTAGTCGGTGGTCCGTATGTTGACGGTGCTTCAGCTACAGCCGAAGTGATCAGCCATCCCCGCAGCGAAAAGATCAGGGTGTTCAAGAAGAAGCGTCGTAAGGGCTACCGGAAGGGTAGTAATGCCCGCGAGGAGTTCACCCGCATTTCGATCAAGCAGGTCAAGCTCCCGTCGTAGGTGCTGACCTTGCCCGTGTTGGTTTTTCCAACGCGGTTGACAAACTGATAGTGTATCTTGCCCGTGTTGGTTCTACCAACGCGGTCGTGATAGAGTTGGAGGCCGATAATGGCACATAAAAAAGGTATGGGTTCATCGCGTAACGGTCGCGACAGCAACCCGCAGATGCTTGGCGTGAAACGTTTCGGTGGCGAGCAGGTTACTGCTGGATCGATCATTGTACGTCAACGTGGCACCAAGTTCCACCCAGGCAAGAATGTCGGCAAGGGTAAGGACGACACCTTGTTCGCCAAGATGGACGGCGTAGTTGAGTTCACCACCGCCGGACGTCGCCCGAGGACGGTTCACATTCACCCGTTCGAAGCCTAAGTATTGAATGTGCCCCAGACATTCATGTCTGGGATCATCGTCCGTAGATTTGATGTACCCGGTTTGATATCATACCGGCATGCCTTTCATGGTGTGCCGGTTTTTACTCTTGCCCGTGCTGGTTAATCCAACGCCGATTATCGAAGTTGGTAGCCTGGCGCAAAAAACGTGTGCTTGGTAGTTGTGTGTCTGGAGGTGGGAAGAAGTCATCCTGAACGAAGTGAAGGATCTCGGTGTTAATTTTCGTGCAATCTGACATGCCCCTGTTACGACCGAAGGTCATAACAGGGATTATCCACCAGTCCCAAACTGGCGTTTGTTTTCTCCCGACTCCAGTCTCACAAGTCATCCCCCGCAGTGTTCACTCAACAACGCAACGACTTGCCGATACCATTGCCCAGGTTCCGACTCCGGCCATTTCTCAGCGTACGGCACCAGCAATTCCTCCGCCTCCTGCCAAGACACGCAGGCCTCGCGTATTCGCCCCAAACCTCGAAGGATATCACCGTTCTGACCCAGACTTCCTCCCAAATCAGCATTGAAACACTGTGGATTCTCAGCAGCGAGCTGTCGGAAAATTATCACAGCCTGAGCAATTGCCTCCAGCGACTCATTGGACTTACCTAGCTTGGAATATCGGGCAGATAAGTTGTGAAGGCTATCAGCTAGCTCTGGACGGAAACGGGCGGCATTTTTTTCTACAAGCGCCCGTCGAACCATCACCGCCTCTTCAATCGCAATTAACGCTTCTTCGTGCCTTCCGAGTTTTGAATATTCATTCGACAGGTTGTTCAGGCTAGAGGCGAGGTCTGGGCGGAAACGGACGGGATTCTCTGCCGCCAACTCTCTCCGAAGTTGCATCGCTTCTTCACTCGCCACAAGTGCTTCTTCATGTCTGCCGAGGAGGGAATGTTTGATTGAAAGGTTACAGAGGTAGCCTGCTAGACTTGGGCGGAAACGGGCGGGATTCTCCGCTGCCAGTGCCCGCCGAATCTCCACCGCTTCCTCACTCGCTCCCAACGCCTTTTCACGCTGACCGAGGTTGGAATACCAGACTGACATGTTGTTCAGGATAGAGGCGAGGTCTGGGAGGAAACGTGTGGGATTCTCCTCCGCAAGCGTCATGTACAAACGCTCCGCCCTTTTAATTTCTTTCAATGCTTCTTGATGCCGACCGAGGTTGGAATATCCGACTGACAGGTTGTTTAAACTCTGTGCAAGGTCTGGGCGGAAACGGGCGGGATTATCTTCAGCTAACTTTCGAAATACTTCAATCGCATGTTCGCTAGCATCCAGAGCGTGAAGACTATCACCGCGCAGGTCTTCGAAAATCGATATGTCATTATATAGATTAGCACGCTCATAAAGATCGCCTGTGTGCGATAGAAGAATGTAACAGGCAGAACACATTAACGGCAGAAATACCTGCGGCAGCCGTATTAGGCGCAACTTCGGGTATACTATTCGGCATCGATCTACGTATGATTCAACCATTTCCTCCAATGCGTCCCGGAACGGTACGGTGTCAAGCCCGAGCGCGAAGTGCATGTCATCAGCCAGCCGTTCAATGCGTGAAAACGCGCCAGCCGGGTCAGCCTCAATCGCCGCCCATAACCGTTCGGCATTTGCAGCGAGATCATCCTTTCCCTCCGCGAACAGAATCTTGTGCAGCAACGCCGCCGCTACGATGTCCGGTTCCGGCGGCTTCACCACCCCTCCATCCATTCTTGATCATTAACTCAGCGAACTCGGCTGCCAGACGCGTCTTGCCCATCCCACCGTCAGCGACCACGAACTTTGCGGAGACGGTATGCGGTCCGTTTGCCCATTCACGGAGCGCAGTCATCTCCTCGTCCCGACCGGAGAATTTTGATACCCGCGTACTCCAGCGCATCACCGAGAACAGGTCGAAGGTGGGCTGTAGATCGTCCCATGGAATGCTGAGTTTGATCGGGTTGGCTGGTGGTTGATCTCGCCCGCCAAAGCTGAGATTCCCGATCAACGTGAAGCTCGCCAGTGCCGGGTTGTTTGGGTCTGAGAATGGAAACAGGTTGAACATCGACTTAAATCTCCCCCGAGATGTGATGGGCTGCAATGTACAGAATCTCTGACGTCGTGCGCATGAACAGGATGAACAAAAGTGATGTAATCAACTGTGCTGCTGATACTGAAGTTGTAGCTGCCTTGAGTTCATAGCTCATGCCTGACTGTTCATCTCTCAAACCTGTGGTCCAACGACCTCTGTCTCTCTGGTTTTCGCGTGCTAGGGGAGCGACATTGTCGAGTTGAAGAACGATCCATATTTCACAAACTTTCCCAGAACGCAGGCGGAGGGTACACCGATGGTACGTAAGATTACGGTTATTGGCGGCGGCTATGTAGGCGAGCACACTGCCCAGGCATTGATGTTGCAGGAGTTGGCGCAGGAAGTCGTGCTGATCGACGTCGTAGAGGACATGCCGCAGGGCAAGGCTTTGGACCAGCGTCAGAGCGCGTCGGTCTGGGGTACGGACACCAAGGTAACCGGCACCAACGATTGGGCCGACACCGCAGGCAGCGATATTGTGATTCACACCGCTGGCCGTCCACGTAAGCCAGGCATGAGCCGTGACGATCTGCTTGAGGCGAATGTTGCGATCGTGCGTCCCTGCATGGAGCAGGTGAAGACATTGAGCCCGAACGCTATCGTGATCATGGTTGCGAACCCGCTGGACGCCATGACTTACGTCGCGAAGCAGGTTCTGGGCTTCCCGAAGAACCGCATTTTCGGCATGGCAGGTATTCTGGATACGGCGCGTTTCCGTGCGTTCATCGCGATGGAAACGGGTGTCAGCGTGCGTGACATTCAGGCGATGGTTCTCGGTGGTCATGGCGACACCATGGTTCCGCTGCCACGTTTCACGACTATTGCTGGTCTGCCGTTGAGCCACTGGGTCAGCGAAGAGAAGATTGCGGCGATGGTTGACCGTGCGGCCAAGGGCGGCGGCGAGATCGTCAAGCTGCTGAAGTTCGGTTCGGCGTATTATGCACCGTCCGCTGGCGCTGTCGAGATGGCTGAAGCGATTGTCAAGAATTCGCATCGGGTGCTGCCGTGCTGCGCATATCTCGAGGGCGAATACGGTTATGAAGGTATCTACATGGGCGTGCCGCTGGTACTCGGTGAGAACGGTATCGAAAAGATTATCGAGTATCCGTTCAACGACGCGGAGAAGGCGATGTTCGCCAAGTCCGTCGATGCGACCAAGGGACTGCTCGAAGATGTGAAGAAGTTCCTCTAAGTCGAACTGACAGGTCTGAGGTATGAGGTCTGAGGTTTGAGGAACTGACGAGCACGAAAATGATTCAACCCGGTTCACTATGTGGACTGGGTTTTTTGTTGGGGGATTGCCGGCTTTCGTCTCTGGTCTCTCGTCCCTCGGAACAGCAAAAGAGAGATCCTTAACTGCGCTCGTCTCTGGTCTCTCGTCCCTCGGAACAGCAAAAGAGAGATCCTTCACAAAACCGTTCAGGATGACGGCTTTTCCCAGCGATACCGATTGGCGGGGACTCTGCCCCGGCTTCGGCGAAGCCGGGCTACATTGAGCGTCGCGGATGAAGCCGGCACGGGCGGAGAAGTAGCCGTGTTTGCGTCGCCAGATGATGTCAGGGTAGATCAGAGCGTTTGGCTGGGGACGTGGGACTACGATATGACGAGTTGTGGAGCCGCGCGGGCGAGCCCGCACGGGCATGAACGTGGTGGAGCCGCGCTTGCAAGTTTTCCAGACGGGCCTGAACGTGGTGGAGCCGCGCGGGCGAGCCCGCACGGGCATTGACGTGGGGATCTTGGGTTTGTAGCGTTTGCGTTTTCTGGTGGGACAGCGGCGTTTGAGGCGGCCGTACGGGTCGAGCAGCTCGGGCGGTACCGGCTGGCCTGTGCTGTCATGGACGACCGGGCAGGGTCGTAGCGGCTGGATGTTCTCCTTGACCTTCCAGTGTCCACGTCGGGCGCCGGTGGGCAGGCCGAGTGTGTCCTCACGGGGGCCGCAGGGAGGGGAGTCATGTGGAGAGCAGGTTGATGTATTTGCGGTGGGATCGCTCCGCGCCAACAAAGTCTGCGCGGGCATCGAGGGTTTGATCATCCCGACTTGGCGAGCAAGTCGGGGCAAACGCGTGAACAAAGGACGTAGATGTGCCAGCCAGCGGACGCAGATCCGGAGGACGGTGAGGATTGGTTGGATGTAGACGTTGATAGGCATGGCGGCGTGTGCTGGTGTTGCAATGGTGAATGAGGTGTATTGGCCTGAGAACGTGTAATGATGGTAGGTTACGGTGATACGGGAGACGAACTCACACCGGGGGCTGTAGGTAGGTTGGGTGGTTGGAATTTCCAGCCGTCAGAAGATAGTGCTTTGTGGGTATGTTGTCAATACCCAACATTTGATAGTGTCTTCTCCGGGGTGGTGAGGTTGGTCCGATAAATCCGTCGACGCGACCAAGGGTCTGCTCTAAGATGTGAAGAAGTTCTTGTGAGCTAACCTGCTTTGATCTGTATTTGAAATTACATCCTAAAACCCAACTAGCAAGCTAGTCAAGTCACCCGTTGCCAATCATACTCTGAGCGAAGTCTACTATCTGGTGTATTTCAGCCACCTCATACCCTTGCTGCTTTCCTCGTTTCAGTAGTTCAGACATCAAAAAGGGGCTCTTGAGTGCATCTCTATCCTTGTCGTAGCCATACTCTTCTTTCAATTCACTCATGATGTCGTGATAACTTGGAATGCTAGATTTGAGAAGTTTCTCAAGATTCTTGTCAAAGCAACAATAGGTATTACAAGTCTTCACAGGCCAATCTTCTTGCGGTTCATCAAGCAGATGAAGAAGCAAACGGTTTGCTTTTACCTGTTTCTGCTCTTCTGAACTTTTCATGCCGTGATCGTTATCCCACACCAAATAACAGGGGATTCCAAACGATGTAAAGATTAAATACAGTCTATCCAAATTGTTCTTACTGCCTGCTGGCACAACCGAGATTCCATTACCTTCCAAGTCCTTTTCTGATAGTGTAGCGGCACCGAGTATTACAGCCCGATCGCCTTCACCTTCAACAAGGACGTTGGCTTGGGAAAAAAATCCCTCGTTTACTGTGGAGGTCATTATGGCAGCAAGGCGTGCACGCAGGCTCTCAGATGTGAAATCGACCTTAGAATCCGTCGCTATTTTCAATTTGTCAGCCACTACCTGCAGTTTGGCAGATTCTACTACCGTCTCATTCGGTTTATCCTGTTCGGTCGGTTGCTTCCGAAGAAGACGTATTTGATCGAATCGATCCAGCCCCACCATAAGGGGAGAATGCGTGGTGTAGATTACCTGCGTGTTCTTGGTCACTCCCGTGACTTCACCTGTCGCGATTCGACGAAGCACCCGCGCAAAGTGGCGCTGGCGGTTTGGATGCTGATAAAGCTCAGGTTCTTCGATGGCGAGAATCAGATTCGGGAGAACTGACGCAGAACCCGAATCTTCATCGGATTCTCTTGATTCAGATTGCATGGTCAAGTGTTGCAACAACGTGATGATGAAAGCCCGCTGAAGACCATGACCGACATGGCTCAACGCACAGAGAAACGCATCCTCAGAAACCTGAACATCCGCTATAGGCATCGGCAAAGACATATCCTTGGGAGTATTCCAATCTAGCGTAACCGTAGCTGATGGTATGAGATTGCTAAGTGAGGAAGTTAATTCTTCACCAAGTGCACCGAGTACTTCACGCGTGGGCTCAAGCAATTCCTGATATTCAGTATTGATTTTCTCTTGTAATTTCTTGATGTCTTCTCGCGCTCTTAGGCGTTTTCTCACAACCATGTCCAGCAGTGTACCTATGGCACTTCTTGCAGAGTCTTCAGCATCTTCTGAAGCATCGCGTACAGCTGGGACCATGATGAACTTGGTTGAACTGTCAAGCTTTCCCTTACCAACATTGCCCCAACCAAAAAAAGCACCTTCGTCCAAATTGAGCGAACAATCCTCAGGATGAGTGTGTTCCCATTCCTGTAGGGCAGGTTCTGCATCATCTTTCTTTGTCCATTTGGGGAGGTCAGAATACTTGGGATTGTCATTCTTCAAATCATCATAGGCGGACTTCATGTCCTTAGCAGCACTAGCCGAGCGAATAAGTTTGAAGGCGCCATGCATCAATCGAGAACCATGGAGTTTTGAATTACCTTCAGCATCTAAAACACGAGTTACTGATAAGCTATCGTCTTGAACTCGATCACCAAATCGATCACGTTCATTGTCGCTCAATTCTTCGTAGGTACAGGTTATTTCAATTGCCTTGGAAGAATCACGGTTAAAGAAATCCTGCATTGAAACGGATACTACTCCTCCACGTTTCTCAGGCTGAGCATAAAACAAACGAAGTGCGTGGAGTACCGTAGATTTGCCTGTACCGTTCGCTCCGACTAAAGTCGTTAGATTTTCAACGTTAAGTGTTGCATCCCTAATGGACCGGAAGTTCTTAATGCGCAGCTCAGACAAAATCATGGTTTCCTCATAGAATGGCAAAAATGTCTATCACAGACGGGTGACGGGTGGCCCTAGGTTTCCCAAGTACCAGCGTCCTGGCAGACGAAGCTGCCGGGCTCACTCTGTTAATGGGGTACTATAGACCAAAACAGGTCAGACGTGTCGGTATCCTCTACCAAATTCCAAGTTGTACCATCATGAATATTAAGCATAAACGTGTCACGTGCCATTGTTCCAGAACAGTATATCTGGAAACTCTGATCACCAGCTATAAGCGTCTTATCCCTAGCTATGACGTTCATTGTAGCCCATCCGGTAGAGCCATCATTCTTCAATGTAAGTTGATAGACAAAACCATTTCTTTTATCAAGTTTAAAAGTCAACTTTCTCAATAATGGAGACTGTATGATCTCGTATCTTGATCCATCACCAATAACTGTAGATACGTAAGAATAAGTACTTACCTGAGCCAAGGATAAAGTGGATACAGATAATGTTAGAAGGACGAAGAGCAAAGTGAAAGTTGTTCTCAATATTGGTCGTATAGACATGTGAATTTCCTCCATGTAGATAGAAAGCGATGCGTAGCGACAATAGGTGGCCCGGGAATTCATTCACGGGTTACACTTTGTTGCCAACCCGCGAGTGTACTGGCAATCATAAAGCCCATCAAATCGACAGATCGGAAGAGCGTCGTGTAGGGAAAGAGTGTAGATCTCGGTGGTCGCCGTATCATTAAAAAAAAAACAAAAAAATACAGAAATAAACTTTTATACAGGGAACGCAGCACGATCACTCCATCACCCTTCTGTCTTCCCTCACTTGTTCCCTGCCTCCCCCCACCCTC